>JAZLLU010000021.1:0-30812 GCA_045598285.1 Lachnospiraceae bacterium | reverse complement strand
TGTTCCAAATATTGTAGTGCTACATGATCTTCATCTGCGTCTATATAAAGAGTTTTTAATTCTTTCTTTTCTTTTGCTTTAAGTGTTGGAAACTCTAGAACATGGATTTTATTCATTACAGTTTCTTTACTTACCACATCTCCTGTTATGCTGGCATTTGCTCCGCCTTTTTGATAACTGCTTTCTGATGCTTCTTTTAAGATTCTTGCCTGTGCATCTTCAGTTATCCTTGTATGGCTTTCTATCCCCATTAATTGATCCAGAAGATAACATCTTACTCCTGTGTTCTTGTTCTTAAAAAGAGTCTTATGATATTTTACTTCTCCTAGGCTGGTCATTAATGATGTTTCATCGCGCCTGACAATGTACCAGTCTTTTCTTAAATCCTTTCGTTTTCTCAATAATTCATCATACGATTCCCATTCTTCTGCAATAATATTACAGCCCAACTTTGTGACCTCTGCTGTTACTCCGTAAACCATCTCTGCTATTTTGGTCATGTTTGAAGAATAATTATTGAAAACATTTATTAATCTTGTTGTTCCATCTTTGTGAAACTGTTGTATACTATTAATCATGAAAGCACCTCCTTGGATTATTGTTTTCTCAACTTAAATCCTAACATAGGAATCAGGTGCTTTCTATTTTTTTTATTTTTCCTACAAAAACTTTACACTAGCTTAATTTTCAATCAGCGACAAGAATATCTCCTAGCTACTGTGTTAATGTATTTACTTTTTTATTATTCAACAAATCTATTCTATAAGCAATATTTTGCGACCAACTCTACTATTTCTTTATTACTAGGAATTCTAGAATCATCTTTTTTTGAATAAATTGTAAGTAGATAAACTTCTTTATCATCTCGTATAACATAATAAATAACTCGATATCCATTAGAAGTTCCAACTTTAGTATCAGAATTTGCTGTTCTCACTTTATAAGTATGACCATCTGATTCTACTTTCAAACCAGGTATTTCATCCCCTATAAGATTACCATTTTGAAGCTCATCAGTTACTTTTTTAATATCCTCACCAATTCGCACATAATGTTTTTTCTTAATATAATATTTGACATCAGAATTAAAGCGTTCAGTGGGAATAATTTTATATTTCATTCGTTCTCCTCTTGTCTCCATTTATCAATATTGTTAAATAAATCATCCAATGTCCTCGCTGTGCGTTTTCCTTCACGGATTTCTTTAACTTCTTTCAATGAATCCTCTAACGACTCCCTAACCGTACAATATCTAATACCTGGCTCTGCGACGGCAATTTGATCTTCTACTCTATCAAAATCATACTGCATAGTTCCATTATTCGGTCCAATATATTTTAAAGAAATCGCTGCCGCATTCTCAATATAAACACGACCATTTTCCTCAAATATCACAACATTATCACCCGACATTAAGTTCAATTTTTTTCTAACAGAAACAGGTACTGTTATTTGACCTTTTGATGATATCTTGCTAATTTCCATTATTTGCCTCCTGCGTTACATGTTCTTTACTTTCTTTACTTTCTTTACATTATCATTTATCATCTTCTCTGTCAATAAAACTTATCGTAAAAAATAGCGGCAAGGATTTTCATATCGTCACAGCATTCTTATCCTTTTTGCAAAACTTCCTTTTTTACAATTCCATAACCCACAAATTTCTACATTCAACTTTAACATCATAACTTGTATTTTTTGGCAAATATGTGTCACAATAAGTTGTCAAGTTTACAGTTCTATTAATGCAATCTAATCCAAAAGTAGGTAATGCAATATTAACTTCACCAATATATTTCTCTTCAGAATATATTGTTGCTTTTAACATGCCGTCAACCACCATTGTAACTGCATCTGGCACATCAGGTTTATAAGCATTATTTATAGATAAAGTAATTTTCAATGCATTATTAGATTGTTTTTGTACACTTTTACTATTAACATTTAAGTAATTAAACAGTTCTTCATTTCTTGGATTATCAAGAACAATTTTTTCACGAGTTTCATCAATTAATTCATAAGTATTATTTAATTTCTCCTTAAGCTTAGAAACATCATTTAATGCCTTATCTGATAAATCCCAAACATCCATTCCCATTTTAAATGCAGCCGCCTTATTTTGATTATTACGTGCATCTATTTCTGCATTTTTATTCATTGTATCTATTGCTACAGCTGCTCCTGCTCCTGGTCCAGCTATGCCGCTAGCAATACCACCCATAATAGCCCAATCAGCCTTCTTTTCTTGATATGCAGAAGTAGCAATAGCCTCTCCTAGAATTCTGGCACTCTCAGCTGCTCTTTCTTTTTGTTCGATTTTTTCTTTAATTTCTAATGCTAATTTATTAAGCATTTTTATTCTTTTTTCAGTGTCAACACAATTTATTAATGAATCAAAATGATTGACAATGTTTTTTTGTTCATCAGATAGGTCGCATTTTTGAGGAGTATTGTTCCATTTTTCTATTTTTAATCGTTCTTGATTTTTTTCATATTCAAATTGTTCTTTTCCACTATTGTATAAAGATTGCATGTCATCAAAATATTTAGAATAATGCTGCTCACTAACTAAATTATTTTCTAGGATTTTTTGGCAAATTTGTTTTCCTTTCTTTATGCTATATTCATCTGAAAAACTTGAAACGTTAACCAATTTACATTCGTTATAAAATAACAAAACCGGAAACTTCCATGTTCCTTTTTCAACAGAACTATTAATAGCATTTGTTTTTTGAATACGCTCTTTTTCCAATTGTTTATCAAGTTTTTTCTGTTTTGATTTATTATTAGCATCTTTAATTGCCACACCTAAACAACCTACCCCAATAATTAACCCCATGCAACCAAAAACTCCTGGTAATATCAACATACCTCCTGAAATTGACCAATACAATAATAATCCACCTATTACTAAGGAAATCAAACCACCTATTACCATATTTTCTTTCTCCTATAGTTTTTCTTTATTTTACCCCCCCCATATTTATTCCTGTCAATGTGCTACACTTGTAAATTATTTAAGTAACTTCCCGTTTTGAGCTTTATGGGAAATTAGTATGCACTAGTCATCTTCTTCTCCTTTCTTCTGGGCATAAAAAAAGCAGCACGTCTTTTCGTACTGTTTTTTATGCATTAATAATATTTACTTATCTCAAAAATCATTTGGATCTAAATTTGATATACTGTACGTAATATTGCCTCCACGTAACGAATCATCCCCTATGATTTCAACTTCGGATTCACCTTTTACTCCATAATCAAGAATAATTTTGTTATCTTTTATTCTCCATTTTCCTTCATCTGTTATTTGCCCAACTGGGGAATTTGTTGAAATATAAAATTTTCTGTTTTCTTTTAATGCTAGTGTATTCCCTAATGTTTCTCCTGCAGCAAAGTTGACCCAAACTCCAACATATTTTTGCTCTTTTTCAGATAATTTTCCACAGGCACATAATGTAGAAACAGCAATTATCAAAACTAATAAAAACCCTATTATTTTTTTCATACTTTCACCTCCAAATTAATTTAACTTATTCTCTCACGAGTCCCCCCCGGTCAAGAAAAACTTAAAATCCTTTTCTTTGATGAAGGATTTTCTCAAGATTTTCTCAAGACTTTTTCAACATTTTATATAGCGAATTTGCTGATTATAATATAGAATAAACCTATAGAAATTTTAGGAGAAGGTTATGAAAAAGAAAATTGGTGTTGCAATATTAATCACTATGCTTGCGATTGCTTTTTGTTTTGCTGGATGTGCTAAAAAATCTAAAAAAACTTTCTTTTTAGCATCAGAGAAGCCGCAAGTTCTTTACTATACTTTAGAAAATGAAAAACTAGTTGAGCAAAAGACTTTATCTAGAGGTCTCGAAGTAATTAAAGCAGGCTTAAACTTTGATGCTAGCGAAGATTTTACGGAAGGTGAAAAAGTTTACGTTTCTTTTAAGTTAGAGGATTCCGAAGAAGCACCTACTTATTATGTGCTAAAAGATAATACTGCTTCTAAGCTAGAAGAATGCGTTAAAGAAACTAGCCTCTTTATTAGAACTCCTGCTACTCTTTATGTTAATTTTGAAGACCCTTCTATTGCTGGATTTCTAAAAAAAGGAACAGCAGTTGATATCACTGGATTTGACACAATAAAAGAAGACGGAAATGTAAACATGTATCAAGTTAGTGTCGGCGAGCAAACTGGCTACGTTTATCCTAAATATTTAGTAGCAACGCAGGAAGAAGCTAACGCCGTTAACACTAAATACTATGAGCTAAATAAAGATGCTATTTACAGTTATGACCTTTTAGGTGGAAACCCTGCTAACTTAGACTACTTCCCATTCGATAAATCTTTCGATACAGATAAGTCAATCCCTTTAGATGCTCGTACATACTACTTAAACGCTTCATGTACCAAAAAAGCATCAGATGGCAGTTATATCATTGACAGTTATATAAACCTTGCTAAAAATGCGGGGTCTAAAGCAATGGTTATCGATATCAAAGATAAATATATGATTTATCAATCTGAAGTTGCAAAGGAATACTCTCCTACTATATATGAAACAGCATCTATGACAATGGATGAATATAAAGAATCAATTGACCGCGTAAAAGAAGCTGGGCTTTGGACAATCGGAAGAATTGTTGTATTTAACGATCCTCAATTTGCCGAAGACCATCCAGACGAGTGTATTGTAAGTGATGGCGTAAACCAAGGCTGGCCTTCAGCATATTCTAGACTTGCTTGGGAATACAACCTTAAGCTTGCACAGGAAGCAGTTATGAAGTTTGGCTTTGATGAGATTCAGTTTGACTATGTTCGCTTCCCAGAAAATGCTTATTCACTATCTCTAGGCGAAGAGTCAGGTTCAACAGACTTTAAGAATACTTACGGCGAAGAAAAAGCCGAGGCAGTCCAAAACTTCTGTATGTATGCTTCAGATAATCTTCACAAAGTTGGCGCATACGTATCTGTTGATGTTTTCGGCGAATGCTCTAACGGATATGTAACTGCCTACGGTCAATACTGGCCTGCAATCTCTAACGTTATCGACGTAATAAGCGGTATGCCTTATATCGACCACTTTGGAAGAGGCACCGATACATGGACAAACCCTTATGCTACTTTATACAACTGGGGTTCATTAGTAAGCGAAGCTCAAGAAATCACACCTAATCCAGCAATCCCTCGTACATGGCTTACATGTTACGATACTCCTTATTGGGATCCTGTCTATATGGTTAGCAGTAACCTTCTTGGAAGACAAATAAGTGGCCTTTACGATTCTGGCGTTGGAGACGGAGGCTTTATGACATGGAACGGCAACTCTTCTCTTAGTGATTACAATGCCGTTCTAGGCGCTTTCCAGGCGGACTACTCATGATAATGGCTTCTAATATCATTTAAGAGTTTAACTATTTGGGACAGCCCCATAACAATTGTTCCAAAAGCAAAAGAAACAAACCAATAAATCCCGGCGAGTGTAAAATTTACCTCGCCGGTTTTTGTTGTTGCTCTTCCGATTCCAAAAATAAATCCTGCGATATAAATCATAAACGAAAGTAACAACAAAGCTAGCGCTACTGGATTTGCATTACTCTTTTTAAGCTTAAATTTTCTAATTTTTCTTTCGTGTGTTTGCACTTCCGGATTTTCAAAATTTTCTAAATCGTACATAAGAGCTTGCGCACTTTGATACCTGTCTTCTGGCCTATTAGATGTGCATTTTTTTATTATGCCTTCTAGCCGGCTAGGAACATCACTTCTAAACTTTACTATTGGAAAAATTGTATGTGGCTCTTTTCCTACATCATCGCCAGTAAGCAAATAGTAAAGAAGTGCTCCAAAAGCATAAATATCACTCCTTGTATCGCTTTGGCCTTCTCCTAGATATTGCTCAGGTGCCGCATACCCAACTGTCCCTACGCTTTCTTTATCTTCATTAGCCCTTAGTTCATATTCCTTAGCTGCTCCAAAATCTATTAATTTTATCTGACCTTTCGCATTTATTATTATGTTTGTTGGCTTTATGTCGCGATAAATAATTGGTGGCTTTAGGCTGTGCAAATATATAAGCGCTTCGCAAAGTTGCCTAGCAATATAAACTGCTAAACGAAAGTCCATTGGCTTTTCTTTAAGTGGCAAAGAAAAAAGCATCTGCCCTTTAACATACTCCTCAACCAAAAAGAAACCCTCTTTTGTTTCTATTTCAGTTATAGCTTTAACAATAAATGGACAATCTATTTTCTTTAGTATGTCACCTTCTTTTTTAGCATTCGCTTTTAGCACAACAAAATCACTTGCAACATTGTCAAAAGCTAAGTAAACATGATTTGGGCTACTTTGAAGTATCTTTTTTATTTCAAAGCGCTCATCAATAAGTTGACCTATGTTTAACATAAATCTCCTCCTTAATATTTAGTTTTATTTAGATATGCACAGTGGCAGAATCGCCACTGTGCTATTTAGAATTTAGTTTTTTTGCTTACTTTAACCAAAATAAATCTTTAGTTAAAATCATCTCTGGATAAATCAGTCTATCGGATTTCCCTCTTGATCAAAGAGTGGAAGTTTTTCTAGGAATTTAATATCTGTTCTGTCTGCTGCCTTGCCTTCAGCTAAGATAGCAAGTTTTCCAACAATGTTCCCGCCAGCTTTTTCTACTAAAGCTTCTACTGCTGCCAAAGACTCGCCAGTTGAAATAACATCATCAACAATTAAAACTCTCTTTCCTTTTAACTTAGCTGCATCAGCTCCGTCCATGTAAAGATGTTGAACGTTTTGAGTTGTAATAGATTTAACCTCAATATCAAATATGCCATTCATATAAAACTTAGGCGTTTTTCTAACTAGAAAATATTGGTTTGTTCCGTTTTGTCTTGCTATCTCATGAACTAATGGAATCGCCTTTGCTTCTGGCGCTACCATATAGTCATACTCGGGAGCAAGTTTAATTAATTCTCTTGCTGCGGCACATGTAAGCTCGACATCTCCAAAAATAACGAACGCGCCTATTACAATTCCGTTTTCTGCTTTGCATATAGGAAGTGCTCTTTCACATCCCGCAATTGTCATTGTGTATGATTCTTTCATAGTTCCACCTCTATTTAATAAGTTTTTCTATAGCCTTTGCTATATTGTTATTTACTACTTCTTCAAATTTACCTTCGTCCGCCTTAATAGCATCCGCTGTATTAATAGGCATCTTTCCTAATACATCTAATTTCATCTCCTTAGCTACATCATCAATGCTGCTCTTTCCAAACACATCTATTTCCTTGCCACAATCTGGGCAAACGATATAGCTATAGTTTTCTACGATGCCTAAAACTTCTATATTCATCTGCGAAGCCATATTAGCTGCCTTTTTTACAATCATTTTAACTAGGCTTTGCGGACTAGTAACAATAACTATTCCATCAACTGGAAGCGATTGGAAAACTGTCAGCGGAACATCTCCCGTTCCAGGTGGCAAGTCAACCAAAAGAAAGTCTAAATCGCCCCAAATAACATCTGTCCAAAACTGTTTTACTACGCCAGCTAATACAGGCCCTCTCCATATAACTGGAGCTTCTTCATCATCAAGAAGCATATTTATGCTCATCACCTTTATCCCAAGATTAGTCTCTTTTGGGAAGATTCCTTGCTCTGAAGCTTCTACCCCTCCTTTAATTCCAAACATCTTTTGGATTGATGGTCCTGTTATATCTGCATCTAAAATTCCTACTTTGTATCCTTTTTTAGTAAGTTCTACTGCCAAAGAGCCAGTAACAAAAGACTTTCCTACTCCGCCTTTTCCGCTAACAACGCCAATAACTTTTTTTATACAGCTAAGTTCGTTAGCAGCTTCTAAAAAACTTTGTGGTCCATTCTTGGATGGACATGTTCCGGCGCTAGCACAGCTAGCACATTTTTCTTCGCTACATCCTTCTTGCATTTGTTTTTCGTCTGACATTTTTTTACCTCTATTTTGTAAGCATTTGCATAACCTTATTGCTACGAGCTATGAACTTACTCATCTCTTGAGGAGTTAACGGCTCGTTTGAAAGTTTAGCCAGGTCGTAGAGTTGTTCTAGTACCATGTTTGTATTTTCGTTTTCTTCGTTATTTAAGACATATTGAACTAACTCGTTATTGTTATTAAGAACTAATGTGCCTGGCTCCTTAAATTGATTCATATCTAAATCATCTCCTAAGTAGCCCATTTGCGCCATCATATCTTCCATGCGTTTTGCTTGTTCTGAGACTGTTATCATTGAAGATGTTTCAGCATTTTTTAAGTTTCTTAGTTCAACATTTATCTTTTCATTTCCAACTAATTTTACAAGTCGTTCCTTTAGTGTTGCTGCTTTTTCATCTAATTCGCCTTGATCTTTTTTAGATGTTCTCTTTTGGAAAACTTTATCTAAGTCAGTATCAATTCTTAAAAAGCTAAGGCCTTCGTTTTTAGATTCTAAAAGTGTGATAAAAGATGTATCAATATAATGTTCTAAATAAAACGCATCTAGTTTTTGTTTCTTAAACATTGCAATATATTGACCTTGCTTTTGTTTATCCGAAACATAGAATAAAGTGTTTTCATGTTTTTCTTTATTTTCTTCTAGAGCTTCTTCTAAAGTCAAATATTTATCATCTAAGTTTTTATAAAGCACAAAGTCTTTCATCTTCTCAAAGAACTTTTCATCTTTTAAGCATCCGTACTTTACAAATGGGGAAATATCATCCCAACATTTCTCATAATCTTCTTTTTCGGTCTTATACATTCCACTTAATTTATCAGCTACCTTCTTAGAAATGAATTCTGAAATTTTATTTACAAAGCCGTCATTTTGAAGCGCACTTCTAGATACATTAAGTGGAAGGTCCGGGCAATCTATTACTCCCTTAAGAAGAAGTAAGTATTCTGGAATAACTTCTTTAATGTTGTCGGCAATAAATACTTGGTTGTTATAAAGTTTTATTGTGCCTTCAATATTTTCATACTGATTTGTAATTCTAGGAAAATATAAAATACCTTTTAAGTTAAAAGGATAATCCATATTTAAGTGGATCCAAAACAGTGGTTCTTTATAGTCGTTAAATACCTTGCGATAAAACTCTATATACTCTTCTTTTGTGCAATCGTTTTGATGTTTTGTCCAAAGTGGATGAATATCATTAAGTGGCTTTGGCTCTTCTGGCTCAACAAGGTTACCATTTTCATCCTTTTGTGGCTCTTTGCCAATATTGTCAGTGTTAACAAAATATATTTCTTCTGGCATAAAGCTACAGTATTTATTTATTATTTCTTTTACTCTGTATTCATTACTAAATTCATAGCAATCATCATTTAAGTAAAGTGTAATTTCTGTTCCAACACTTTCTTTATCTGACTCTTCTATTTCATAAGTCGTGCCACCGTCACATTCCCAATGAACGGCCTTTGCACCGTCCTTAAATGAAAGCGTATCAATCGTAACTTTATCCGCTACCATAAAAGCTGAATAAAAGCCAAGTCCAAAGTGACCAATTATTTGGTCTTCATTAGTTTTATCTTTGTATTGATTTAAAAAGTCAGTAGCTCCAGAAAAAGCTATTTGATTAATATATTCTTCTACTTCTTCTTTAGTCATACCAATTCCGTTATCAATAACTTTTAAGGTCTTCTTTTGCGGATTTGCAATAACCTGGATTTCAAATTTTTGATCTTCGGCAAATTGGTATTCGCCAATAATTTCTAACTTTCTAAGTTTTGTAATAGCGTCACATCCGTTAGATATTAATTCTCTTAGAAAAATATCATGATCCGAATAAAGCCACTTCTTTATAATCGGAAATATGTTTTCACTATTAATTGATAAATTTCCTTTTTCGCTCATTAATCTAGCCCTCCTGTAAAGAAATTATAAATTTATTAATATATTCGTCCCATGCGTTTTCTAAACTTTTATCTAATGAAAAACTTTTTAGGGACACTGCTGTTGTGCATGTAAGCTTATTTGCCTGAAATCCTATATTAAGAAATAAAGCGTTTATATCATCTGGGCTCATGCCCAAATTAACTTTCTTTAAGAATGCGCCAAATAGGTGCCTAGGAAGCGCAAATACTATCTTAAAGCGCAATGGAACCTTCCTCCCTTTTATTATTTCATAACAAAGGCTCCTTATCTTAGACCAATAAATAACTCCTTCTTTATTTTCTGGAAGAGCTATCTCTTTTTCATCTAAGTACTGCTCGTTAATATGCCCGTCAATAGTAATTGTATTAAGCGCACTAATAGAAACCTCTGTTGCCAAAAACTTATCAAATGAATCTTTAGCAAATAGATGTGAAGTTAAAGCTTTAATATTTTCGACTTCAATAAGCCTCATACTTTTTTCCTTTCAAAAATTTAATAGAATTTTTGTGGCGAATATACCACTTAGATTATACCACTTTTTTTGGTATTTAATGATTGTTAGTTGAACTTTTTTCGAATATGTGATAACTTTTACAAGTACGTTTTAAGCCATTGTAGCGCAGTTGGTAGCGCAACGCACTCGTAATGCGTAGGCCGCCGGTTCAAGTCCGGCCAATGGCTTTTTTTATTTGTATTTTATCCCCTTTTCAAAAAAACTATATTGCCATATATATTTACAAATTCCGTATATGTTCTAACTACTTCTTTATATTCGTTATATGCTTGTTCTACCTTTTGTGAAATGTTTTCTAATTCTTCTAAAACATCATCTTTTTCGGTTGAATAATATACTTTAATATCACTTTCAAAATCTATTTGCTTAATTGCCTCATGTGCCTTATAGCACATAACCCTTTCTTCATCATCTCCCGATGTATAATCATCATAATCAATTAAAAGGTTTCGCTCACTTGCTATATCCATCTCATCAGCAACCTTTACAATTGCTACTAGATACGGAAGTCTTACCGTATTTCCATTTTCAAGTTTAAAGTAGCGTGGAAATTCGTTTTCATCTAATAAATTATATTTTCTATGTCCTCTTGCTATCTGACAGATACAATAAAGATAATCATCTGATGGGATTTCAAATAAGTCTTTATATTTTTCTATAAAACATGCAGAAAACTCCTGATGAAAAGACCTAGTATAATCTCCAATTATTTTTCTCGGATTTTCTTTAATATATTCGTCTAATCCTTTTATTTTATTTTTAAAACTATTAAAATCATTTACGGAGATACCCATACCAACATCATGTAAGCATGCTCCCATTAAAAGAATATAAAGCTCATCGGCATTAAGCTTTTCAATATTTTTATCACTTATAAAATAATTTGAATATCTGATTACCTGCTCGGAATGTTCGAGAGTATGATCTGTATAGAACGGGAAGACCATCTTATAATTTGCAAGAAGTCTATCAATAGCAAAAATACTATTTTTAAAACGGTTATGAAGTTTTGCATCTAATTTATATAGACGCGTTTCGCATAATAATTCAAATTTATCGCTTCTTTTTACTTCCTGCATTTACTACCATCACTAAACAAGAATGGCTTGCTATAAAGCAAGCTCATTTCTGTTTTTTATTAAAATATTTAGTCTGCTTGAAAATTATTGAATATTAAGTATCTCAACAAATCCAGTGATTTCAAAAACTTCTTTAACGTCATCGTTAACGTTAGTTAAAATCATCTCGCCTTGTTTACTCATAATTTTGTGAGCTGCTAAAAGAACTCTAAGCCCAGCAGAAGATATGTACTCAAGTTTAGTAAAATCAAATACTAATTTTTCTACTCCATCAAGAGCATTTTTAACTTCTTCATCAAGCTCTGGTGCAGTAGTAGTATCAAGTCTACCTACTAATTCAATATCCAACTCATTACCATTTTGATTTTTAATAATTTCCATAAAAGATTCCTCTTTTTAACTATTTTTTTATTATTAAAATAGTACCAAATGCTACTTCGAATGTCAATCTCACATTTATTTTATGCACGATTAATGCATACTTTATTATTGTAAAACTGCTGTGGAATTTCCACAGCAGTCTTAGCTTTATTCTACTTCTTCATATTGGCTTGTTTCTACTGAAACAGGGCCTTCGTACTCTAAATTTCCTTCGCTATTACACTCAGGACATTTTCCGAAATCAGCTCCGAAATCACCAATTAAATCAATAGCATATTTGTATTTCTTGCTACACTTTTTGCAAGAATAGCACATGTATTGAGCTCCCCAAGTCATATGCTTATCCTATTTGTTGTATGGAGCAAGATTTAATAACTGACGAGCTTCATCAGGAGTAGCAACCTCACGGCCATATAATTTAACTGCTTCTACTGCTCTCTTAACGAATTGAGCGTTGTTCTCAGCAAGAACACCTTTTGAGAAGAGAACGTTGTCTTCCATACCAACACGGATATGTCCACCAAGTGCTACTGCCCCATAGAGCATTTCCATAGCTGAATGTCCAACACCAAAGCATGACCATGTATAGTTTTCTGATCCTACTAATCTGTCAGCTTCTTCTTTCATGAAGATAAGGGTCTTCATTGTACCAGCGATACCATTTGCGCAACCCATACAGAATTGGAAATGAACTGGAGTTGTAAGAACGCCTTTTTTGATGTAGTATGCAGCGTTTCCGATCATACCAGGATCAAAAGCTTCGATTTCAGGTTTAACATTTAATTCCTGGAATAAGTATCCACAATCTTCAAGGAATTTAGGGCTGTTGATAAATAATCCACTGTTTAACCAGTTCATAGAACCGCAGTCATAAGAAGCCATTTCTGGTTTTAATTCTTTAACATGAGCAACACGGATTTCATCATCAGCATGGATATCGCCTGATGTTGTAAGGTTAAGAACGATATCACAATCTTCATGAGCTTTGATAAGTTCAACAGTCTTTTTGAATCTAACAGGATCCATAGCACCGTTTCCGTTTTCATCTCTCATATGAAGATGGGCTACAGCTGCACCGGCTTTCCAGCACTCATATACGTCCTGGGCGATCTCTTCTGGATCCATAGGAACGTTAGGGTTATTTTCTTTCTTTGGCCAAGCGCCTGTAGGAGCTACAGTAATGATTGTTTTGTTTTTCAATGCTTTTAAATCTGCCATTTTTTCCCTCCAATAATTTAAAAATTAAGCTTAATATTTAAAAATTTGAAATCAAATTTCCTTAACTATTATATCACTTAGATACCCTTTTTCAAGTGCCAGCAATGGTCCTTTTTGATGCTATAATAACCTTAATTTTAATATTCCTGACATCGCTATTTTTTCTATATCAGCATCGCCTTCGAAATCAAAAAGTGCATAGCCAAAATCGCCTTTAGAATTAGCTGCCATATTTTTTATAGTTAAGCCGTTTTCTTTAAACAAATTCGTAAGGTCAGTAATATCTTTTATCCCCTCATAACATATTGAAAGTCTTTTGCCTTCCTTTTTTCCTAAGTCAACATTTGGGTAGTTAACGCTATTTTTTATATTTCCATTTTCTAAGAAATCTACAATCTCTTTTACAGCCATAATCGCACAATTATCTTCGCTTTCTTCTGTTGATGCTCCTAAATGTGGAATTAAAATTGTGTTAGGAAGTTTTGCACCGTCCGCCGTTGGGAAATCGCAAATATATTTTTTAACCTTTCCACTTTCTAATG
The DNA here is from genome assembly GCA_045598285.1 of Lachnospiraceae bacterium. Lineage (GTDB taxonomy): Bacteria > Bacillota > Clostridia > Lachnospirales > Lachnospiraceae > RGIG5612. The sequence continues at coordinate 17,202 of JAZLLU010000021.1, read as the reverse complement.
CTTCATTCATATCGCCGGCATTTACTAAAGTATCTCTTGCTAAATTAATTACTACGAGCCCATCATTAGCTTTAGCTAAGAAGTCTTTATTAATCATTCCCTTAGTGTCTGCTAACGCCGGAACATGTATCGTAAGAAGATTCGAAAATGCGGCCACCTCTTCTAAACTATTTGCAATTTTTACCTCTGGATTTAAGTTCGCTTTCATAGCATCATTTAAGAATGCATCAAATCCCAAAACATTCATTCCCAAATCTACTGCTACGTTAGCAACCTTTGCTCCTATTGCGCCAAGACCTAAAACGCCTAGGTTTTTCCCTAGAAGTTCATTTCCTACAAACTTTTTCTTTTCTTTTTCTGTATCTTCTGCGATGGTTTCAGAAGCGCCTTGATTCTTTGTCCATTCTACACCGCCAATAATATCTCTAATTCCTGCTATTGCTGCAAAGATAAATAATTCTTTAACGCCATTAGCATTTGCGCCTGGTGTATTAAAAACTACTATTCCTTCTTTTGCGCATCTTTCTAACGGAATATTATTTACTCCCGCTCCCGCTCTAGCGATTGCTTTAAGATTTTTATCAAAAGCCATCTCATGCATCGCAGCACTTCTAACTAAGATTACATCTGCGCTTTCGTTTTCTTCTACTTTTTCATAAGTGTCTGGAAAATTATTTAGCCCTATTTTTGCTATTGGATTTAAACATTTATACTTATACATATCTTTCTCCTATTATTTGTGTTCTGCGCGCGAGCAGGAGGGCACCATACGAGCTGGGGGGACCCTTTTCGGGGGGCACCAGCGAAGTATGGGAGATGTCCTGCGGGAGCGAAGAACATTAATTATTCTTCTCAAAGTTATCCATAAACTCTACTAGCTTAGCTACGCCTTCGTATGGCATCGCGTTGTAAATAGAAGCTCGCATGCCACCAACAGTTCTATGCCCTTTAAGCTGAATAAGACCTGCCGCTTTAGATTCTGCAATGAACTTCTTATCTAGTTCTTCGTTGCCTGTTACAAAAGGAACATTCATTAATGACCTAGAATCTTTTTCTACCGGGCTCTTAAATAATTTGCTTTGATCTAAGAAGTCATAAAGAAGATTAGCCTTTTTTTCATTTTTCTCTTTCATAACTTCTAAACCGCCATTTGTCTTAAGCCACTTAAACACTTTTCCGCAAATATAAATTCCGTAAGCATTAGGTGTGTTATATAAAGAATCATTATCCGCTTGGGTTTTATATTTAAGCATTGTTGGTGTGCCTTCTAACACATCATCAGTTATTAAGTCTTTTCTAATAATAACAACTACTACTCCAGCTGGGCCAATATTTTTTTGAGCGCCAGCAAATATAAGACCATACTTAGAAACGTCACATGGTTCGGAAAGGAACATAGAACTTTGATCTGCTACTAATAATTTCCCTTTCGTATTTGGAAGAGTCTTAAACTTTGTTCCATAGATAGTATTGTTTTCACATATATACACGTAGTCAGCGTTTTCGCTAATAGGAAGGTCTGAGCAATCTGGAATATATGTGAATGTTTTATCTTCACTAGTTGCAATTTTGTTTGCTGTGCCAAAAAGAACAGCTTCTTGATAAGCTTTCTTCGCCCATTGACCAGTTACGATATAATCTGCAACCTTGTTCTTCATAAGGTTTAAAGGTACTGCGGCAAATTGTTGGGAAGCTCCACCTTGAACAAATAAAATTTCATAATTATCAGGAATATTAAGTAAGTCTTTTAAGTCTTGCTTTGCACCAAAAATAATATTTTCAAAATCTTTACTACGATGGGACATTTCCATTACGGATATACCAAGACCATTGTAATCTAGCATTTCATTAGCTGCTTCTTTTAATACTTCCTCTGGGAGTGTTGCAGGTCCCGCTGCAAAATTATAAACTCTTGCCATTTTTATACCTCTTTCTTTTTTAAATATAAAAAGGGCCGGGGTTTTATTTCCCGGCCCTAAAGTACTCTTTACTAGTAATTACTCAGCATCAGTAGGGCCATCAGTAGATGACTCAGATGATGATTCTGTAGTAGCTTCTGCAGGTGTTTCTGTAGTAGCTTCTGCTGGTGTTTCTGCAGGTGCTTCTGTTGCTACCATCTCTTCAGCTGCTTCTTCAAGTTTTTTCTTCCTTCCGAAGAACTTCTTAATTCCGCCTTCGGCAGCTGCTGGTGCTGCAGCTACTGCTGCGGCAGCGTTAGCTTTTTCAACTTGTGAAATAGCTTGTTTAGCCATAGGAATACGGCAGTTTTTATTGTTACCAAATTCTACGATAACTGTATCACCGTTGATTGCAACGATTGTTCCATAAAATCCGCTTGTTGTAAGTACGCTATCACCTGGCTCCATTCCGCCCATACGAGCTTCTTGCTCTTTCTTTTGTTTTCTTGAAGGTCTAATCATCAAGAAATAAATGAAAGCTGCAAATATAACAACATAGATAATTATCATCCAAGAACCACCCGGCTCTGAACCAAAGCATCCACCTGTGTTATTCACATTATTTGCAGCTTCTGTAGCAGCTTCTGTAGCCTGTGTACCAGCACAACCGAATAAAAATAAGTTTGTTAATAACATGTTTTCTCCTCCATAAGGGGTTTATTCTTCGGACTTAAATCCGTTAAGTTTTTCTTTCTTAAATTCAGAAAACCTACCTGCGAGGATAGCTTCTCTCGCATCACTAACCATTTTATTATAAAAGTATAGATTATGCAATACGCAAAGGCGCATTCCGAGCATTTCTTTGGCCTTAAGTAAGTGCCTTATATAGCCCCTAGAATAGTTTCTACAAGCAGGGCAAGCACATCCTTCTTCTATTGGCCTTTGGTCTAATTCATATTTTGCATTAAACAAATTTATTTTTCCATGGTTTGTATATAGATGTCCGTGACGACCATTTCTGCTAGGATATACGCAATCAAAAAAGTCCACTCCTCTTTCAATTCCTTCTAAAATGTTCGCTGGTGTTCCAACTCCCATAAGATATACCGGTTTATCCTGAGGAAGATAAGGCACTGTAGCATCTAAAATTCTATACATCTCTTCATGGCTTTCGCCTACTGCAAGTCCACCTATTGCATATCCCGGAAGATTAAGTTCAGTAATCTTTTGAGCGTGCTCTATTCTTATATCTTCAAAACATGCGCCTTGGTTAATTCCAAAAAGCATCTGATTTTTATTAATTGTATCTGGCTTTTCGTTAAGTCTTTCCATAGCCACTTTGCATCTTTCAAGCCATCTAGTTGTTCTATCTACTGATGGAGCAACATAATCTCTTGTCGCAACGCTACTAGGACACTCATCAAAAGCCATAGCAATTGTGCTAGCAAGATTGGATTGAATTTGCATACTTTCTTCTGGACCCATAAAAATTTTGCGTCCATCTATATGCGAACTAAAGGCTACGCCTTCTTCTGTAATCTTTCTTAAACTTGCTAATGAAAATACCTGGAATCCTCCTGAGTCAGTAAGAATAGGTTTATCCCAGTTCATGAACTTATGAAGCCCGCCCATCTTCTTCACAACTTCATCGCCTGGACGAACATGTAGATGATAGGTATTGCTAAGTTCTACTTGCGTTCCTATCTCATTTAAGTCTGTTGTAGAAACTGCACCCTTAATAGCGGCTACAGTTCCGACGTTCATAAATACTGGCGTTTTAATTGTTCCATGCACCGTTTCGAAGGTTGCAGCTTTAGCTTTTCCATCTAACTTATCTATCTTGTAATCATTCATAAAACTTAACCAGACCTTCTATCTTAGAATGCATGTTTTCAAAAAGTGCATCTACTAAAGTTAGTGCTACCATAGCTTCTGCTACCACTGCGCCTCTAGGGGCGATACATGAATCAAATCTTCCTTTTGCCGAAAATTCAATTTCTTCTTTGTTTTTGTTAACTGTGTTTTGATATCTTGAAATTGAAGGTGTCGGCTTAAAGTGAACTTTTATATCAATGTCATCGCCATCACTTATTCCACCTAAAATTCCGCCTGCGTTATTAGTCTTTTTCTTTATTTGCGAATCTTTAATAATATATTCATCATTAGATTCTGAGCCCATCATCTTTGAACTTTCTACTCCAGCGCCAATCTCAACTGCTTTTACTCCGCCTATACTCATAAGCGCTTTAGCTAGGTTCGCATCCAACTTTTCAAAAACCGGCTCTCCTAAACCTTTTGGTGTTCCAATAACCTTAATCTTTACGCTTCCGCCTATTGAATCATTTTCAGGAATTCCTTGAAGAACGGCTACTTTACTTTCAATTTTTACGCCAATTTTATCTAATATTTTTAAGGCAATGACTCCTGCTGCCACTCTCATAGCAGTTTCTCTTCCAGAACTTCTTCCTGCGCCCTTATAATCCCTTATACCGTACTTTTCTTCGTAAGTAAGGTCTGCGCTTCCTGGTCGATAAACGTCTTTTAATTCTTCATATGGCTCGCTATTTACGTCTTCGTTTTTAATAACCAAAGAGATTGGCATTCCAGTAGTTTTTCCTTCAAAAACTCCCGAAAGAATCTTTACTGTATCAGGCTCAGATCTATGTTTTGGACTTCTTCTTTGCATCATCAAGGAAAAGTCTTCTTCTTTAAGGTCCAATCCTGCTGGGCACCCATCAACTACGGCTCCGATATATTCGCCATGTGATTCGCCCCATGAAGTAACTATAAAATTTTTACCAAATGAATTTCCTGCCATTATTCTTCCTTAAGATCTAACTTTAGTTCTAATTCATCTAATTGTTTTTCTTCTACTAATCCTGGTGCTCCTGTCATAAGACAACTTGCATCTTTAACCTTTGGAAATGCGATAACATCCCTTATACTTTCTGACTTAGTCATAAGCATAACCATACGGTCAAATCCGTAAGCTAATCCAGCATGTGGTGGAACGCCATACTTAAATGCATCAAGTAAGAATCCAAATCTGTCATAAGCTTCTTCTTTAGTAAATCCTAAAGCAGCAAACATCTTTTCTTGAATTTCTGGATTATAAATACGTTCACTTCCGCCGCCTAATTCTACACCGTTAAGTACAATATCATAAGCTGCTGCCCTAGCCTTCCAAGGTTCTGAGTCTAAATAGCAAACATCGCTTTCAAGTGGCATAGTAAATGGATGATGCATTGCTACCCATCTATCTTGTTCTTCTGAATACTCTAAAAGTGGGAATTCTGTTACCCAAAGGAAGTTGAATTTATCTTCGTCAATAAGTCCTAAATCTGCCCCGAGTTTAAGTCTTAATGCACCAAGGCTGGCATAAACTACCTTATCTACATCAGCAGCAAAGAAGCAAATATCTCCTGAGTTTGCATCCATTTCTTCTAAAAGATTTTTTATTTCTTCTTCGCTCATAAATTTTGCAAATGAGCTCTTATATGTTCCGTCTTCATTTATTCCAAGGTATGCTAATCCTTTCGCACCATAGTCTTTAACAAAGTCTACTAATGCATCAATTTTCTTACGTGGCATATCAACTCCACCTTTTACTGTAATACCCCGAACAGATGAACCTTCTTTTTTTGCTGGCTCACTAAATACACTAAAGCCACAATTTTCAACAGCTTTTGTTACATCAACAAGCTCCATCTCAAAACGAGTATCAGGTTTATCGCTGCCAAATCTATCCATAGCTTCTTGCCATGTCATTCTCGGAATAGGAAGTTGTACATCCATATCCATAACATCCTTAAATACATGTGCAATAAGTCTTTCGTTTGTTTCCATTACTGTGTCAGCATTAGCGAAAGAAAATTCCATATCTATTTGAGTAAATTCTGGCTGACGGTCTGCTCTTAAATCTTCATCTCTAAAGCATCTAGCTATTTGATAATATCTGTCATATCCTGCGCACATAAGAAGTTGCTTAAATAGCTGTGGAGATTGTGGGAGTGCATAAAAACTTCCTGGATGTACACGGCTAGGAACGAGGTAGTCTCTTGCACCTTCAGGTGTACTCTTACAAAGCATAGGTGTTTCAATCTCTAAGAATCCTTCACCAGATAAGAAATTTCTTACGCTTTGCGCTACCTTGCTTCTAAACATAATCTTTCTTTGAAGGTCAGGACGGCGAAGATCTAAGTAACGATATTTAAGTCTTAACTCATCCTTTGTTTGTGTATCTTCTTCAATATGGAAAGGTGGTGTTAATGATTCGCTTAGGATACGAAGTTCTAATGCTTTAACTTCAATATCACCTGTCTTTAAGTTTTCATTAACTGCACCGTCTCTTTTTTGAACGAGGCCACGAACTGCGATAACAAATTCATTTCTTAAGGTTCCGGCTTTTTCATATCCTTCTGCTCCAATATTGTCTTCGTCAAAAAGAACCTGAATAAGTCCACTTCTATCTCTTAGGTCAACAAAGATTAAACTTCCTAAGTTACGGCGACGATTTACCCATCCCATAAGAGTTACGCTTTGTCCGATTTGTTCATTACTAACTTCAGTACATCTGTGGCTTCTAGTATAACCACTCATTAATTCAGCCATTTTTTATTACTCTCCTTTGATTAAAACATCAGCGATTTCATCAAGCGGGCATTCCACTTCTTCGCTTGTTTCCATGTTTTTAACTTTTACTTTTTCTTCGTTAATTTCGTCTTCGCCTAAAATTACTACATATGCAGCATTTATTTTATTTGCATATTTCATCTGGGCTTTTACTGATTTATCTAAATAATCTGTTTCAACGATAAAACCTTGGTCTCTTAAATCTTCTACAACTTTGTAAGCTTTGGCCTTAACGTCTCCTATCATTCCGATATAAATATCTGGATAAATCATCTCGCCTAAATCTACGCCTTGTTTATCTAAGAAATAAATTAATCTTTCTAATCCCATTCCAAATCCTGCTGCCGGCAAAGAAAGTTTTCCATCTATCTCTTTAACAAGATTATCGTAGCGACCACCACCGCAAAGAGTTAATTCATCTTTATCAACAAATTCGAAAACTGTTTTCGTGTAGTAATCTAAACCTCTTACGATACCTGTATCAATACTATATTTTATTCCTACTTCATCTAAAAGTTTTTTAAGTTCTTCAAAATGAGTTTTACAATCGTCACAAAGATAATCGATTGTACGTGGTGCATCTTTTACAATTTCCTTACACTCTTCGTTCTTACAATCAATTACTCTAAGAGGGTTCTTCTCCATTCTTTCCTGACATGTTTTGCAAAGTTTATCTTTATGTGCATTTAAATATTCTAATAAAGCCTTATTATATTCTTTTCTACACTCAGGACATCCAATTGAATTAATATGAACTTCAAAATCTTTTAATCCTACTTGCTCAACAATTTTTGTAACAAGATTAATAAGTTCAACTTCTACAAGTGGGCTTTCGCTTCCTACATACTCAACTCCAAATTGGTGATGCTGGCGAAGACGTCCACTTTGTGGTTTTTCATATCTAAAAGCTGGCGTAACATAGCAAAACTTTGAAATTCCTACATCTTGTTGCATACCATGCTCTAAGAAAGCTCTTATTACTCCGGCTGTACCTTCTGGCTTAAGAGTAATACTTCTACCACTTTTATCTTCAAATGTGTACATCTCTTTTTGAACAACGTCTGTAGTCTCGCCTACTCCACGTGCAAATAAAACTGTGTGTTCAAAAATAGGTGTTTGGATTTGCTTAATATTATAATTTTCAGCAATGCCAAAACAGATGTCTTCGATAATTTCTCTTTTGAACATATCTTCTCCGTACCAATCTGCGGTACCTCTAGGAGCTTGTGTAATCATAAAATTTCCTCACTATCTATAATTATGAATTTTTCTTTCATCTCTTATTATTGTTGCGCTTTCATGTCCCGGATAAACTATTGTTTCTTCTGGAAGCGGCAAAAGTTTTGTTCTGATTGATTCCATTAACAAAAGTTCATTGCCTCCTGGGAAGTCTGTTCTTCCCCAACTATACTTAAACATTGTATCACCTGATAGAACAAAGCCAGCTTCTGGGAAGTAAAAGCATCCTCCACCCGGTGTATGACCTGGTGTTGCAAAGGCTTTTATTGTCATTTTGGAAATATTTATTGTCTCTTCGCCTTTTATCACATGATCTTTATCAGTTATAGAAACTCTAATTTGTCCTAAATTAAAATTTCCATCAATAAGCATAGGAATTTCTGCTTCTTGAACATAAACTGGTAAGTTATATTTTTCTCTTAAGTCATCAACTGCCAAGATATGATCCACATGTCCGTGCGTTAAAAATATTGCAACCGGTTTAAGTTCTAACTTTTCTACTTGTTCTGAAATAAAGTTTGCATTATCTCCTGGGTCTACGATTAGCGTTTCTTTTATTTCATCATCGTAAACAAGATAACAATTTGTCTCTAAAAATCCTACTCTTAGTACTTCTATTTTTGTCATTTTTTCACCCACTGTTTCTAGCAATATCTACGACACCATCAATAGCTTTAAGTTTTTCGATTACCTTACTAAGTTCATCTGTCGAAGTAACCTTAAATCCCATATCTATCGTCGCCATCTGCTGCTTATTTATTCTTACATTCATGCTTATTACGTCAAGATTTTTCTCTGACATAATTTTAGAAATTTCAACAAGCATACCCATTCTGTTTTCTGCGTAAAGACTTATTTCAACTTCGTATTTTTCTTCTTTGAAAGCATTTGAAGGTTTATCCCATGATGCTTCAATCAATCTATCTCTTTCAAGAGAGTTTAAGTTAATCATATTTACGCAGTCAGTACGATGAACTGTTATTCCTCTACCCCTGGTTACAAATCCAACAATTTCATCTCCTGGTACAGGCGAACAGCACTTAGCAAATCTTACTGCCACGTCATGAATACCTTTAACTGTAATTCCATTTCTATGTTTATCTTCGTTAGCAGACCTTTTATCTATTGAAGTTGACTCTAAAATATCTTGGTCAGTAATCGTAAATAATTTATTTTTCTTTTTATATTCTTCATAAACTTTATTTACAACCTGACTTTCTTTAAGTCCACCATGGCCGATTGCTGCTAGTATAGAATCCCAATCTTTTGAAGAATATCTGGCAAGAACTACGCCGTAATATTCAGGCGCAATTATTTCAGGCCCTAAATTCTTGCTCTTTAAGTATTTTTCAACTAAGATTTTACCTTTTTCAATATTTTCTTCTTTGTAAGTATTTCTAAACCATTGATTAATTTTTGTTTTTGCGCCAGAGCTTTTTACAATATTAAGCCAGTCCATGCTTGGGCCTTTTGAATTTTGTGATGTAATAATTTCAACCCTGTCACCATTTTGAATTTTATAATCAATAGTAACTATTTTATCGTTTACCCTAGCCCCTATCATTTTATTTCCTACAGCTGAGTGAATGCTGTAAGCAAAGTCTATAGGAGTTGAACCTGCAGGCAAGTTTTTAACATCACCTTCAGGTGTAAAACAAAAGACATTATCTGAGAAGAGGTCTAAATCGCTCTTAAGCAAATCCATAAACTCTTTGTTGTCGCTCATCTCTGTTTGCCAATCTAAAATTTGGCGAAGCCAAGCAAGCTTTTGTTCTTCGTTCTTAGCGATTGTCTTATCGTCTACGCCCTTGCCCTCTTTATATTTCCAATGGGCAGCGATACCATACTCTGCAGTTCTGTGCATCTCATATGTTCTTATTTGTACCTCAAACGGTTGGCCTGACGGACTAATAAGTGTTGTATGAAGTGACTGATACATATTTGGTTTAGGCATAGCTATATAGTCTTTAAATCTACCCGGGATAGGTTTGTATATCTCATGGATAATTCCTAAAGCTGCATAGCAATCCTTAATTGTTTCAACTTTAATTCTGATGGCAAATAAATCATAGATTTGATCAAGCGTTCTGTTTTGATTTACCATCTTTCTATAAATTGAGAAGAAATGCTTTACTCTACCATCAACTTCGCATTCAATATTCATATCTTCCATATGATGGCGAATTTCTTCCACCATCTTCTCTACGAAGTCTTCCCTTGCACTTTTTCTCTCTTTAATATTTGTTACTAAATTATAGTAAACATCAGGCTCTAAATATTTAAGTGCTAAATCGTCTAATTCTGTTTTAATTTTTGAAATACCAAGACGCTGTGCAATTGGCGCATAAATATCCATTGTCTCTTTTGCTTTTTCAAGTTGCTTTTCGCGGCTCATGTGCTGGAGCGTACGCATATTGTGAAGTCTATCTGCAAGTTTGATAATAATAACTCTAATATCCTTCGACATAGCAAGGAACATTTTTCTTAAGTTCTCTGCCTGTACATCTAACTTATCTGATGTGTACTTAATTTGCGTAAGTTTTGTAACGCCGTCTACTAAATCAGCAATTTCTTTTCCAAATTCTTTTGCAAGTTCCTCTAAAGAAATTTCTGTATCTTCTACAACATCATGCAAAAGTCCTGCTGCAATACTTTCTTTATCCATTTCAAGATTTGATAAAATAATTGCAACTTCAACAGGGTGCATAATATATGGCTCACCCGATTTTCTTAGCTGGTCCTTGTGCGATTCTTTTGCTAGATTGTAAGCTTTTTGAATTAACTCTATATTCTCTGCATCGTGATATTTAAGCATTGACTCTTTCAATACTTCAAATCTTTCATCTGCAAAATTCAGCGCGTTAACTTCTTTTACTTCGTTATTAAGTTGATTAGTTGTTTTTTCTTCAGTCATTTTCTTGTTCTATAAACTCCAATTCCTCTATTGGTTCTTCTTTAAGCTGTTGCATTTTTGCAAGGCGTTTTTTCTTAAGGGTGTCAAACAGTATGACAAGATAAATTATTAGTGCACCTCCGGCTATTATGCCTGCGCCAAAACCTATTATTCCACCAATTGAAATTTTAGTTTTATCTTCTGGTTCTTTCTTTTCTTTGGTCTTTGTTTCTTTTTTAGGTATTACCTTTGCCTTATCATCTTTTGTTACCGTGATTTTATACGAACGTGAAAATCCGTTTTCTGCCTCTACAATAATTTCAAAATCAGTTACATCTTCTATTAATTCTTTCTCGCCATCGCCTATAACTTTTGCATTCTCATCATTAGCTTCAGCAATTATTTTTATTTTCTTTGTTTTCTTTTCTACGGAACATGAATAGGTATCATTTCCTTCATCAACTAATTCATATCCTTCAACTTCTAATTTAGAAAGTGATGTATCATCTGAGCCTTCTCCTGGTGCACTAAAGCTATAATCTTCACCACCTGTACCAGCTCCTGGGTTGTTTTGTGGCTGGTAAATTGAGATATTTACTGTGAAACTATTACCTGCTAGTATTTCATCGTTGTAAGATGCTCCATCAACTAAATTAAATGTAATTGATGCATTTCCGGCACTATTAGCAGTAACTATAAATGTTCTTGAATTATTATCTATATAATTGTCTTTGTTATCTTTTACCGCTACCGCAATAGGTCCTGATGTTGAATATGTGTAATATCCTACAATATTATCTCCAACAATATTAAATGTTCCCATTCCTCCTACTGGTATACTAAGTGATGTATTTGTTGGATATATCTGTCCTGAACCACTTAAATCTACTAATAGTTTTTTTATTTTAACATAATCGGCAGATGTAATTGCTCCGTCACCATTAATATCAGCTCTGACTTTTGCTTCTTCGTCCGTTATCGGTTTTATCCCCATTATATGTTTCTTAATAGCAATATAATCTACAGATGTAATTATACCATCGTTATTAACATCGCCTTGTCCATCAACAGCTTGAACACTTATTCCTATATCTTCTTCAGCTGATCCAGAACTTATTCTCGTCATTAAACTACTCGTTGGATAAATATAGTTCATGTCAGTTCTGTTTCCTGCGCCTGGAATAATACCATCTGATGAATACTGCCAAAGTTCGCATCCCTTAGAAGGTTCTGTAATTCCCCAGTGTGCAAGCCATATCATTCCTTCTGCTCTAATTGCGTTGTAATCTAACACATTTGTGAAATAATCATAATTTGCATAAACACCAACGCTATTATATCCTTTCGCTTTTATTCCTCTGATAAAGGTTAAGCAAAAGTTTGTAAGGTCCTCACCATGTTGGTATGGATTAAATCCATGATTATATTTGTAACCATCCGCATCTTCCATATCAAACCAAATGCCAAGCTCTGGATATCTTCCAGCAAGCATCGTGATACAATGGTCTACTTCGCTATTAACTTCTTCAACCGAAGTTGCGTAAGAATAGATATATATTCCGTATGGTATGCCAAGCCTTTCACACTCGTTCATATTTCTTGTTGCTTGGGTATCATGATAAGCTGGTTTGTCATCGCCATATCCTATTCTTATAATTGCAAAGTCAATACCACTATTTTTAACGCTGTTCCAATCCATTGTTCCATTATGTGAAGAAACGTCTATTCCTACTGCTCTGCCATAAGCATCAATAGCTAGTGCTTCATCATAAGTTGCAAAGATTGTTGCTATAAACACCGTTAAAGCAACTATAATTATGGTTATTTTTTTTGTATTAATTCTTTTTGTCATATTTCTAGTTTAATAGTTAAATGTTAAAAATATTTGACACTATTATCGTTATTGTGGTATAAAATAATTTGCGCCTAGGGGAATCATACAGTGGCAGTATGACGGTCTCCAAAACCGTTCACGGGAGTTCGAATCTCTCTTCCCCTGTTTAAGACTTCGCTACTTGCGAGGTCTTATTTTTTTACTGCACTTATAGCTTCTTTTACGTTATCTACGCCTATTATTTCTACGCCATCAATTTTCTTTAATGCTGAAAGTGCGCTCTTTGGCACTATGCACTTATTAAATCCTAATTTTTTAGCTTCGCCAATTCTACTTTCTAACTGGTTAATGCTCCTTACTTCGCCAGAAAGTCCAACTTCACCGATTGCTATTGTATTTTTATCTACTATAAAATCCATATATCCAGAAGCTAGTGCAATAACTACTGCTAAATCTAAAGCTGTTTCGCTTATTTTCATTCCGCCTACTATATTTACATAAGCATCGCATTCAGAAAGATTAAATCCTAATCTCTTTTCTAGTACTGCTACTAAAAGATTCATCCTTGCGTAGTCAATTCCAGTTGCGCTTCTTCTAGGATTTCCAAGCCCTGATTTTGCAACAAGTGCCTGTACCTCAACTAATATCGGTCTAGTTCCTTCTATTGAACATGAAACAATTGATCCTGATGCATTCTCAGGTCTTCCATTAAGCATAAACTCTGATGGGTTTTTAACTTCTTTAAGACCATCTTGGCACATCTCAAATACACCAACTTCATTAGTTGAGCCAAAACGATTTTTTACGCCTCTTAAAAGTCTATATGATGCATGTGAATCACCTTCAAAATAAAGAACTGTATCAACCATATGCTCTAGCATTCTTGGGCCTGCTACTGTTCCTTCTTTCGTTACATGTCCCACCACAAAAATACTAATTCCAAGGCCTTTAGCTAGTTGCATTAAAACGTTTGTGCACTCTCTTACTTGGGCAACGCTTCCTGGGCTACTTGCCACGTCAGGTCTATACATCGTCTGGATTGAATCTATAATTGCAACCTCAGGCATCTCACTTGAAATTACATTTTCTACTACATCCAAATCTGTTTCAGCAAGGAGTGTAAGGCTGTCCTTAAACTCGCCAATTCTATTCGCCCTAAGTTTTATCTGACTTAAGCTTTCTTCGCCCGTGATATATAAAACTTTGTGATCTTTATCGCTTAACTGTTTGCAAACTTGAGTAAGTAGCGTACTTTTTCCTATGCCAGGATCTCCGCCTACTAAAACGAGTGCCCCTTTAATTATTCCGCCACCTAAAACTCTATCGAACTCTTCTATATCTGTTAAAATTCTTTCGTCTTCAATAGCCGTTACGTTATTCATAGTTACCGGCTTTTTAGATTCATCTAGCCTTTTAACTGCACCCACCTTCTTAACGCCCGCTTTATTATCTAGCGATGGAGCTTCTACAAAAGTGTTCCATTCTTTACATGCTGGACATTGACCTGCCCATTTTGCACTTTCATATCCACATTCTTTACAGAAAAATGTTATTTCTTTTTTTGCCATTACTTTACTATAAACTCCAATTTTTCTTTTCCTTTAGGAACTTTTATTTCAACTGTGTCGCCACTTTTAATATTGCCCTTAAGGATTTCTTCTGCTAACTCATCTTCTAAAAGAGTTTGAACTTTTCTCTTAAGTGCTCTTGCACCATACTTTGGATCATATCCTTCATCTACAATGTATGCCTTTGCAGACTCTGATACGTTTAGTTTTATCTTCATCTGTGAAGTTGCTCTCTTCTTTAAATCTTTTAAAAGAATATTTATTATGTCTTTCATATTGTCTTTTGTTAATGATGCAAAGACAATTGTTTCATCAATTCTATTTAAGAATTCTGGCTTAAATAGATGTTTAACTTCATCCATTACAGCAGTCTTCATCTTATCATAATTTGCTTTTTCATCTGTCACTGCTGCAAAGCCTAAATTCTTTGGCTCAAGTATTTTCGTTGCACCGGCGTTACTCGTCATAATAATTATCGTGTTTTTAAAATCTGTAACGCGACCGTGTGAATCTGTAATTCGTCCGTCATCTAATACTTGAAGCAATACATTAAATACATCTGGATGTGCTTTTTCAACTTCATCAAACAAAATAATCGAATATGGATTTCTTCTTACTTGTTCTGAGAGCTGTCCACCGTCATCAAATCCAACATATCCTGGAGGCGACCCGATAAGTTTTGATACGGAATGTTTTTCCATATATTCACTCATATCAACTCTTATAATAGAATTTTCGCTTCCAAAGAGCGCTTCTGCTAATGCTTTTGAAAGTTCCGTTTTTCCGACACCTGTTGGTCCTAAGAACAAGAATGAACCAATTGGTTTTGTTGGATCTTTAAGTCCAACTCTTCCTCTTCTAATCGCTTTAGAAAGTGCCGATACAGCCTCGTTTTGTGCAACAACTCTTTTATGCAAAGTCTTTTCTAAATTCTTAAGTTTTTCACTTTCTTCCTGGGCTAATTTTTCAACTGGAATCTTCGTCCACTTAGAAACTACCTGCGCTATATCTTCTTCTTTAACTTCTAATCTTTCTTTCTTCGCCTTTGGTCCTTTATCAAGATTGATATCTGTTCTAAGAAGTTTTATATCTTCATTAGTTTCAGCTGCCTCTTTTACTTTTTTACTCTTTAGATATTTTTCTCTTTTTTCTTCTAACTTCTTAAGTTTCTCTTCTTTCTTTTTAAGTTCAGGAGAAAGCATATAAGAATTAAGTCTAACCTTACTAGCAGCCTCATCTAAAAGGTCGATTGCTTTATCTGGAAAGAACCTGTCGTTAATATATCTTGCACCTAACTCTACTGCTGCCTTAATAGCTGCATCTGAAATCTTTACGTTATGATGCTCTTCATATATTTTCTTTAATCCCTTAAGAATTTTTATCGTTTCTTCATTAGTTGGTTGCTCAACATATATCGGTTGGAATCTTCGCTCTAGAGCTGCATCTTTTTCAAAATGCTTTCTAAATTCATCAATAGTTGTCGCACCAATTATTTGGATATCACCTTTTGAAAGTGCTGGTTTTAAGATATTAGCTGCATCTATTGAACCTTCTGCTCCACCAGCACCTATCATCGTATGAATCTCATCCATGAAAAGAATAATATTTCCGTCTTCTTTTACTTCATCTATTACTCTTTTTACTCTTTCTTCAAACTCGCCCCTATATTTACTGCCAGCAACTAAAGCAGGAAGGTCTAGTGAAAGTATTCTTTTGTTTGCAACTATTCCAGAAATTTCACCATCAACTATTTTTTGAACAAGTCCATTAACTATACTGGTTTTTCCAACACCTGGCTCTCCTACTAAGCATGGATTGTTCTTAGTTCTTCTACTTAGTATTTGAACCATTCTTTCTATTTCATCTTCTCTGCCAGTAATAGGGTCTAATTTTCCTTCCTTTGCAGCTAAAGTAAGGTCTGTACTAAAGTCTTTTAAGATTGCTTTTTTATTCTTTGCTTTAGATGCGTTTAATTGTTCTTTATATTTATTTGCATCTACTCCCATTGCGCTAAGAAGGTCCATCTTCATCTTTTGTAAATTTACTCCAAGACTCGTTAAAATACGCATCGCAGAAGAATCTTCCTCTTCTAAGATGGCTAATAGTAGATGCTCTGTTCCTACAGTTTTAGAATTGAATTTTTCTGCCTGGCTTCCAGCCAACTCTAATATTTGTTCGGCTTTAGGCGAAAAGTCTTCACCTTCATTAATTGCTATATTAGAAGCAACATCAAAAGTGTTCTCTATTAATTCTTTAATTGCCTGAGACGTTACTTTATTATCGACTAATACTTTTTGCGAAACGCTACCATCAGTTTCGGCAAGTCCCGCCAAAATATGTTCTGTTCCAATATATGAATGACTTAACTCGTTTGCACATTCTGTCGCAGCAAGTATTGCCTCTTTGGCTAACTTAGTAAACGGTTTGTTCATAGTTTTTAGTTCAACTCCTTATATAACTCATCAACAAGTTCTTTGATGTCCTTATTAGATAATCCTTTGCAAATCCCCCTTGCGATAAGTGGACGTAAATATGTTTTCATAATTGCTTTCGATTTAATCTTATCGACATCAATCGAAACAACAGCACCCCTTCTCCTGTCAACTTTTAAGAACCCATCTTGTCTTAAAGATGTGTATGCTTTATTGACAGTATGCATATTTACCCCAATTTCTTCAGCGAGTGCGCGCACGGAAGGAAGCTGATCGCCATCCTTAATTTGTGCGGTCGCTATTGCCATAAAAATTTGGTTTCTAAGCTGAACATATATTGCTTCATCGCTATTAAAATCAATTTCAATATACATTGGGCATACCTCTCGTTCTAATTGTTATACATATACTATAACAGGCCGCCTTAATAGTCAATAATTTTTATAACTAAAACATAACAAAAGCTCCTTATAAAAGGAGCTTTTATAGGGTATTAGTAATAGTATTATTCTTCTGGTTTGTTTTCTTCAAAGATTGTATTTGCTTGAGGAGCGATAGTCTCTTCCTCTATGCTAGGAAGTACGACTTTTTCTTCGGCATTTGGAAGTACGACTGGATCTTCTTTAAGTTCTGGCTCCACAAGAGTGTTTAGACTTTCTTGCTTCTCATTAAACTTTTGTTGTACTGTCTCGCCAAAATCTTTAGC
>JAZLLU010000020.1:0-11847 GCA_045598285.1 Lachnospiraceae bacterium | reverse complement strand
CATCAAATCCAACATATCCCGGAGGTGAACCTATAAGTTTTGATACGGAATGCTTTTCCATATACTCACTCATATCAACTCTGATTATTGAATTTTCACTACCAAACAAACTTTCCGCTAAAGCCTTTGAAAGTTCTGTTTTTCCTACACCTGTTGGTCCTAAGAATAAGAATGAACCTATTGGCTTACTAGGATCTTTTAGTCCAACTCTTCCTCTTCTAATTGCTTTAGAAAGTGCTGATACTGCTTCATCTTGAGCAACAACTCTTTTATGCAATGTCTTTTCTAAATTCTTTAGTTTTTCACTTTCTTCTTCTGCTAATTTTTCAACAGGAATCTTCGTCCATTTAGATACGATTTGCGCAATATCCTCTTCTTTTACTTCAAGCTTTTTAGCATTATTATTTTGTCCTTTTTCAAGGTTAATATCTGTTCTTAGAAGTTTAATATCTTCGTTGACTTCTGCTGCCTTTTTAATATTTTTTGCTTTAAGATATTTTTCTCTTTTTTCTTCTAACTTTTTAAGCTTTTCATCCTTCTTTTTAAGTTCAGGTGAAAGCATATATGAATTAAGTCTTACCTTACTAGCAGCTTCATCGATAAGATCAATTGCTTTATCAGGGAAGAATCTATCGTTTATATATCTTGCTCCTAATTCAACTGCCTCTTTAATCGCACTATCTGTAATCTTAACGTTATGGTGCTCTTCATATATTTTTCTTAAACCTTTAAGTATTTTTATTGTTTCTTCATTTGTAGGCTGTTCAACATATATTGGTTGGAATCTTCTTTCCAATGCAGCGTCTTTTTCAAAATGTTTTCTAAATTCTTCTATTGTTGTCGCCCCAATAATTTGGATATCTCCTTTTGAAAGAGCTGGCTTAAGAATGTTTGCTGCGTCTATAGAACCTTCTGCTCCGCCCGCTCCTATCATCGTATGAATTTCATCCATAAAAAGAATAATATTTCCATCTTCTTTAACTTCATTTATTACTCTTTTTATTCTTTCTTCAAACTCGCCTCTATATTTGCTTCCTGCGACAAGAGCTGGAAGATCAAGTGAAAGGATTCTTTTACCCGCAACTATTCCAGAGATTTCTCCAGATACTATTTTTTGTGCTAACCCGTATACAATACTGGTTTTTCCTACACCTGGTTCTCCTACTTAAGATTTGAACCATTCTTTCTATTTCATTCTCTCTGCCTGTAATAGGATCTAATTTTCCTTCTTTAGCGGCAAAAGTTAAATCTGTACTAAAGTCTTTTAAAATTGATTTTTTATTTTTATTTTTTGCTGAAGCAGCAAGTTGCTCTTTATACTGATTAGCGTCTATGCCCATTGCGCTTACAATATCTAACTTCATTTTTTGAAGATTTGCGCCAAGGCTTACTAAAATACGCATAGCAGAAGAGTCCTCTTCTTCCAAGATGGCAAGTAAGAGGTGTTCTGTACCTACTGTTTTAGAATGAAATTTTTCTGCCTGAATTCCGGCTAACTCTAAAATTGCTTCTGCTTTAGGAGAAAAATTTTCTCCGTCGCTTACTACAACATTAAGCGCAACTTCAAAAGTTTTTTCTATTAAATCTTTTATCGCTACAGAAGTAATTTTATTATCAACTAATACTTTTTGTGATACTGAGCCATCAGTTTCGGCAAGACCAGCAAGTATATGCTCTGTGCCTATATAAGAATGATTCAGTTCATTAGCACATTCCGTTGCAGCATAAATAGCTTCTTTAGCTAACTTTGTAAATGGTTTATTCATTGTTTTTTAGTTCAACTCCTTATATACCTCATCAACAAGTTCTTTGATGTCTTCACTAGATAGCCCCTTACATATTCCCCTTGCAATAAGTGGACGTAAATATGTTTTCATAATTGCTCTTGATCTAATCTTATCAATATCAATCGCAACAACTGCACCCCTTCTTCTGTCAACTTTCAAGAACCCATCTTGTCTTAAAGATGTGTATGCTTTATTGACCGTATGCATATTTACGCCAATTTCATCCGCAAGCGCACGCACCGATGGAAGTGAATCTCCATCCTTAATCTGGGCGGTCGCTATTGCCATGAAAATTTGGTTTCTAAGCTGAACATATATTGCTTCATCGCTATTAAAATCAATTTCAATATACATTGGCATACCTCTCGTTCTAATTGTTATACATATACTATAACACCGCCTATCCTATGTCAACTTTTTTATCCCTAAAAA
This sequence comes from Lachnospiraceae bacterium, assembly GCA_045598285.1. Lineage (GTDB taxonomy): Bacteria > Bacillota > Clostridia > Lachnospirales > Lachnospiraceae > RGIG5612. The sequence continues at coordinate 9,628 of JAZLLU010000020.1, read as the reverse complement.
TATGAATTTATCAAGCTAATGCAAACCTAAGCGTGATTTTTAAGATAGATTTGCTTTTTATTATTGAAACGCGAAGTTTGCGTCGCCTGCTCTGTGTGTGGCGCGCGACTTACCTTCGCTACTTGCGGTGGCTAACTTTGAATGACAGTACATGTTCTTTCGAGCGCCACCTTAGTTTATAAATTTAAAAAAATATTTTTACCGAAAAAGGCACCATTGGTACCCGTTGAGCATTATGAAAAATGTTGGTGATTTTTATAAGGTTTAAAAAACCTTGTTAAATCAAGATTTTTTGATTTGGTACTTTTATAACAAATCCTAATAATGAATAAATTTGATGATTTTACTTAAAAAATATGTAGTTTCGGGTACCAATGGCGCCTTTTTCGGTAATTTTATCAAAACATTTTATTTTTGATTAATATATGGAGCTGGCATAAGCCAGCGAAGCGGCGCCAAAGGCGACGCAAAGGAAGATAGTAGTAGAGGCGGTGGGTTTGTGGATTATCGGCGTGATTGCGAGAAAGTGGAAAGGATGCGGACAACGTCTTGTTGTACGCGGCCTTTCCACTTCGAGCGCCGATCATCCATAAATCCACTGTCCAAAAGAGCTAGACAAATTGCAAGTTTGGAAGATGGAAGGTGCCAATGAAAACCATCTCCATTGACATTATCAATACATTTGGCCAGAGCGTATTTTATAAATATTTTTTATAGCAAAACAAAAGCTCTCGCTTTAGCGAGAGCTTTTATTTATCACTTATGTTTAATTATAAATCCAAAGTAATTTCTTTGCCAGTTGGCTTATACAGTTCGTACTCTACGCCTGCTGCATCAAGCATTCTCTTTGATGCGATAACGCCGTATGTATCAGCGTATTTATCTTCTTTATAGATAATCTTTTTAATTCCTGCTTGAATACAAGCTTTTGCGCATTCGTTACATGGGAACAAGGTTACATAAAGTTTTGTTCCCTCTAAACTTCCGCCTCTATAGTTAAGAATTGCGTTTAATTCACTATGTGTTGAGTATAAATATTTGTTGTGGTCTGGAGTCGTATCTGTTTTCTCCCATGGAAACTCGTCGTCTGAGCAACCCCATGGAAGGCCGTTATATCCCATTGATAAAATCTTATTTTCAGGGCTTACGATACATGCTCCGACCTGAGTTGAAGGATCCTTAGATCTTTGTGCTGCAAGGGTGGCAACGCCCATAAAATATTCGTCCCATGTTATGTAGTCTTCTCTTTTATTGCTCATAAAATTCTCCTATCTAATCTTCTAGTTTGCCGATTCTTCTAATATGGTTTTCGCCATTTGAAAACGGTGTGTCTAAAAATATGTCTAAAAGCTTTGTCGCTTTTTCTAAGTCAATTACTCGTGCGCCCATACAAATAATATTTGCGTCGTTGTGTTCTCTTGTTGCTTGTGCAGAAAATTCATCTGAGAAAACTGCCGCTCTAACACCTTTAACTTTATTTGCAGCCATGCTCATGCCGATTCCTGTTCCACATATAAGCATTCCTTTTTCAGCGTTGCCAGAAGCTACTTCTTTTGCGACTGCCTTAGCAAACTCTGGATAATCGCAAGAATCTGTGTTGTTTGTTCCAAAATCCGTCACTTCATATCCACGCTCTTTTAAGTGTTCCTTAAGCGCTTCCTTCATTTCATATCCTGCATGATCAGAACCTACTGCTATCATTATTCTTCCTCTTTTAGTTGTTGTACTAAATTTTCTATAAGTCCTCTCGCAACATCAATTACCTTGTCATATTCTCCAAGCGAACCTCCAATAGGTAATTTAATATCTCCACTTGAGCCCAAAAATTCTTTTAATGTGTACACATTTGTTGCGTTAGGAAAATTTGCATATGCTTTGTCTTTGCTCTCTTTATCAAGTGCAAGAACTACTGTGCCCTCACCAAGATGACTTTCATCTAACGGATGAGCTATATGTTCTTTTAAGTTAATATTGTAATATTGCGAGATTGCTTCGATTTTTGGATTGATTGGCTCAGGAAATAAAACTACATTTCCAACATCAATAACTTCTATCCAGTCAATTTGATTTTCGTAAAGATTTTGAGTTAGAAGTGCTGCCATAAATGGACCTAGAGCTGTGTTATCTTCGTCGAGAATGACTATTTTACTATATTTGCTCATAACGCCTCCTAATCTTTTTTATATCTAAACATTGTAAAGTGTCGACTATATATTTTCAATCATTTCTTTAGTGATTGATTTATATTCCCTTTTTTATTGATACCTAAATACTTTCAATCATTTCTTTTGTGATGACGCCTTCTCTTAAAATTTCAAACGGCTCTTTTGTTGTATCTACAACCGTTGAAGCGATTCCAATATCTGCTGTGCCGCCATCAATTAGCATCTCTATCTTTCCATCTAAATCTTCTAGAACTTCCTTAGCTTTTGTTGCGCTTCTTTTTCCTGACGTGTTTGCGCTTGGCGCAGCAAGTGGCTTGCCTGCTGCCTTTATTATATTTCTTGCCGCCTCGCTTTTAGGCATTCTTATTCCTATTGTGTCCCCACACGCTGTAACATTGTCAGGAATTCCGTCTTTTTTCTTAACGATAAGAGTAAGTGCTCCTGGCCAATATTTTTGCATAAGTTTTTGTGCCTTTTGAGAAACTTCGTTTGTAAGAAGATTAACTTCACTTAAATCGCTTATCAAAATACTTAAAGGTTTTCCTTCATCGCGACCTTTTGCCTCAAAAATTTTTGAAACTGCTTCTTTATCTGTATAAATTGCACCAAGTCCATAAACTGTGTCCGTAGGAAATGCTACGATACCACCGTTCTTTAAGATTTTGCCTGCTTGTTCATATGCTTTTTGACTAACTTTTTCTACAATAGTTTTCATCTTTCCCTCGTTTTGCTTGCTTGCCAATTATAACACAATTATGCTAACATTTGAAATGAATGAAGGACCATAGTTTAAGTATCGTTTGGTCCTAATCTTATAAAGTGGCGAAACATGAACTTATCAAATTTTTTAACACCATATTTTTTATGCGGATTCGCAGGCTTTGTACTGTCTCTTTTGACTGTGCTTCTTATTTGTCATAAGAAAAATTATTCAAAAGCTCACGGTTTCTTTCTTATAGTCGTAGCTATCATAGGACTCTTTATTGGTGGCCACCTTTTATTCTTTATTGTTGGCCTTCCAAAATTCATTACCGAAGTTATGCCCGATGTCCACAGCTTCGACCAATTTTTAGCAGCCTTCAGTGCCAACGCCTCCGGCCTTGTTTTTTACGGCAGTATGTTAGGTGCGTTGCTTGCACTTTATATCTATATTAAAGCAAACCATATGGCGCTCAGACCAAACCTTAACCTTAGCGTTTTAATTTTCCCTTTGGCTCATGCATGTGGCAGAGTTGGTTGCGCACTTACTGGTTGTTGCTATGGAATTGAGTATCATGGTCCTTTAGCAATTATGTATAGTGCATCGCAAATTACTCCTGGTGCCAATGATGACCTTGCTGACTTTTCGCGTTTTCCTGTACAACCTTTAGAAGCTATTTGTGAACTTATAATCTTTTTCATACTTCTTTACTTCTATATGAAAAAAGGTGACGATTTTTCCGTCACCACAACTTACCTTTTAATCTATCCTGTTGTTAGATTCTTTGATGAATTTTTAAGAGGCGATAACATCCGCGGCCTTTGGGGCCCATTCTCAACAAGCCAGTGGATTAGCCTTGCAATCCTTATCGTCACAACAGTCTACCTAATCGTCAAAAAGAAGACCCCTCAATCTTAGCCATTCATTCTATTTCTTCCAGGACATGTTCCGAAAGCAATAACACTTTGATAAAAAGAATTTTTGTTGATAATTTATTTTTTAAAAATCGCCTTCGGTAAGACGTCGAGTTAATTCGGCAAAATTTTCAAGCGTTAAAGCTTCGCCACGAACATTAACTGAGAACTGCATTTTTTTAAGCACCATAGCAATGTCATATTTGTCATAACCTAATTCGCTAGCATTCCCCAAAGCGTTAACCAAAGTTTTTCTGCGTTGGTTAAAAGCTGCTCGAATAATCTTAAACATTTGAACTGGATTAGCGATTTGAACTGGGCGTTCATCCGGTTTATAAATATCTAATTTAATTACTGCCGAGTCAACATTCGGTTTTGGAATAAAGCAATTCTTTGAAACTGTAAATAAAATTTCTGGACTAGAATAATATTGAACAGCAAGGCTAAGTGCGCCGTAGGATTTTGTGCCTGGGCCATCTTTCATCCTCCCAGCAACTTCCTTTTGCACCATAACTGTGATGCTGTTTATATTGATTTCTTTTTCAAGAAGTTCCATAACGATAGGCGTCGTGATGTAGTATGGAAGGTTTGCCACAACCTTTATTCCCTCTGGCACATCTTTTGCCAAAGATGCTATGTCAACTTTCAAAATATCATCGTTAATAAGTTCAAGGTTACCGTGCTCTTTAAGAGTGTCCTTTAAGATTGGAATAAGCATCTTATCGACTTCAACTGCGATAACTTTTTTTGCTGCATCGCAAAGATACGAAGTGAGTGCACCAAGTCCTGGTCCAATCTCTAAAACCGTGTCCTCTTTTGTAATACCTGCGCCGCTTACAATCGACTCTAAAATATTTGAATCAACCAAAAAGTTTTGGCCATATTTTTTTTGAATCGAAAAATCATATTTTTTTATTAACTCTAAAGTTTGATTTGGAGTGTTAGCCATATTTCTCCTTTGTATCCGGGACATGTCCCGCCAAATTTATCAACTATGCTTCGATTTTATACATGCGTTTAGCATTTTCGCTAGTAATTCTTCTTACTTCATCTTCACCAATATTTTTTATTTCTGCTATTTTAGTTACGACATATTTAAGAAGTGTTGAATCGTTTCTACCACCTCTAAAAGGTTCGGGCGCAAGGTATGGGCAGTCAGTCTCAAGCAGCATTCTATCCATAGGCATCATCTCTACCACTTCTATAAGTTTGCGTGAATTCTTGAAAGTGATAACGCCTCCAATTCCAATATAAAATCCCATATCAAGATAAATCTTTGCCATTTCTTTTTCATAAGAAAAGCAATGGATAACGCCTCCGACATCCTTGGCCGATGTCTCTTTTATTATATCCAGCGTGTCCGCTGCCGCATCTCTACTATGAACTATTATTGGAAGATTATGTTTCTTTGCTAATTCGATTTGCCTAACAAACCATTCTTTTTGTAAATCCTTTTTAGTATCTTCATAATGATAGTCGAGTCCTATTTCTCCGACAGCTTTTACTTTTCTGTGTTGTAAAGAATTTTCGATATAGGCGAAATCTTCATCAGTAAGTTCATAAACTTCTGATGGATGAACTCCAACAGCAGCATAGAAAAAATCATATGTTTCAGCAAACACAATTGAATTTTTTATTTCATCAACTCTTGCTGAAACATTCATTACATATTCAACACCATTATCTAAAAGACCGAGAAGCAATGCCTTTCGGTCTTTATCGAATGCGTGATCGTCATAGTGTGCATGTGTATCAAATATTTTATGCATAATATCCTTTAATCCAATGCAATTTTTTGATTATAAATCTTCAATTATTGATTCAACTGATCTACTTGGTCTAAAACCTCTTCAAGTTTCAAGCGTGCAAATAAGATTTCTGGAGAGTCAGTAACTTTTTGTCCTGATGGATAAAGTCCAAACTTGTCCATGTCTTCAAAAGCTCTTTCGCTTGTATTAATCTGAGCTAAAATTTTATCAGCAGTTTCAGGCATAAAAGGTTTAATTAAGCTCGCACCAATAGTAATGCCTTCAATTAAGTTATAAAGAACTGTTGCAAGACGGTCTTTATTTGCTTCATCTTTTGCAAGAACCCAAGGTTCTGTCTCATCAATATATTTGTTGCAACGCTTAAAGAGATTTAAAATCTCACTCATTGCGTCCGCAGCATGAAGTGAGCTCATCTTCTCTACAGCTTTATCACGTGTAGAAGTAATAACACTCTTAAAGTCTGCATCAACATCTCCTTCAACACCCTTGTTAGCAACTACGCCATCAAAATATTTATTAGACATTGAAATTGTTCTATTAACTAGATTGCCAAGTGTGTTAGCAAGGTCAGAATTTACTCGCTCAACCATAAGTTCCCATGTGATTGTGCCGTCGTTTTCAAAAGGCATCTCATGAATAACAAAATATCTAACAGCATCAACGCCAAAAATTTTAACTAAGTCATCGGCGTAGATTACATTGCCTTTGGACTTGCTCATCTTTCCTTCACCAAGCAATAACCATGGATGACCAAAGATTTGTTTAGGAAGTTCAATTCCAAGTGCCATAAGCATAATCGGCCAATAAATTGTATGGAAGCGTAAAATATCTTTTCCGATTAAATGTAAGTCTGCTGGCCAATATTTCTCGAAAAGTTCACCACTGTTTCCATCCATATCAAAATCCAAACCCGTGATATAGTTTGAAAGTGCATCAATCCAAACATACACAACGTGGTCAGGGTCAAAGTCAACCAAAATTCCCCACTTAAACGATGTTCTTGAAACACAAAGGTCTTGAAGTCCTGGTTTAAGGAAGTTGTTCATCATCTCATTCTTACGAGATTCTGGCTGAATAAACTCTGGATGGGTTTCAATATGTTCAATAAGACGGTCTGCATATTTGCTCATCTTAAAGAAGTAAGCTTCTTCTTTTGCTGGATGAACTTCCATACCACAATCTGGGCAAACTCCGTCTTTAATCTGACTTTCTGTATAAAAAGCTTCACATTCCTTGCAATACATGCCCTCGTAAGAGCCCTTATAGATATCGCCTTGTTCGTAAAGTTTTTTGAAAATCTTTTGGATTTGCTTTTCATGATCTAGGTCCGTTGTACGAATAAAACGATCATAAGAAGTGTTCATTAAATCCCAAATTCTCTTAACTTCTGCTGCTGTTTTATCCACGAACTCTTTAGGCTCAAGGCCTGCTGCCTTAGCTTTATCTTCAATCTTTTGGCCATGCTCGTCGGTTCCCGTTTGAAATCTGACATCATATCCTTCCATCTTCCTAAACCTGGCAATTGCATCCGCTAAAATAACCTCATAAGTGTTTCCAATATGTGGCTTTCCTGATGTGTAAGCTATAGCCGTTGTAATGTAATAAGGTTTCTTCATTTTTTCCTCTTTTCTTGGGGCAAATGAGCCGCCAATTTTTTTGCTTTTTTATTTTAACATTTTTGTGCAAAAAATCAAAAGTATTATTGCCCTGTCATGTGCCGAATTTTTTATATATTCAATAGATTTACAATTTGACAATGCCTTTTCTAACCTTATAATAATATGTATGAAGTGGTTTTCAAAACACAAAAAATTTATTATAGCAGTAATTGTAATAATCATTGTTTTGGCAATGATTATTGCCGGAATAGCTGGCATGGTTTCGCCATCGCCAAATTCTTCAAAAACAAAAAGCACCAAGGATAACTTGGCGCTTTCTTATATTAAAACAGCCGAGGCTGTTGACATCAGTCCTATTGAAGATACAATTTTCGAAAACAATCGTCAGCGATTAATTTATGCAGATGAAATTGCGCAAGAAAAACTTTTCCAAAATTTAGCAGAGCTTGGGACTGTTATTTTTGGTGATTCTAGAGCTGAAGGTTTTTCTGTATTTGGTTTTATGGATTCTTCAAGAGTTTTTTCTGGTGTGGGTTGGGGCATCTATAATATTCCTAACATTTTGCCTAAATTCAAAGCCTTAAATCCTAGAAACATTGTTGTTTCATGTGGACTAAACGAGATTCCTTATCAAATGTCTGAATCTGATTTTGCTAATAGCAACGAAAGATATGTCGCAGATACAAGTTATTATCTAGGTCTTATAAAGGAACAACATCCTGACGCAAACATTTATTTAACTTCAATTGTTTCTGTGCAAGATTTTGTTGTTGCTAACCGTTCTGGATACGCCATTATTCCAAGCCGAAACAAAGCTCTTGAAAAAATGTGTGATAACGAAGGTTACACATTTATCGATATGACTGCTTACTGCAAGGCGAATTCAAATTTGTATGGTGCTGATGGAATGCACTTCTTCCCTGATTTCTACCCTGGTTGGGGAAGAGTTCTTCTTAATTCTATTACGCAACAAGAAGGTGGCGGAAACGTAGATTCTATGGAAGATAATCAAGTTTGGGCAACGCTTGAACAACTTGGTGTTGTTATCGCAGGCGACTCACGTGGCGCAGAATTTTCAGCATTTGGTTTCTATCCGCAATACTTAAATTTTTCAGGCTATAGCAAGACAATTTATAATATCCCTGAGATATACGATAAGGTTGCCTCATCAAAACCTCGAATACTTATTCTTTGCTATGGTGTAAACGACCTTGGTCTTTATGGACCTTTTGGAGTCGAAAAATATATGAATGATTTCCAAGGCTTTATTGATAAGCTTAAAGAAATTTCACCTAACACAAAAATTTATGTCAATTCAATTCCGCCTTCACTGGCTTCAGAATATGAAAGAGCGCCTAGTTGGGCTTTGTCCTATTCATGGAACGACTACAATGAAGCATATTGTAAAGAACACGGAATAAATTATATTAACGTAACTAAGATTTGTAATGAGCACGAAGATTTATATCGTAGCGATGGCGTTCATTTTATGCCTGACTTTTACCCTCTTTGGGCAAGAACGATATTGAAAGAGATTTTCAAAAATGAAAATTAAGAATTTTATTTTTACAATTATAAGAATAGTTCTTGTAGTGGCTTTAATTGTTGCTATTTTCTTTTTCGTGTTTAAAAAGCCTGCGCCTAGCGATGTACCTTTTAGCAAAGTTTCTGAAGCCGTGCTAAATGCAATCGAAACAGAAGGAATGGAGCAAAACACTTTTAGATTTCTTAAAAAATATTTTAGTTTGAATGCTGAAGATTATGAAGACGTTCTTATTTGCACACCTGTAACAAGTATGGACGCTGAAGAAATTTTACTAATAAAACTTAAAGACGACTCACAAGAAGACCAAATAAGAAAAGCTATTGAGGCTAGAGTTGACGCGAAGATGGCTGCGTTCGACGGCTATGCTCCGGAGCAATATGATCTTTCAAAAAATTATTTATTAGATATATCTGGTGGTTACGTACTTTATGTCGTTAGTCCAGATGCTCAAAAAATAGACGAAGCATTTAAGAAAGCACTATAAAAATGGTTTTTAGTAGTTTGTTTTTCATTTGCATATTTTTGCCGGCAACATTAATTCTATATTATATTGTTCCGCGCAAACTTAAGAACTTGGTTCTACTTATAATGAGCCTTGTTTTCTATGCATGGGGCGAACCTGTTTATGTCCTTTTAATGATATTTAGTATCGTTTTTAACTATTTATCCGCTCGAAGCATTTCATATTACGCTGAGGGCGAAATGAAAGCTCGCAAGACGTTTGCTTTCGTAATTAACATTATTGTTAACCTCGGTGTTTTATGTTTCTTTAAATATTATGGTTTTGTAATTGAAAACATTAACGCTATTTCAGGCGCCAATATTCCTATTCATAATTTAGCGCTTCCTATTGGAATTTCTTTCTATACTTTCCAAACGCTTTCGTACGTTATCGACGTTTATAAAAACAACGTA
>JAZLLU010000019.1:0-61782 GCA_045598285.1 Lachnospiraceae bacterium | reverse complement strand
CTTAAGGCTTCTATATGGGCAACACCAATAAAACCAACGCCAACTACACAAGCTTTAATTTTTTTCATATCACACCTCACAAATTTTTATATACGCATAAATTATATAGTATTAATTACTATTGTTCAATTATATAGTTTGTTGTAATATATTTAGGTAAATTCAATGTGGTGGTTTGCGCCCAGAATTAAGAAAGGCATAACTATGAGAGAAGAAGAAAAAATTCAAAAAGGTATTCTTTTTGCGCCACTAACACCTGAGTTAGTAGAACTAAAACTTAAAACACATAACTTAAATACAGATTTTAATAAACTTTACGAAGATGAGACAGAAAAACGTGAAGCAATCTTAAAAGAGATGTTTGGCGAGTTTGGCGAAGGAAGCTTTATCCAAGGCCCGCTATACATGCACTACGGAAAACATACAAAAATCGGAAAACGTTTCTTTGGAAACTTCGATCTTCTTATTCAAGACGATGCGGAGGTTATTATTGGAGATGATTGCAATTTCGGACCTAGAGTAACAATCGTAACTCCAGTTCATCCACTTCTTCCAAATGAAAGAAAATCTATGATTGATGCAAACGGTGTTGAAAAACAATTTTGCTATGCTAAGCCAGTTCATATTGGACATGACTGTTGGTTTGGTGCAAATGTTACTGTTTGCCCAGGCGTTACTATTGGAAATAACTGCGTTATTGCAGCAGGCTCAGTTGTAACAGAAGATATTCCAGATAACTCTTTAGCCGGTGGAGTTCCAGCAAAAGTTATTAGAGAAATCACTGAGAAAGATAGCATGATTTATAAACCTGAAATATTGGCAGATAATAAAGTTAAATAATTTAAAGGAGTACAAAATTATGGAGAAAGTAACATCTAAAGACATAGCACAGATGATAGATTTATCTTTGCTTAATCCAACATTCACACACAAAGACGTAGTAGACGGACTTAATCTTGCAAAAGAATATAATGTAGTTAGCGTTTGCGTTCGCCCATGTGACATCACACTTACAAAAGAAATGCTAGATGGTACAGACATAAAAGTAACAACGGTTATAGGATTCCCACACGGAACTCATACAACAGAAACTAAAGTTTTTGAAACTGAACAAGCAATTGACCTTGGCTGCGTAGAAGTTGACGTTGTTCAAAACATTAGTTACACACTTTCAGGAGAATATGACAAGACAGAAGCTGACCTTAAAGCTGTTGTTGATGCAGCACATGCTAAGGGCGCGCAAGTTAAAGTAATTTTTGAAAATGCTTATCTTAATGATGAGCAAAAGATTAAACTTTGCGAAATATGTGCGAGGGTAGGTGCTGACTTTACTAAGACAGCTACTGGTTACGCTCCTTCGGGCGCAACACTTCATGACCTTAAACTCATGAGAGCTAACACACCTGAGAATATGAAAGTTAAGGCAGCAGGTGGCGTTAGAACTTTAGATGCAGTTCTTAAAGTATTAGCTGTTGGTGGCTCTAGATTTGGTTGCACAAGAACGCAAACTATTATGGAAGAAGCACGTAAAAGAGAAGCTGAAGGTACATTGGTTCTTCCTGAAATTACAGAAGATACAGAATTATAAAATGTACGGGGGTTAATTATGGGTAGTGTAGAAGAAATTAAAAAAATATTAGAAGATAGTACTATTCCGCAGCATCCAAAGAAAAAAGATTTTAGAATTGGATGTATTGGTTCTGGATTTATTATGAGAGACTGCCACTTAGTTTCTTATAGAAACGCTGGTTTTAATCCGGTTGCTATTGCTTCAAGAACTAAAGCGCATGCCGAGGAAGTTGCTGATATGCATGCAATACCAGTTGTTTACGATACATGGCAGGAATTAGTAAAAGATGAATCTTTAGATATCATCGATATTGCTTATCCACCAGATTGCCAGCCAGAAATAGTTAGAGAAGCGGTTAAGAATCCTAACCTTAAAGGCATTCTTTGCCAAAAGCCTGTTGCTATGGACCTTGCTGGTGCAAGAGAGATTGCATCTCTTGGCGAGCAGTATGGAAAGAAAATCGCAATTAATTCAAATATGCGTTATGACCAATCTATGAGAGCGCTTAAGAAACTTCTTGATATGAACGAGCTTGGAGAGATTGTTGTAGCAACAGTTGAGATGAGAGCAATTCCTCACTGGCAAACATTCCTTACGGAGTATGACAAGTTAGAAATTTTTGGAATGGGTATTCATCATGTAGACTCATTTAGATATCTTTTTGGCGATCCAGAAAGCATTACATGTGTTTGTAGAACAGACCCAAGAAGTAAGTTCCCACATGTTGATGGAATTACACAATATACTTTCCATTATGCAAATGGACTTATGGCAACAAGCTTAGATGATGTTTGGGCTTGGCCAGAAGAACCTTGCGAGAAAGATATTTATATTAAGTGGAGAGTAGAAGGAACAGAAGGTATGGCAGAAGGCACAATTGGATGGCCATTCTATCCAGATCCAGTTCCTAGCACATTAAGATTCACATCAAAGAATTATCCAAATCAGTGGATAGAGCCAAAGTGGGATAAAGTATGGTTTCCAGATGCTTTTGAAGGAACAATGGCATCACTTATGAGAGCAATCGAAGATGATACTGAACCGGAAATTTCCGCAAAGGATAACATAATCACAATTGCATGTGTTGAGAGCTGTTATAAATCGATAAAAGAAAAAAGAACAGTAGAATTAAGCGAGCTGTTATAGCGAGTGGAGCCGTGCAACTTCTCGAAGAGCGTTTTTCGCGATTGAGAGAAGTTCGTACGGGACACGAGCAAAAGAAGAAGGGAGAAGTAATAATGATTAGTACAGGAATATTTACAGGATATTATCCATATACATTAGATGAAACAATAAAAAGAATAAAAGAAACAGATTTCAACTGCGTGCAGTTAGATGTATCTTTTAAAGATTTAGATGCTACAAAAGAACCGCTCACAAAGGAAAAAGCAAATCTTATTAGGGATAAATTCAGAGATGCAAACCTTCCTATTATTGCGGTTTCAGCATATACAAACTTTATTCATCCAGACCCAGTAAAGAGACAAGAAAATATTGATTATCTTAAGATGATGATTAAATATGCTAGAGATTTAGGATGCCCTTATGTTGCTTCTGAAACAGGCACATATAATGAAGAGAGCGATTGGGTTTGGGATGAAAGAAATGCATCACCAAAGGTATTCGATGAAGCTATTGCAATTATTAAAGATTTGGCTGGGTACGCTTATGATAATGGTGCAACTTTTATCGTAGAAAATTATGTTAATAATGTGGTTGGTAGTGTAGAGCAAGTTAAGAGAATGTTTGACGAAGTTGGAACAAAGGGTCTTGGACTTATTTGCGATCCTACAAACTATTTTGATGAAGCACATTATGCGGATATCGACGGAACACTTAATGATATCTTTGATAACTTAGCTCCTTACATGAAGATAGCTCATGCTAAGGATATCAGTAAAGCTGTTGATACATCAGAAAAACATGCTGATATTGATGCTGATGCTTCTCACTCATTTAGAGGTTCGGGAGCAATTGAACTTCCGGCAGCAGGATTAGGTAATCTTAACTACGAACTTTATGTTAAAAGATTAGCTGAGTGTCATCCAAATATTCCTCTTATTATCGAGCATCTCGATGAAGGCGATATTGAAAGAGCAAAAGGATTTGTTGACGGAGTACTTAAGAAGGTTGGTGTTTAATTATGAAATATCGTGTTGGCGTTGATATTGGTGGAATGAGTATCAAGGTTGGAGTTGTTGATGAAAACTTCAACATAATTGCGAAACATGTAGTTAAAACTCCTGGTACTTTTGAAGAGTCTATGAAGGCTGCTGCTGATGCAGTTTATGAAGTTATTAAACCTTTAGGAATTGAAATAACAGACCTTCCTTGCGTTGGTATTGGAACACCGGGGTCTATTTATGAGACAGGTCGTCTTTGCTTTTCAAATAATACTAATTGGAAAGATGTCCCTATGCGTGAAGAACTTGAAAAATATATTCCGGTTCCTGTTTATATTGGAAATGATGCTAACTGCGCTATTATCGGAGAAACTGTTGCCGGTGCTGCAAAAGGAAGAAAACATGTAATTATGCTTACCCTTGGAACAGGCGTTGGTGGCGGAATAATCATCAATGGAAAAGTTTTCGCTGGTGGAAATGGAGTTGGTGCAGAATTAGGACATATGGTACTTGTACATGACGGCTATCCATGCACATGCGGAATTAATGGATGCTTTGAATCTTATGGAAGCGCAACAGCACTTATGAGACAAACAAAAGAAGCTATCGAAGCTCACCCTGAATCAGCAATGGTTAAATGGGTAGAAGAAAACGGCGAAGTTAACGGAAAGACTGCTTTTGAATGTGCTAAGGAAGGCGATAAAGTTGCTATGGAAGTAGTTGATAATTATGCTTGCTACTTAGCAAACGGAATTGGTTCGCTTGTAAATATCTTCAGACCTGAAATTGTTTTGATGGGTGGCGGAGTTTCTAATGCAGGCGATTTTCTTTTAGATAAGATAAGAGAGAATATGCCTAAATATACTTTTGCATATGACGTAACAGGTTATCCGCCAATTGAACTAGCAACACTAGGAAATGATGCTGGAATTATTGGCGCATCATATCAAGATATTATGTAAATGAGGTAAAGAAAATTGATTGAGGTAAAAGACCTAGTAAAAAAGTATGGTGAAAAAGTCGCAATCGATGGGCTTAGTTTCAACATCAAAGAAGGAGAAGTAGTTGGACTTTTAGGACTTAATGGTGCTGGAAAAAGTACGACTATGAATTGCATCACGGGTTATATTGCTCCTACACAAGGAACGATAAATATCGGTGGTTATGATTTATTAAAAGAGCCAAATAAGGCAAAAAGTCAAATAGGCTATTTGCCTGAACTTTTCGCTTTTTATTCAGACATGAGAATTGTTGAATATTTAGATTATGTTTGCGATATCAAAGGCTTTACAAAAAACCCTGAAAAAAGGAAAGAACATATTGATGCAATATGCAAACAAACTGGCATTTCTCATCTTTCAGAAAGAATGATTAGAAACCTTTCTAAAGGTTATAAACAAAGAGTAGGTTTTGCGCAGGCTCTTATTGGAAGTCCAAAGGTTATTATTTTGGATGAGCCAACGGTTGGTCTTGACCCTTCTCAAATAATAGAGATTAGACAACTCATAAAAGATTCAGGGAAAGAAAGCACTGTAATTGTTTCGTCTCATATTCTTTCAGAAATTCAAGCTATTTGTAGCAGAATCATTTTGATACATGAAGGAAAGATTGCTTTTGATGGTCCTATTGAATCTATTGGCAAGAACATGACAGAAGGTAGTGAAGTAGTTATTCGCATTAAAGGCGAATGTGAACAAATAGAAGATGTTCTTCGTAATATTGATGCTGTCCAAAAGTTTGAAAAACTTGAGGCTAAAGAAAAAGATTGTGAAGATTATAATGTTGTTGCTAAGGAAGGTTATGATATAAGAGAAGCGTTATATAAAGCATTCTCTAAAGAAGGGTTAACTATTCTTCAAATGTATAGCAAAGAAATTTCTCTTGAGAGTACATTCCTTGCATTAACAGGACAGAAGAAAGGGAGGGATAAATAATGAGCTCAATTTTTAAGCGTGAGGTTAAAGCATATTTTAGAACTCCATTAGGTTATGTAATTATTGCTGTTGCATATTTTTTCTCAGGATATTACTTTTTCACATACAATTTATATAGAGCTACTACAGATCTTTCGCAACTTTTTGATTTGTTGTTCCCTGTAGTTTTATTCCTTGTTCCGGTTCTTACTATGAGACTTATGAGTGAGGAAAAAAAGACAAATACAGAGCAACTTCTTTTTACTGCTCCAATTTCCAGACTTGGAATTATTATGGGCAAATATTGTGCAGCTTTGGTTGTTTATGTAATTGCTATTTCAGGAACAATTATTGATGCAATTATTGCGTCTTTCTATGGAAAAGTTGATTGGTCTTGCACAATAGGAAACTTTATAGGGCTTTGCTTGTTAGGAATGTCTTTAATAGCTATATGCCTATTCCTTTCTTCTATTACAGAAAGTCAGGTAATAGCAGCTGTTTTAGGATTTGCGGTAAGCTTATTTCTAATGCTTGTTGATGCTATTGCTTATGTAGTTAAAAGCAATTTCTTTAAATCGTTTTTTGAATATATTTCGTTTAATGAAAGATATTCTCCTTTCACTTTAGGAATTGTTGAACTTCAAAACGTAATATTCTTTTTAAGTGTAGCAGCGCTATTTTGCACAATTACAACTGCACTATTAGAGCGTAAACGATGGAATTAGAGGTGGCATGATGAAAGATTTTATAGAAAAAACAAAAAATAAAATAAAAAAATTGTTTAAGACAGAAACAGGCCGCCTTAATGCGCTTTTAGCGGTAATAGTTGTGATGGCGGTTGTTATTGTTTTCTTATTAAACGCGGTTGTACATACATTCTCAGAACGTTATCCTTTGAGTTTGGACCTTACATCAAACGCTAATTATAATATTGGGTCCGATTCAAAAGAAGTTCTTGCATCTTTATCTGATGATATAACTATAAATGTTTTGGCCGATAAAGGAAGCTTTACAGGCAGTCCTTATCTAGTTCAAACTAAAAAGATAATCGAACAATATCCAAAATATTCGAAATATGTAACGCTTAAGTATGTTGACTATACAACAGATCCAACTTTTGCAGCACAATATCCTACACTTAATTTATCAGAGGGCGATATATTAGTAGTTGGCTCTAAAAATATAAAACAGATTCCATTAAATAATATGTTTACATACACATATAATTCGAATCAACAACTTCAAGTTGATGCATGTAGAGCAGAAGAGGCTATTACATCAGCGATTGTAAGTGTTAATACAGAAAATCCAGTTTATATTACTATCCTTACTGGTAATGCTGTTTCTGAAGATAGACAAACTTTAGAATCAATACTTACAGATAATAACTTTATCGTGGATGAAAAAGATTTAGTTACTGGAGATTTTAGCCAATCGGATATATTATTCCTTCTTGCTCCACAACAAGATTTATCAGAAGATGTTTTAACTAAATTAGATGAATTCTTAAAAAATAATGGAGAGTATGGTCGTACTATAATTTATGCAGCTGATGTAAATCAGCCAGAGCTTCCTAATCTTGATATCTTTTTAAGAGAGTGGGGAATTGAAATAGACAGAGGCGCAGTTTTTGAAACAAACGAAAACAATGTTTATGGATATCAACCATTCTATCCGTTAGTTAATTATTCGGATGATACTTATACAGAAAAATTAAAAGATACATCAAAAAAGGTTTTGCTTCCACTTGCAAGACCAATAAATAAACTTTATGACTTTAGAGACAATAAAACAGTTACACAGTTGCTCGAATTTTCAGAGACAACAGGAGTTAGACCAGAAGAAGCTGGAGATAATTTTAGAAGTGAAGATTCTATAAAGAATGGACCTATGCCAGCGATGTTGCTTTCAACTTTGCAAGCAGTTGGTGTAACAAGAACTAGCCAAATTTTAGCTGTACCATCGGTTCAAACTTTTGAATCAACAGTAATATCAAACACATCTATTGCGAATGCCGAATATCTTACTGCGATTTTAAATACTGTATCTCAAAGAGAAAATGCAGTTTCAATTGAAGCAAAATCATTAGCAGGAAATATATTAACTATTACACAATCGGGTGCTTCTACATGGGGAGTTATTTTCTGCATAATTATTCCTGTAGCAATATTGGCAACAGGTATTCTTATCTACCTTAAACGGAGGTATAGATAGTGAAGCAAAAACTTATTAAATTTATTATTGCTGGTGGAATAGTAGTAGTTGTTTTGGTTGCTGCGCTTATTACAGCAAGCAGTATATCAAAAGATAAAAACAGCAATGTTAAAGTTTTTATAAAACAAAAGCCAGAAAATGTTCAGCACTTAACGGTTACTAATCAATACGGCACATTCGAAGTAAAAAGAAATGGCGATGGATATGACTTCGATGATATGCCTGCTAATATTATAGATCAAGAAGGCTTTTATGATTTGATGTATAATGTTGCTTCTTTTGGTGCATTGCGTACCGTTGAAGAAAATGCACAAGATATTTCACTATATGGGTTAGATAATCCTTTGTCAGCTGTTGATGTTATTTATTCTGGTGGAAAAGAATTTAAACTCATTGTTGGTAATAAAGAGCAAGTAAGTGGAAACTATTACGGCATGGTAAATGATGATAAAAACGTTTATCTTTTTGCCGAAGAAGATATTTTATACTTCCTTGTTCCAAAACAAACATTTATTAATTTACAAGTTACACCGACAGTTCAATCCGGAGCACTTTCGGCAATGCGAGATGTAACATTTTCGGGATATTCACTTGAAAAACCAATAACGATTGAGGCTGTTAAAGAAACTAATGTTGAGTCTATGCTTGCGGCATTGTCGTTTGGCTCTGCAACTCATCTAGTAAAAATAAAAGGCACATATGAGTTAGACCAAACATATGGTGGAGAAGTATTAGAATCTATTTTAGGAATAGAAGCAACTAGTGTAGTTGCATACAATGTTACAGATGCAGATCTTTCTATGATTGGATTTGATAATCCATATATGCAAGTAGATTTTTCTATTCAAGATGGTACGGATTACATAGCAGATTATCAATTGAAGCTTGTTCCATATGAGAATCGATTTTTGGCATACATGAAAGATTCAGGAATTTTGTTTTTAATTGATCCACCTGCGTTTGCAAATATTGACTATACAAAACTTTGTAGAAGATGGTTTTTAAATCCTATGAGAAGTGATGTTGAAAGCATTACTGTTGAGTTTGATGGAATAAAATATGTTTACGCTACGGGTGGAGACCAGAAAAATATTTGGGCTAAATTAAATGGAAAAGAAATGGATACAGAAATATTCTTTGCTTTTTATAGACTGTTAAAGAGTGCTGCTGCTGACGGAAAATATTTAGAAAGTACCGTTAACGAGGGCAGCCCACTTATGACTATTACATATAAATATAATGAGAAGTTGAAAACTGATGATGTTATGAAATTATATCCAGGCAGTCTAAGACGAGTTAATGTTGAAATAAATGGCATAACTGAATTTGATATGAGAGAAACTTTCGTAGATGCAATGAAGAATGCATGTAAAAATTCTTTATTAGGACAACCAATAGACGAAAACTGGTAAGAGGGGTAGATATGGAAAAATTAAAAGTAGCAGTAATTAGTTGCGGAATGATTACCAATAAAGCACATATACCAGCATACAAAGCATATCCAGATAAATGCGAAGTTGTTGCAGTATCTGATTTAAATGAAGAAGCTGCAAGAGATACAGCAGCAAGATGGGGTGTGCCACATTGGTATACAAATACTGATGAGATGTTAGCAAAAGAAAAACCCGATTTAGTTTCAGTGTGTGTTCCAAATGGACTTCACAAAGAAATGACTATGCTTGCACTCTCTTACGATGCTAACGTTGCATGCGAAAAACCAATCGCACTTAATCTTGTAGATGCAAAAGAAATGTATGACGAAGCAGATAGAAAAAATAAACTTTTATCTGCTTGCCAGGTTCTTAGGTTTTATCCTGAATATTGGTTTGCAAAAGAGATGTATGATGATGGAACATTAGGCGATGTTTATTATTCAGAATTTTCTCTTATAAGAAGAAGAGGAGTTCCTAAGTGGGGCGCGTTCCATAAAAAGAGTGCTTCTGGCGGTGGAGTTCTTTGCGATCTTGGAGTTCATATGATTGATGCTGCTTTATGGATTATGGGAAGTCCAAAAGTAATTTCTGTTTCAGGAAATACTTCTTCATATATAGCAAGAAATGAAAAAGATGTTAGAACAAGCTTGAAAGAAAGTGGAGCACCTGCAGGTGTATTTACTCAGCAAGTTTATAAACCAGAAGAATTCGAAGTTGAAGAGTTCGCTACTGGTTCAATTAGAATGGAAAACGGAAGTACAATGAACTTTAAGACCGCATGGGCAGTAAATCTTCCACAAGAGACAAATATGCGCTTTGCAGGAACGCGGTCAGGACTCTTACTTCCAGAAATGAAAATTCTTACAACTATGGGAAAATATCAAGCTGATATTGAGCCTAGAGTGTTTGCTGATGAAGCTCCGTTTGCAAACGAAGTTTTCCCAGGACACTTCCAATTATTGAATAATATGATGAATCACATTCAAAACGGCGAAGAATTAATAGTAAAACCAGAGCAAACTCTTACGGTTACAGCTATTATTGAGGCTTTTTATAAGTCTGCAAAAAGTAAATGTGAAGTAAAATTGGACGAAATTTAGTACATTTTTGACATTGTATTAGGTAAGGTACAATGTTAAAATATATGTGTAAATATGGGGTAGTCCCCAGTAAAATTATAGGAGGTCTCTATGAAAAAATTATTTGTTGTTCTTCTTACTGCCGCTATGGTAGTTGCTCTTGCAGCTTGTGGTGGCACAAAAAAGATAGAACATAAAGAACCAGGCAGTACATTGAAGTTCGCTTCTCACAACGCTGAGATTGGTCAGAACCCATATCGTATTCGTTACGAAGCTGACCTTCAAGAAGCTTGTGCAGCAGCTGAAGCAGCATCAGGTTACAAAGTTGAGTATAACTCATTCGTAGCTAACAAAGATGCAACAGCTGAAGCTCAGATGCTTGAAAACTCAATCAACGAAGGTTTTGACATTATCGTTACAAACCCAGTTGCACCATCAGGTCTTGATACTCTTATTAAGAAAGCTCAAGACAGAGGTATCGTTTACATCAATGCTGACTGTGCTTACACATCAACAGCTGTTAACGTACTTAACGTTGTAACTGACCAAGAATACCTTGGATACAAGACAGGTACATACGCTGGTGAAGTTCTTGGAAAAGGCTCAAAGGTTGTTATGATTGCAGCAGCAGAAGGTAACCAAGCTAACACAGACCGTCAACGCGGATTTGAAAAAGCTTGCGAAGAAAAAGGTCTTGAAATCGTTGAAACAGCTAACCATAACTGGGACGTTGCTTTATCAACACAAAAGATGGCTGAAATCCTTAACAAAGGTACAGCTTTTGACGGACTTTTAGTATCACAATGTGCTGAAAATGCTCTTGAAGCATTTGAAAATGCTGGTGTTGCTTATCCTAAATTTGTAGGATTTGGTGATACAGGTGCTTTCATGCAGAAGATGCTTGAAATCAACAAAAACGGAGTAGTTTGTCCTTACATCGTACTTTCAAACCCTCCAGGAGTTGGTGCTACAGCACTTAACTTTGCACTTAACATGTATGTTGGCAATACACTTAGAGATGATATCTATGCTGCAGGTCAAGAAGCTACACACCAAGTATGGATTCAATCAAGAGTTTGCTACACAGACAAAGATGTTTTAGCTGGAACACAAGTTGAAGGAAAATCAATTGAAGAATACGCTAACAGCTTCGAGCCTGGCGATTCAATCACATTCTGGCTTACATTTGACGAAGTAAAAGCAAATTACTTCAAATAAGAATTAGACCATAATAATATGGGTTAATAAAAACGGTCGGCAGTTTTGCTGCCGGCCGTTATTACTCTAAATGAGGATGATATTTTTTAACTTGAATTTTGATAATAACATTTGAAATAATCAAATGATTAGATAAAGCAGTAGTGTTTTGGAGGTGGTAATATTGTTAGAGATGCGTGCTATCAACAAAAGGTTTGGTGCCGTTGTTGCGTTACATGATGCATCCCTTACAGTTGGAGAAGGGGAGATTCTTGCCCTTGCTGGCTCAAATGGTTCGGGAAAATCTACAATGATAAAAATTCTAGCCGGAATACTTGCACCTAATAGTGGTGAAATTTTATTAAATGGAGAAAAAATCACTATAAATTCTGGTGTTGATTCGGCTAAATATAATATAGCAACTGCTTTCCAAGATCTTAGTCTTATACCAACTATGTCAGTACAAGATAATATTTTTTTAGGACGTGAAATAAAGACTAAGGCTGGATTTGTTGATGAAAAGAAGGAAAGAGAAGAAGTACTTAAACTTCTAGAGCGCTTTCATATTGATTGTGATCCAGATGATTATGTACAAACTTTAATGCCTTCAACTCAAAGCATGCTTGAGGTTGCTAAAGCAATATATAAGAAACCAAAGATTTTGCTTTTAGATGAGGTTACGGCTTCTTTGCATTATGATGAAATTGAAACTCTATTTAGTGTTATGAAAGAACTTAAGGCTGAAGGAGTTGCAATGATATATGTAACTCACAGAATGAATGAAATCTTTCAAGTTTGTGACAAAATCAACATAATGAGAAGTAGTGAAACGATTATATCTGGAGATGTTAAAGATTTCACTCTTGATGATATCGTTTATTATATGACAGGCTCTAGACCAGTTCATTCTAATCAGAATGAAAATGATAATGAAACTTCTGGGGAAGAAAGAGAAGTTATTCTTGATATTCAAAATATAGAGATTAAACCTAAAGTACAAGATATTTCCCTTAAAGCATATAAAGGAGAGATTGTTGGTATTGGCGGACTAGAAGGCCAAGGACAATCAGAAGTGATTAGAGCTATCTTAGGTGCTGTTAAACCACAGCAAGGAACTATTACTTTTTTGGGAAAGAAAACTAAGTTTAAGCTTCCTGCTGATGGCGTAAAAGCGGGTATTGGTTTTATTTCTGGAGAAAAAAGAGTTGAAGCTCTTTTCCCAATTAGAACAATTAGTGAAAATATTTTTGCTGGAAACTCTGCAACGGGAAGATTATTTAAGTATTTAACTAGTAAAGAAGTTCAAAATTTTTCACAAGATGCTGTAGATAAATATAATATTAAAATTGGAAAACTTAAAGATCCAGCTAGCTCTTTGTCCGGTGGTAATCAACAAAAACTTGTTGTTGCTCGTTGGATTGCACTTAAACCGAATTTACTTTTACTTGATGACCCTACTAAAGGTGTAGATATTCACTCTCGTCAGGAAATCCATGATATTATAAGAGAATGTGCAGCTAACGGAATGACTGTTATCATTTCAGCGAGTGATACAGAGGAGCTTATGAATATTTCCGAGAGAATTTATGTATTTTACGAAGGAAAAGTATCAGCTATGTTAGCAGGAGCAGATAAGACAGAAGCTCGTCTTGTATCAGCAATGATGGGAATAAAAAATGACGAAAAGGAGGAAGAAGTAAAATGACAAAAGTAATTAATTCTTTCAGACATTTTCGCAGAACGCCTGCTTTTACAGGATTTGTTTTATTCCTTGTTGTACTTGTATTAAATATTATTATTCAAGGTTGGTCACAATGTTTATCTTGGGGTTTTTCTATAGATAATATGTTAGCATTTTTCAACCCATCATGTATTAATTCGCTTTTCGTTTCTAATATGCCATTTATTATGGTTACATTAGGCCAAGCAATTTTGTTGTTGGTTGGTCAAATGGACATTTCTATAGGTGTACAAATGACACTTGTTAATGTTATTTGTATTATGCTTCCTCAAGAAACAGGATGCCCAGTTTGGGTTGGCTGGATAGTAGCTATGGCGGCTGCAATTGCAATATCTGCAATAGCGGGTGTTTGCTGTGCGGTATTTAGATTGCCATCACTTTTAGCTACGTATGCGCTAAACTTCGCAGTTTTAGGCTTAAACGTAATAATTATGCCAAGAGCACAAGGAAATGTTCCTTTTGAATATGTTATGCCTTATCAGTCTAGTATTTTTGGTATTATTCCAGTTGCAGCTTTAGTACTCGTTGCAGTGCTATTGATTTGGAGATTCTTTGCTAGAAGATCTTTTGGAAAAGACGTTTATGCAGTTGGTACAAACCAAAGAAATGCTTTCGCAGCAGGAATTAGCCCTGTTGGTACACAAATGAAGGCATTCTTAATTAAGGGATTCTTTGTAGGAATTGCAGGTATTTGCTTAACTCTTATGTCTGCTTCGGGTAACCCTCTTCAAGGAAATGAATTTGGTATTAAATCACTTTCTGGCGCTATCATCGGTGGTATGGGCTGGGGAGGCTGGGGCTCTATCTCCTGTGGTTTATTTGGTGGTGGATTCTTAGTTTTAATTAACAATACCGTTTATTATTTCTTCACATTGTTATCAAAACTGTTTAATGGTTTTGCAGTATCATCATACTGGCAAAACTTCGTATCAGACATCATCATATTTGGTGGATTACTTATGACTATGTTAACAGCTAGAGAGCAAAGAAAAACTTTACAACAAGGACTGAAATCACAGTTCAAGAGAGGAGAGAAAAATGTCCAATAAAAGTACAAATTTTGAAATAAAAGCAAATAAAGATTTTTTCTCCAGAGTTAATTTGTTCGTTCAAACACATACTGCGTTAATGGCTTTAGTTATTGCTGCAATATTGTTTATAGCTACTATAATTATTAATCCAAAGGGCTTAAGCATTGTAGCTGTTGGAAATATTATTCTCATGACCATACTTTTAAGCTTACCTGCCGCTGGACAGACGCTTGTTCTTATAGGTGGAGGTATGGACTTTGGTATTGGAGCTGTTATGAGCGCAACGGCAATTCTAACATCGTTTGGAATGAAAGGAGAAAATGGACATTTTCTTCCTGTTTTCTTAATCGCAATAGCAATTGGCGCGGGCGTAGGATTCTTAAATGGATATTGTTCAATTAAGATTGGGCTTCCAGCTATGATTGTTACAATGGCACTAGCTAATATTGTTACAAGATGCCAGTTTATTTTCTCTAATGGTATTATGACTGGCGCACCTTCTCCAGCCTTTAGGGCAACAGTTTCAACAAAGGTATTAGGATTTATGCCGGCTATTGCTATGTACGCAATAATAATTTGGCCATTAGTATTTTTCTTACTTAATAAATCTCGTTTTGGTAAACAATTATACTTAGTAGGAAACAATCCAACAGCAGCTAAATTAACAGGTGTTAAAGTAGATAAAATTAGAATTCTTTCATATGTATTTTCAGGAGTTCTTGCTGCATTTGCAGGTATGCTTGGTGCCGCTTATTTGAATATAGCTCGTTGCCAATTATTTGATGATTATGCTTATCAATCACTTATTGCAACAATTATAGGTGGTACAACATTTGCTGGTGGTGCAGGTTCATATGCAGGAAGTATTGCAGGTTCGTTGGTTATGGTTCTTTTATCTAACCTTTTGACAGCGCTTGGACTTCCGGATCCATTAAGAAATGTATGTAATGGTGTAATTCTGGTTTTACTTCTTCTTTTATACAACAGAGGAAAATCAGTAAGACAGTAATAATAAAAATTCAAATATCTAAGGCCGGCCAATTACTGGTCGGCCTTGTTTAGTTAAAAGGATATAAAGATGGATAATAAAAAAAGTTTAATAAAAAAATTAACCACTCTTATTATCATCACCGGCACAATTTATGCTTGTTCTTATGTACTAATCAGCGGTCTGCTTAATGAGATAGTTGAAGAATTTAATTTAACGGGCGCCGCAGAAGGTTTGGCTCCATCACTTCTTAGCTTTGGAATGATGGTAGCAGTTATAGTCTTTCCTGCGCTGCAAGGCAGAATAAGAAAGATGACAATGATCTTTATTTCGGGCATCGTTCTTGCTATTTGCGTTTTCTTTATGGGCATATCTCAGTCATGGATTATGTTTGCAATCTTTACATGTATTATGGGATTAGCTGCAGGTGGAATCGATACTTTTTCAAATGCAATAATTATAGATATGTATCCAGAAGATAGTTCAAAGCCTATGGGCTTATTCCACGGATTTTATGGACTTGGCAGTTTAATTATGCCACTAGTTGTTACAGGTCTTCTTACATTTACAATATGGAGAAGTGCTTATTATATCGTTGCAATTCTTATGATAATTGCAATGGTGTTCTATTTCTTCTTTAAGAGAAAAATGGATAAAGCTGGTGGAATAGTTGAGTCTCAAGAGAAAAAACTCAAATTAAAAGATATAGGGTATTATCTCAAAAATAAGAAAAATATTATTATGCTTGTAATTAGTATAACTCTTGCTATGGCCCAGATGGGTGTCACTTCATGGATTGCTAGATATATGGCAGTGCAATACGATATGGAGTCTTTAGGCGCGATTTGTATAACCCTTTATTGGATATTTGCAACCATTAATAGGTTCTTGATGCCTAAAATAAAAATAAAAGGAATTAAACTTTTATTGTATGGAAGTGTTTTGTTTGCAATCTTTTTATTGATAGGTATTTTTTCAGGAAGCCCAATTGTAATGAGTATTATGGTTTCTCTTTGCGGATTAGTTAGTGGACATTTTTGCCCCGTTACTTTTATGGTTGCAGCAGAAGACTATAAAGAAGCAACAACACTTACAACTTCAATAAATTCACTTGCAATGAATGTAGGAAGAGTACTTATTCCGATAATTATTGGCGCAGTTAAAGCTGTAACAGACATGAACTTTGGAATGGTTATGACAGTTATTGCAACAGTAATTGGTATAGTAGCATGTTTCGTATTTATGACAATTAAAAAGAAAGAAGCTAAGGAAGCTTAAAAGATGAATTTTTATAACGGAAAAATATTTGATGTAAAAACGTTGGGATATATTGAAGGAGGATTTTCTATTGAAGATGGAAAATTTACTAAAGTGTGTTCATGCATAGGGGACGGCGTAGACTTAAAAGGAAAAAAAGTTATTCCTGGGCTTATTGATATACATGGTCATGGAAACAGCGGATATGATTTTTCTACTTGCAACTTAGATGGCCTTAAGACGATGGCTAAATATTTGGCATCTAATGGAATTACTTCTTTTGCAGCAACTAATATGACCGCGCCTTTTGAGGACCTGGAAATAGCATATAAGAATGCGTTATATATAAATAAAAATAGAGAAGAAAATGAAGCTAGAGTTTTAGGTATAAATATGGAAGGCCCGTTCTTTTCATACAATAAAAGGGGAGCGCAAAATCCGGCTTATTTAGCAAAACCTGATATTAATGTTTTTAGGAAACTTAATGATTCATGTGAAGGTTTAATAAAAATAGTTTGCGTTGCTCCAGAGACGGAAGATGCTCTAGATTTTATAAGCGAAGCTTCTAAGGTTTGCACAGTCAGCATTGCACATACAGAAGCGGATTACGATTTAACAATAAAAGCTTTTGAAAATGGCGCTTCGCATATGACTCATTTGTTTAATGGTATGGTAGGAATTCATCATAGAAATCCAGGCCCAGTGCTTGCGGCACATGACACGAAGGAAGTATTTGTTGAACTTATTTGCGATGGCGTGCATATTAATCCAGCGGTTATAAGGGCTGTGTTCAAACTTTTTGAAGGAAGAGTAGTTATTATTTCAGACTCTCTTTCATGTTGCGGTTTAAGTGATGGAACTTATGACATGGGCGGGCTTAATGTAACACTTAAAGGACTTAAAGCAACACTTGATGATGGTACACTCGCCGGTAGCGTTACTAATCTATATCAAATGATGAAGAACGCTATTAGCTTTGGAATAGACGAAGGCGAAGCAATTAAGTCATGTACATTAAATCCAGCAACGCAATTGGGATGCGCTGATAAAGTTGGTTCGATTGAGGAAGGAAAAGCAGCAGACTTTATTGTCTGCGACGACGACTTAAACATTGAAGCTGTGTATATAGCAGGAAAGAAAATTTAGGGCAAATCGGAGAGGAAGTCCCTTAAAAATCAAAATTTTTTTGCAAAAGAGGGACTTCCTCTCCGATTTGAGTATTTTTAAAGCAAAATCCCCGAAGCTCGGCAGAGACTATCGGGGATTTGCTTATTAGTGTGATATATCAAAAAATTACTTGCTGTCAATTATTTAATAAAAATCAGCTGTCAATTATTTGTTAAGAATAATTTCTTTTCCTTTCCTGTCAGATTCGTAAATAGCATCAAGAATTTGAGTTACTACGAAAGCTTGCTCAGGTTTTACGAGTGGTTCTTTGTTATAAAGAACTGCATCAAGCCATTGCTTTGCTTCTAAAATTTCAGGAGCTTCTCCTAAGCCTCCTTCAAAGAATGCAACGTTTCCAGCTGAGCAAATTTCTTCGTCTGTAAGAAGCCCTGCATGGCCTCTATTGATTACGAGTTTGTCTTCTGGATAACTCATTCCTGAGTAAAGGTCTGCACCTGCTTTTGTTCCGCAAAGAGTTGTTGAAGCTTCTCTAGATTCTCTCATGTTGATTGCCCAAGAAGCTTCAAGGTTGATGCATGCTCCGTTTTCAAATTTAATCATACCGAAAGCCGAGTCTTCAACTTCGTATGTTTTAGGATCCCATGGACCGAACATATTTCCTTCAACAGCTTTAGGATCGTTTCCAAGTTTATAGAAAACTTTTCCTGTTACACTTACAGGTTTGTAGTTGTTCATCATCCATAAAGTAAGGTCAAGTGCATGTGTTCCGATATCAATAAGTGGTCCGCCACCTTGTTGTGATTTGTCTGGGAATACGCCCCATGTTGGAACCGCACGACGTCTTATAGCATGTGCCTGACCATAATAGATTTCTCCTAATTCGCCAGCTTCAACCATCTTTCTAAGTGTGATAACTTCTGGACGGAAACGGTTTTGATAACCAAGCGTAAATTTCTTTCCACTCTTTTTCCATGCGTCCATCATCTTCTGAGCATCTTTTGTGTTATGTGCCATTGGTTTTTCACACATAACATGTTTACCAGCTGCAAAAGCAGCACAGACGATAGGGCAGTGTGAAACGTTTGGAGTCAAAACATGAACAACATCAATAGTTTCATCTGCTAAAAGTTTTTTGTAGTCTTTATAAACTTTTGCGCCTTCAACACCAAATTCTGCTGCTGCTTTTTCTGCACGTTCAACATGAATGTCACAAAAAGCTACCATTTCACATTTGTCACTAAATTTTTTAAGTGTTGGCATATGTTTATTATTTGCTATGCCACCACAACCGATAATACCTATTCTTAATTTTTTCTTAGCCATAATATTCTCCTTCCTCTTTATGCTCGTGTCCCGTACGAACTTCTCTCAATCGCGGAAAAACGCTCTTCGAGAAGTTGCACGGCTCCACTCGCCTTAAAAATAAATTTTAGCGAAGCCGTGTGACTCGTTATCGGCGACTTTTTCGGAGCCAGGAACGAGTTACACGGGACGCGAACTTCTATTAATTATTTAAGATGTTAGTGCATAATTCTACATAACGTTTAAGCTGCTCTTCTGAGTCAACAGTCTCGTCAAAGTGGTGACCTTCGTATTCACTCGAGATATAGCCTTTATATCCACACTCTTTTATTGTTGCTAAAATTTCTTCAAATGGGATACATGGATCATGTTTTCCATCTGGAAGATAATAGAA
Organism: Lachnospiraceae bacterium; assembly: GCA_045598285.1. GTDB lineage: Bacteria > Bacillota > Clostridia > Lachnospirales > Lachnospiraceae > RGIG5612. The sequence continues at coordinate 42,412 of JAZLLU010000019.1, read as the reverse complement.
TTTGCCGTGGATATAAGGTGCAACATCAAGCACATCTTTTAATTGCTCAATTCTAGCTGGGGCTGAGAATTTCGCAAACATTTCGATTGCTGTGTGCTTTTCAATTTCATTAAAGTCTTTTCCTTCTAAGTCTGCTTCAGTAGCGCCGTTAGCATGCATTTGGATAATCTCATCAAGTTTATCCTGACGACATCCAAACTCAAGCGCCTGATCTAAATATAATTTATGAGGCATTGTTTGGAAGATTGAAAAGTCAGGAACAAATCCAAGCCATCCTTCGCCTTCGTTTTTCATAATGTCGAAATATTCTTTCCACATAGGAACTTCTGGATGGTGAGGGTGGTGCATTTCAACTGCGAGTTTAACGCCTAAGTCTTTACAGTATGGAAGCATCTTTCTAAAGATTGCTGGTGAAATTGCCTGCTGAGTTCTAACAAGTGGGAAGCCTGCCTTCTTAGCATAAATCATATCGTTTACAGTAAAACGAATAATCTCATCTTCTGTTAAGTCTCTGTCAGAACGAATACCCATATCGATATAAGCGCTCCAGCAAACAGGCTCTAATTCATAAAATGCTAATCTTTCTTTGAACCAAGCTAGCCATTCATCTGATGGGTAAGGGTATTCAGGAACCATCATAGCGGCAACGATTTCAACACCTTTATATCCCATGTCATGAGCTTTCTTTAAGCATTCATCGAGGTCTAATTTCTCGTGAATAAATTCTGTAGCAAAACTATATAAAGTAATTCCTAATTTGATATCGCCGTTCATTATTTCACCTCCTTTAAATTTTTAGTTTCAGTAACATCGCTGTCCAAAACTAAATATTCTCCAAAGTAACCTGTGTAAGGTACACGGTGTTTCATATAAACACGAAGTTTATGTTCGCCACTAGTTAGGCCACCTTTTTTAAATACTGTTACTGTTGCAGGAGTTCTAACATACCAATACTCCTTAAAACATTCTGGGAGTTCTTCGATTAAAAATTCTTTTCCATTTAAGAAGAAAGAAATATCTCCTGGTAGAACTTCTTCGTCATCAACCCAGAATTTTAATTCTTCGATACAACTAAGGAAGGCTCCTCTGTATGAAGGGTATTTGATTTTGAATTTGTAGCCGTATGTATATCCGTCTACAGCTACATTTTCAAAATCATCTTTGCAAATTAAAATTTTGTTATAAGCTTGAAAATCCATAATCTCCTCCTATAAAAATCTTTTATAATTCACGAATAATTTCGTAAAATTTCACTTCGTGTGTTAAAAGTTGCGTGTGTAAATTTAATGTATTGTCAGTGCACTCAACATAATGCGAAATTCTTTGAGGATGCACGATATCTCTTAGATAATTAATGTCGTTAGGTTGCAAATCGTCAATGATACCAAATCTCATCCACTCGTCAAAAAGACTTCCATGTTCACGATTTATTGTTGATGTAATAACTTTATATCTTCCATTTTCAAGACCTTCTAAAGTAAGAGAAATATCTTTTGTCATTTGGTCTGAAAAAATAGAGTAGGCCATTTCTATTTCCATGCCTTGACCACCGCTAATACAAAACATCTCGTTGAAATGAGTGTAGTTATAAAGAACGATGTTATAAAGGTTTATTCCGTTGGACACCGCCATCAGTCCGTCTTCTTTTTTAATAAGAATGTTGGAAATCTGATTAAGTCTTTTTAGCGCTGCAAAGCCAGGTTTTTTAAGTCCGTTTTTGGAAACAATTCCAGGGCTGCCAAACAATATTCTATTTGAATCCGAATACTCATCAGCCGAGTCAGAAAGTTTCCAATATCCTATCGCGTCAACAAGACCAACAAGGTCTATTGTGTTTTTTGTAAGGAAAGTCGCTTGAAAACATGTATCGTTTGTATAATCGTCTGTCTGTAAAGATGAACCCATTGCAACGAGCCAAAGTTTTTGAGTTATTTTTTTATGACCTTCCAAAACTTTTTTTATTTTAATTATTTCGTTATATATATGATCTGCATCGGAAGAAATAAGCCTTCTATGTGTATCAATAATTTCGGAATCTTCATATGGAAAGACACATGCAGAAATAAAGTCGGGTGTGAATTTTATCTTATCCATTTCTGTTAGGATAATATCTAAAACGTTACCACGCATACCAGCGTTGTAAGTGATGCCACCAATGTTAGCATTAGGAAGCAAATCTTTTATTTGGCGGTACATGCTTTGGCAACGCTTAACAAAGTCTGCAGGGTCTTCTTGAAGCCATAAATATTCATCAGCGTTAATACCGATATCAAAATACCAACTTTCAACTTCTTCTACACCAAAGTTGTTGATTGCATGTTTAATTAAAGAGAGAGCTTTGTCCTCGACATTTTTGATAAAAGTTTTTGCAGAATTTGTAGGGTGCTGAGAAACAACAACTCTGGATGTTCCAATTGTAAAGACGGTTTCATTTCTTATTGTTAAATCAATAAATGGTTTAATTCTATGATTTTGCAAAATTTCCATACTTGAATCAAAGATAGAAAAGTTGTAACCGCCCGTTGGCAAAGGTGGAATAATATCGTCATTTAAGAAACCTTCGATTCTACCATATGCAAAACCAATTTCGTTTTGCACCATTGCTAGATGTGATTGGAAAGTGCTGTTTAATAAATTTTTGCAAAAGCCAAGATTGATAAGCTTGTTCCATATAGAATCTATTGTTTTGTTTTCGCCAGAATCATTTATTGTGTAATTAATTTGGTCAGGGTATCTAATTGCACTTATGTTTTCGTCAATAGGTGAAGCTGCAATTGCTCTAAGCTCATTTTCGACTGTTTGATAATCTACATGTTTTGCAGCTAATGAAGAAGGATTAGGCGCAACGGTAGGTTCTGCAGTTTTTCTGTATTCGCTTGGTGTCTTTTGGTAACATTTATAAAAAACTTTACAAAAGGCAGCAGAAGAAGGAAACCCATTTTCAAAAGCAATAGTAGTTATTGAATTATTAGTTTCTGTTAAATCTGACAGTGCATGACGAAGCCTAATATTTTGCAGACAATTGTTTAAGGTATCGCCAGTAGCTTTCTTAAAAAATCTTGAAAGATAAGAAGTGTTAAGGTGAGTAAGTTCTGCTAAGTCATTAAGCGTAATTGGTGCTCTATAATTTTGCTCTAAGTAGTTAAGTATCATAGACTGTCTACTTCCGTATGTGTCCTCGCTAGCAGCAACCTTAATATCCTCATTAAAATGAAAACATGAAAGATAATAAAGAAGCGCATAACAAAGTTCTATTTGATGTAAGTCGCCGAGCTTCGTATGTTCAAAATGGGCTAGTACAATATTTGAAAGAATACGACGTAGTTCAGAGTAATCTCTTTCTGTATCAGAAACACTGTTGCAAATAAATCGCCCAGTTGTATGCGTTTTATTATCTTGGAAAAATTCTTTCTTTAAAGAAATAAAAGTTACAAGATTATTTCCCGTCGCACTATAGATAGGAAAGTCGTTTGATTGAATAAGTAAAATATCATTTTGATTTAAATAGATAGTTTCTTGGCGAAGCTGAACTTTTATTTCGCCAGTTAAGACAAATAAAAACTCGACGTCATCACTTAACTTGTGGACATCGCCTTGCAAAGAAAGAATATTGACCGATGTAACCGGTGAAGTTTTAGGTTTGGCTGCCATATCTTATCTCCTTTAGGAAAATCTAGTTATTTCCTAAATTATACTTATTTTATTAACAAAAAGTCAAAAAAACAATGTTGTTTTTTGACTTTTTTAAGTGTTTTTTTGTATTTTTTTGACATGTTAAAAAAAGCACCCTAAAAATCAACAAAACAAGTAAAAAAAGAAAGTCGCAATTAGGTTATATACCTATATAATGCTAATATGATTATAAACATGAATTATCATGGAAGGACTATAGACAATGATCCCTGAGAAATTTTTAAACAATCCAAAGTATAAAATTGTTCCAACAAAGTTTGGTGACGAAACAATAGATGTTATCTATCGTAAGATGCGCAAACCAATGAGTCGTGCAGAGCAAGATGCGCTCCCACCTGCTGAACGTGATATGTTTACTTTTGTTGCTGAATTTAATCAACGCACTTATGATGCAACACCTTTTATTGAATGCCATCAAGATGTAGCCGTCCCACTTAGAGATGGAACGAAAATTTATTGTGACATTTTTCTTCCAAAAAATTCAGGGCCTGTTCCAGTAATTATTTCATGGAGTCCTTTTGGAAAACGTCCTGGTGATGGATTTGATGAATGGCAACTTATGGGAGTTCCACCTAAGACAGTTTCAAAGATGGCTAAGTTTGAATCGGCAGATCCTAGTTATTGGTGCCGTCATGGTTATGCTATTGCTAACGTTGACCCTAGAGGTATTGGTCATAGCGAGGGCGATGCAGTGTTTATGGGAACCCAAGAAGGAAGAGACGGCGCAGACTTTGTTGAATGGTGTGCTGCTCAAGATTGGTGTGATGGTCATGTTGGACTTTTTGGAAACAGTGGCGTTGCTATGATTCAGTGGAGAATTGCCGCTGAATGTCCAGAGCACTTAACATGTATCGCTCCTTGGGAAGCTACTGGCGATATCTATAGAGAGTCTTGTAGAGAAGGTGGAATCGAGGGAACATATTCCGAAAGTGTTATCGGCATGGTTGCCGGGGAAGGATATATTGAAGATCAGCTTGCTATGAGCGAAGCTTATCCTATGTTCAATGCTTATTGGGCTGATAAGGTTCCTGACTTTAAGAAAATTAGAATTCCTACTTATTGCACAAGTAACTGGAATCACTTCCACGATAGAGGTTCATTTGAAGGATTTATGCAAATTAAATCTCGTCAAAAATGGATGAGAGCACACAGAGAATTTGAATGGCCAGATACATACAATCCAGAAAATATCGAAGACCTTAGAAAATTCTTTGATAGATACTTAAAAGAAATAAATAATGGTTGGGAACTTACTCCTAAGGTTAGACTCGAAGTTATGGATTCATACGATTTTGACTTTAGAGTAAATAGACCTGAAAAGGAATGGCCTCTTGCTAGAACAGAATATAAAAAGCTTTACTTAAATGCAAAAGATAAAACAATGTCACTTAATGTTCCGAAAAAGGACGCGCAGTGTTCTTTCGATGCAATGAATGAAGTTTTGAATTTTGATTATGTTGTTCCTGAGGACACAGAAATTACTGGATATATTTCGCTTCATGCATTCGCTTCTGTTAAGGGATTTGATGATGCTGATTTATTCTTTACTATTAAAAAACTTGGAGAGGGTGGGAAAGAACTTCCTGTATCAGTTCTTAACGAACCTCACCCAGGAGCATGGACAAAACTTCGTCTTTCAATGAGGGAGTTAGACCCAAATTCTAAACCATATAAACCAGAGCAGACTTTTACAAAAGAAGAAAAATTAGAAGAAGGAAAGCCTGTAGAATTTTCGGTTACGTTCTGGCCTTATAGCAGAATTTGGCACAAAGGCGAAACTATTAGACTTCAAATAGCTGGAAAATATTTAAGAGATCAAGGTTGGTTTGAAACTCTTAATTGGAATTCAATTAATGAAGGAACTCAAAGTATTCATACTGGTCCTAAGTTTGAATCATATTTGCAAATTCCAGTTATACCACCGAAGTTTAAAAGTTTTGATTACGTAGTTCGATAAAAATTTTTAGGAGAAAGTATGGAATTATTAGAACTTCACAATATTACTAAAATTTATCCTGGTGTAAAAGCTTTAGATGATGTTTCTATTAGTTTTAAAAAGGGAGAAGTACATGCAATTGTTGGTGAAAATGGTGCCGGAAAATCAACTTTTATTAAAGTTATTTCGGGCGCTATTAAACCTAGTGAAGGAAGTATTTTTGTTGATGAAAAAGAATATAAATCAATTACTCCTTTGCAAGCAATTGATCTTGGAATAGCAGTTGTTTACCAAGAACTTATTCAATTTGATGCTATGTCTATTATGGATAATCTCTTTATGAGTAGCGAAGAAAAAGGTCTCTTTGTTGATGAAGGCACAAGAATGAAAAAAACAAAAGAGTTGCTTGATAAGTTCCATTGCGAAGTTTCGCCAAAAACATGGATAAGAGATTTATCAGTTGCTAATAGACAAATTGTTGAAATCGCCAAAGGCATGGTTAAGAATGCCAGAATTCTTATTCTTGACGAACCTACTGCTGCAATCACAGTTGAAGAACAACAAAGATTATTTAAGGTTATTAATGAACTAAAAGCTCAAGGCGTAACAGTTATTTATATTTCTCACCGCCTTGAAGAACTTTTTGAAATTTGTGATAGAGTAACTATTTTAAGAGATGGTCAGTATGTTGATACGTTAGATATTAAAGATACTGATAAGCAAGGGCTTATTAAATTAATGGTAGGAAGAGAACTTTCTGCTTCCTATCCACCAAAGGATAATCAACCTGAGGACGAAGTGGTTCTTAAGTGTGAAAATGTCACAGGCAATGGTGTTAATGATATTTCTTTTGAACTTCATAAAGGAGAAATATTAGGATTTGCCGGATTAGTTGGTGCTGGAAGAACTGAACTTATGCATCTTTTATATGGTGCTGCTAAAAAAAGTGCAGGAAAAGTTACATTCAAAGAAAAAGATATTCATTTCAGAAATCCCGCACAAGCTCTTGATGCTGGTATTGGACTTATTCCTGAAGATAGAAAGATGCAAGGATGTTTCTTAGAAAAACAAATCGACTGGAATATTTCAATTTCTAGTTTGAATAAGGTAAGTAATAAAATTTTTATTGATAAAGAAAAAGAAAAACAACAAACCGAAGAATATGGCCAAAAGATGAGAATCAAAACGCCATCTTTCCAAGCTTTAACATTGTCTTTGTCAGGTGGAAATCAACAAAAAGTTGTTTTAGCAAAAACACTTGCAACAACTCCAGAAATTTTGATTTTTGATGAACCTACCAGAGGTATTGATGTTGGAGCGAGATACGAGATTTATCAGTTGATGATTGAGCTGACAAAGCAAGGCAAGTCCATTCTTATGGTATCATCAGATATGGAAGAGCTTTTAGGAATGTCAGAAAGAATAGTTGTTTTGCATGAAGGAACACAAATGGGAATCTTAAACAAAGAAGAATTCTCACAAGAAAAAGTAATGACACTAGCATCAGGCGAAACATTATAGGAGGGTATTTAATGGAAACAGCAACTAAACCTAAAAAGTCAGTCGGACAAATAATTTCAAATTTTTCCATGCCGATTTTACTTGTGCTCTTAATAGTTGTATTTAGTATTTTATCGGACAAGTTTTTTACGCCACTTAACTTAACCAATATTTTGGTTCAGAACATACATACAGCAGTTTGTTGTACAGGCGTTTTCATGATTATGGTATCAGGCGGATGTGACTTATCTATTGGTTATCAAATGTCCGTAGCAGCAGTTATTGTTACTAAGGGAATTAGTACAGGCGTTCTTTCTGCACCTGTTGCAATTCTTTTAGGAATTGTTATCTGTGCTTTGCTTGGTACATTTAACGGAATCATGGCTATGACACTTAATTCACACACGATGATAGTTACTCTTGGTACAATGGCTATCTTCCAAGGTATCTCATATCTTATTAGTGGATCAAAAACTTACCATAAACTTCCAGTTGGATATATGTATTTAGGCCAAGGAAAACTTTTCGGAGTAATTCCAGTAAATGCAATTATTGCTTTGGTGGTTATTGTTATTGTAGGAATTATAATGGCGAAGACAAAAATTGGAAGAAAGATTTATGCAGTAGGTGATAACCCTGAAGCTGCTAGATTGGCAGGTCTTAATGTTAAAAGAATTAAAATTTTAGTATTTACTTTCGCAGGTGTTTTAGTTGGTATCGCAGCTATTTTACTTTCAGCTCGTTCTGGTAGTGGTGATTCTAGTACAGGTACTGGACTTGAATTTACTGGAATCATAGCATGTGTACTTTCAGGCGTTGCCCTTAAGGGTGGCGAAGGAACACTTTGGAAAGCAATTGTTGCTGTTTTTGTTCTTGGTGTTTTAAGTAATGGTATGCAACTTATTAACCTTGGTGCATATCCACAGTACATTGCAAAAGGTGTAATTATGCTTGTATCTCTTTACTTAAGTAATAGAACAGCAGCTAGGTCATCGTAATAAGCCTGAAAGACAGGTTTATATAAATTTGTTTTATATTATTTTTTCACATCATAAGGAGGAGAATATGAAAAAGTATTTAAAAACTATTTTAGTATGTGCTCTTTGTGCTGTTTTGGTTCTTGGAGTTGTTGCATGTGGCAAGAAAAAAGAAGAACCTAAGGCAGAAGGTGGCACAGTAGGTTTTGTAACATTCGGTTTAGGCGGAGACTTCTTCCAAATGTTAGCTGACCAATTCGTTAAAACTTTCGAAGGTGCTGGTTGGAAAGCTAGCTACGAAGATGGTCAGTTTAACCCAGAAGCTCAAATCGCAGCAGCTGAAAATTACATTGCACAGGGTGTAGATGTATTATTCATTTGGTCAGTAGCTCCAGAAGCTATGGGCGCAGTTGTTGATGAAGCTATGGCTAAGGGAATCAAGGTTATTGCTTTCGTTGCACCAACAGAAAAATTTGACGCTACAATGATTTCTGATGATGCTACACTTGCTGATTACCTCTGCAAGGTTGCAGCTAAATGGCTTGACGAGCACTACAAAGATGCTCCAGATCATTCAGTTCCAGTAGCTGTATTCTCAGAGCGTGATGCTGACACAGGCGTTCTTCAGGCAGATGAACTTCTTAAGATTGAACAATTCTCAAAGAAAGCTAAATTTGCTACAGAAGTTGCTTGTACAGCTGAAACTAAAGAAGAAGGTATGGCTAAAGCAGAAAACCTTTACACAACAAATCCTGAAATCAAAGTTTTCTTAACAGCTCACAACGATATTGCTAAAGGTATCAATGCTTTCTACACAGGTCTTTCATCACCAGTTAAAGACTTTGCAGACTATGGTATCTTTGGTATCAATGGCGATGAAGAAGTTGGTGGATACATCAAAGGTTCTATCAAGAACGAAACACCATTCCGTGGTATGGTTATGACAGGTGGTGTTGAAGATACAGCTAACGAAATGTTAGACGTTGCAACAGGCGTTCTTAATGGAACATACAAAGCTGGTTATGTACGTGAATCAAATACTGTATTCGTATACGCTGATACAGTTGATGAGTACTTATCAACAGGCAATGTAACATCAGTTACAAACAAAGATTTTGACTAATTAGAATTGTCAAAGATTTTAGGGAGCGCTTTTAGCGCTCCCTATTTTTCAAAAAGAGAAAAAGGGGTATAACATGAAAGTATTAGGATTATCATTCGGAAGAAAAATGATGAATTGCGATATCATGATTAAAGAGGCTTTAACAGTATGCAAAGAAGCTGGACATGAAATCAAATTTATGAACGTAAATAATTATGATATTAAACCTTGCACAGGTTGTATTGCGTGTACAGTAAGCATGATAATGGGTGCTAAGAATGCGGGCACATGCGTATTAAAAGATGATTTCCATATTATAGAAAATGAAATTATGGATGCAGACGCAGTATTACTTGCAGCTCCAACTTTCGAATGTGCAACTACAGGTCTTTATAGAACTATGTGTGATAGACTTGGTCCTTCACATGATGTTACTTTTAGAAAAGCCGCTATAGAAGAAGGAATGGATGTTGATAAACGTTCATTAAAGAAAAGAGTTTGCGCACTTATGAGCGCGGGCGGAGCAGTTACTAAAAACTGGACCGACCTTTCTATTCCTACTATGTATCCACTTCCTATGTCTATGGGTATGGACGTGGTTGACTTTATTCAATATTACGGAGCTATGGCACATCATAGCATAGTTCATAATACTGAAATTATGGAGCGTGTAAGAACATTAGGTAAAAATGTTGTTGATGCTCTTAGCGTTTACGATAATGATGAAGAAAGAGCTAAATGGAGAGGCGACGAAGGTGTTTGCCCGGTATGCCATTTAGATATGGTTAATATTGTTGACGGTGGCAAAGCTGTTGAATGTGTTGTTTGCGGAATAAGAGGAGAGATTTCTTTTGAAGATGGAAAACTTAAAGTTAATTATTCTGATAGTGAGCAGGCAAGAAGCCGCTTAACATGGGCAGGAAAATTAGAACACTCAACTGAGATAAAAACTAAGGCAGCAGGCCCAGACCAAATCCCAAACCTTCAAGAATTGCTTGAACCTTATAGATGGGAATAAAAGAATTTACATAATGTTCACAAGTGAAAGGGTTTTCAGTAGGTCTAAAATTTGATACAATACCTCTAAGAGTATTCTTGGAGGTATTTTTATATGGGATACAAGATTTTCACATTAAGTCCAGGATCAACGTCTACGAAGCTGGCTGTTTTTGATGGGGAAGAAAGACTATTTAAGGCTAATGTTTCTCATGATCCGGAAAAACTTAAAACTTTCAAGAGGGTTTCAGAGCAACTTCCTTATAGAGTTGAAACTATATTGGAAGAACTAAAAAATAATAATATTGATATAAATGATATGGATGCTTTTGCAGCCTACTCAGGAGGTCTTGAAAGCACAACAACAGGGATTTTCCCTATTAATGAAAAGATACTAGAAGATAGTTCGAGCGGAAGATTGATGGAACATCCAGCAATATTGGGCGCGCAAATAATAAATAGTTTTGCAAAAGAAACTAATAAACCAGCATATCTTATAAATCCACCTGATGCTGATGAGTTTGATGATGTAGCTAGAATTAGTGGAATAAAAGGTATTTATAGAGAAAGTCATATTCATGTATTAAACCAAAAAGAAGTTGCACTTAGGGCAGCAAATCAACTTGGTAAAAAATATGAAGAATGCAATTTGATTGTTTGCCATGTAGGCGGTGGACTTTCTATTGCGGCACATAAGCAGGGAAAAATTGTAGACGGAAATGATGTCTTAAATGGTGATGGACCAATGGCTCCAAATCGTGCGGGATATGTTCCGCTTCTTCCTATAATAAAGATGTGCTACTCAGGAAAATATACTCTTGATGAAATGAAAGCTAAAGTTTCTAAAACAGGCGGTCTTTTAGGACTTCTTGGAACTGATAGCATTAGAACGATAAAGAAAAGAATAGCACAGGAAGAACAGTGGGCAGAACTTATCTACAGGTCATTTGCATATAACCTTGCTAAATATATTGGATCCTATGCATGTGTACTAGAAGGAAAAGTTGACGCCGTTGTTATGACTGGTGGCGTTTCTAATGACGAAGAATTTTTAGCTAATGTTAAAAAGTATGCGGGATGGATTGGGCAGTTTATTGTTTTTGCTGGAGACTTTGAGATGGAAGCTTTGGCAAACGGCTCGATAAGGGCTCTTAATGGTGAAGAAGAATTACTTGAATATACAGGAAAACCGGTTTGGGCTGGATTTGATTTTGAACCAGAAGATTAAAATAGAAAGTGGAGATTTTTATGACTAACATTTTATTAGCAGGTGAATTAGGGCTTTGGCTCGACAAAACTTTTGCAACTTTTGATATGAGCGTTTTTCATATCATAGGCCAACACCAAAGTGAGTTATTTACAACACTTGCAAGAATATTTACAGCAATGGGTGCTGTTAAATATGGAATACTTATTGGTATGCTAGGAGCAGTCCTTTGCTTTTTTAAGAGAACTAGAAAAGTTGGATTAAGCCTTGTCTTTGCAATGCTTTTAGGAATACTTTTTACAAATGCTATTCTTAAACCAATTGCTCTTAGAATTAGACCATACAACACCTTGCAACATGATGCACAGTTTTGGGCATACTATATAGGGGCAGGTCAACTTTGCGAATCGGATTTTTCATTCCCGTCGGGACATACTAGTGGGGCATTTACAATCGCGATTCCACTGTTGCTTTGTCATGCGACATCTAAGAAAAAGGGAGCAAAAGCAATTTGTTGGATATTCCCGATATTTGCTATTGTTACAGGACTTTCAAGAATTTATTTCATGATTCATTACGCAACAGATGTTATTGCCGGAGCTATTGTAGGTATTATTGCTGGTATTATAGGATATGCTCTTGGAAATGGAATTTATAAATTCATGGAACACAGAAGTCTTAATGAAAAGTATGATGCAACAAAACTATTTAAGAATGGAATTAAACCGGCAGCAGCCGTAGCAGCAATTACAATTGCATGGGCATTAATATTCTCATTTACATATATTACATCACGTAATGATGGTGGTCCTAATATTATTCGTTGTGCATATAATGGGGAATATAATTGTCAAAATGAAGCACAAACAAATAGTAAAAAATATCCACCTATTGGCGGAAAAGAATATTGTAAGTATCACTGGAAACAAGTTGCAAATGGAGAACTTGATCCGAATGGCAACCCTATAACAGAAGAAGAAATTACGGAATTACAAACAGTTGATCCAGAACCAATTCCAAATAGTGATTTCTTTAAATTCTTAAATGACCAAGGCATGACTTCATTTTGCGATAATTTTGAAAAGAATATGCCAGTTAAACTTGTAACGGTTTGGGGTGAAGATACAATTACAACAAGCAATGAAGATACTATACGTTCATTCTTCAACGGATTAAAAGGAATGAAGGTTGGCGATAAGTATTCAAAAGACAGTGGTGAAGGTGTCGCAGTTACAATTACATTTGTTATGTCGGATGAATCAAGTATAGTATTTGAATTTCATAATTGGAAAGATGGAGAAGAACACCCTAGCATAAAATGGAAAGATCAATTGTATGAGATAAGTGATACTAATGGGGTCTTTGATTTGGACATTAGTGAATAATAATAGAAATTATTAATTAATAATGTATAAACAACAAGGGATTATGCAAATAGTCCCTTGTTTTATGCATAAAAGTTAAATGTTATACATAACAATAAATAAAATTATTAAAAACTTAAAAAATTCTTGCAATATTAAGGAAAAAAGTCTAAAATAGTAACATTATTTATACAGTGGTGTTTTAGCGTATTAAAGTAATAAAGCACATATATGATTTAGAAAGAGTAGAAGTTATGAATAGTAAAACAGCGTCATACATAGTCAAACGTATAATTTTAGCAATTGTAACGATCTGGGTTGTATTGACAGTTACTTTCTTCGTAATGCATCTTGTTCCTGGTGGACCATTTGTTAGTGAAAAAGCAGTAAGTCCATCTGTTCAAAAGGCTATGGAAGCAAAGTATGGTTTAGATAAACCTTTATTAGAACAATATGGTACCTATATAAAAGATATCGTTACAAAGTTTGACTTTGGACCATCTCTTAAACAAAAAGGAAGACAAGTTATAGACATCATATTTGATGGAATGAGGACATCACTTAAGTTAGGGGTTATTGCTGCTGCACTTGGAGCTGTAGTAGGTGTCGTCCTAGGCTCAATTGCAGCTATAAAGAGGAATACTATTATAGATAGGATAATAATGGTAATATCTACGGCATTTATTTCTATACCCGGATTTATTATGGGCTCTATTTTGCTGTTGGTATTTGCGGTTTCACTTAGGTTGTTGCCGGCAAATGGTTCTACACCAGCAGGACTTATTTTGCCAGTCATAACTTTATCGCTATCACCAATGGCAAATATTATTCGTTTAACAAGATCTTCAATGCTTGATGTATTGGGACAAGATTATATTAGAACCGCAAAAGCAAAAGGTGTTGACGAAACAAAAATTATTTTTGGACATGCACTTAAGAATGCGCTTATACCTGATATAACTTATTTTGGACCAATGCTTGCTTACATCGTTACAGGATCTTTAGTAGTAGAACAAATTTTTGCAGTACCGGGAATAGGAAGAGCTTTCGTTCAAAGTATTATTAACCGTGATTATACTATGGTTATGGGAACGACAATTTTCCTTGCAACACTTATTGTTATCATGAACCTGCTTTGTGATATAGCATATAAGATTGTTGACCCAAGAATAGATTTTCAATAGGAGGTAAAAGAATATGAGTATGTTTAATAAAGATAAACCTTTTAGCCTCCAAGTTAATATGGATAATTTCTTGCCAGCTTCTGACAAGGAAAAAGAATATATGGTTCAAATGAGACCTTCAACAACTTTCTTTAAGGATGGTGTTAAAAGGTTATTAAAAAATAAAGTTGCTACAGTTAGTGCAATTATAATTATTGTTTTAGTTTTAGCATGTATTTTTATTCCAATGTTTTGGCCATATTCTTATGAAGCCCAATTAGGAAACGTTCCTGGGAAGCCAGTTGATGCTTCGTATGCAAATATTAAACCATTTGAGTATGGCAGCACTGAACAAAAATTAATTGCGAGTGGAGAAAAAGTTTTCCCACATATTTTCGGAACTGATTCAGCAGGCCGTGATTATTTCATAAGAATAGTTTATGGTACAAGAATTTCACTTGCTGTTGGTTTCTTTGCTAGTATTATCGTTTTAATTATCGGTATACTAATTGGTTCTATTTCCGGATATTGCGGAGGAAAAGTCGACTTGATAATCATGCGTATAGTTGACATTATTTATTCGCTGCCGGATATGTTGATGATTATTTTATTAGCCGCGGTTATTAGAGAACCTTTGAAAGTAGCCCTTCAAGGAACTTCACTAGAAAAAATCGGTGGCAATATGATTTCGTTATTTATTGTATTTGGCCTTCTTTACTGGGTAAGTATGGCTCGCCAAATTCGTGGACAGATTCTTTCACTTCGTGAACAAGAATATGTTCTTTCTGCTAGAACGACAGGCGCTAAAGGTGGATGGATTATTAGAAAGCATTTAATTCCTAACTGTATTTCAGTTATGGTTATTTCCACAGCACTCCAAATTCCTAGTGCTATATTTACAGAAAGTTATCTTTCTTTCTTAGGTTTGGGTGTTAATGCTCCTATGCCATCACTTGGCTCGCTTGCTAGTGATGCATTAAATGGAATAAATTCTTATCCTTATAGATTGGTTATTCCAGCTATAGTTATTTCACTTATTGTTTTATCATTAAACCTTTTTGGCGATGGTCTTCGTGACGCATTCGATCCAAAGTTAAATAGTTAAGAAGGAGGAAATTATGTCTGATAGATTATTAGAAGTAAAAGATTTAAGAACCTCTTTCTTTACTGACGCTGGTGAAGTTAAAGCTGTTAATGGTATTTCGTTTAACTTAGATAGAGGAAAGGTTTTAGGAATAGTAGGTGAGTCTGGATCAGGTAAATCTGTTACAGCATATTCAATCATGCAAATTCTTGCTCCTACAGGAAAGATAATTGGTGGTTCAGTTAAATTTGATGGACAAGAGTTAGTTGGAGCTGGCGAAAAAGTCATGAAGAATATTCGTGGTAATAAGATTTCGATTATCTTCCAAGATCCTATGACAAGTATGAATCCAACTTATACTGTTGGAAGACAATTGACGGAAGCAATTCTTCTACATACTAATCGTAATAAAGAAGAAGCAAAGGCTCGTGCGATTGAAATGCTTCGTTTAGTTAATATAAATGAACCTGAAAAACGTATGAAACAATATCCATATGAGTTATCAGGTGGTATGCGTCAACGTGCTATGATTGCTATGGCTTTAGCATGTGAACCAGATATTTTAATTGCTGATGAACCTACTACAGCGCTTGACGTTACTATTCAAGCCCAAATCCTAGATCTTATGTCATCACTTCAAAAGGAATTGGGAATGGCAATTATTATGATTACTCATGACCTTGGTGTTGTTGCTCAAATGTGTGATGAGGTAATCGTTATGTATGCTGGTGGAATTTGTGAGCAAGGTTCTGCTGATGAGATTTTCTATCATCCAGCACATGAATATACAAAAGGACTTATGCGTTCAATTCCTACTGCTGACACAGCAGGAAAGAAACTGCAACCGATTACAGGTACACCTATTGACTTACTTAATATGCCTCAAGGTTGTCCTTTTGCTCCACGCTGTGATGGAGCTATGAAAGTTTGTATTACAAATAAGCCTTGGAGAATTCAGCTTAATGATTGGCATATGTCAAATTGTTGGGAATGTATAAAAGAAGGAATAGAGAAGGGAACAATTAGTCCAGATGAGGTTCCTGAAGAATTAGAGGAGGTGTTGGCAAATGGCAGAAAGTAAAGTATTAGTCGATGTTCAACATCTTAAAGAATATTTTAATATTAACATGGGTTGGTTTAAGTCTAAACCTCTTAAAGCTGTAGATGATGTATCTTTTCAAATAAAAAAAGGTGAGACATTAGGACTAGTTGGAGAATCTGGCTGTGGAAAAACTACAGTAGGACGTACACTTCTTCAGCTTTATAAACCTACAGACGGAAAAGTAATCTACGATGGTGTTGAAATAAAAGGTAAAGAAGCCTTAAAAGAGTTTAGAAAAAAAGCAACTATGGTTTTCCAGGATCCTTATTCATCACTTAATCCTAGAATGACAGTTGCAGATATTATTGCTGAACCTTTAGATGTACATAAACTTTACAAAACAAAAGAAGAACGTCACGATAGAATACTTGAATTAATGGACTATGTTGGTCTTAACTCAGAGCATGCTGCTAGATATGCACATGAGTTTTCAGGCGGACAACGTCAACGTATAGGTATTGCTAGAAGTTTGGCAGTTAATCCTGAATTTATTGTTTGTGATGAACCTGTTTCTGCGTTAGATGTTTCAATACAGGCTCAGGTTATAAATATGTTTGATGAATTACAAGACAAGCTTGGACTTACTTATTTATTCATAGCACATGACCTTTTAGTTGTTAGACATATTTCAGATAGAATTGCTGTTATGTATTTAGGAAGAATGGTTGAGATGGGTGATGCAGAAGAAATTTATAACCATCCATTACATCCTTATTCACAATCTCTTTTATCAGCAGTTCCCGTACCGGATCCTATTGTTGCAAGAAACAATAAGAGGATTGTTCTCGAAGGTGATATTCCTAGTCCACTTAATGCACCTTCAGGATGTCCATTCCGTACGCGTTGTAGATATGCTATTGATGCATGCGCCCAGTCAATGCCTGAATTTAAAGAAGTTGAAACAGGACATTTTGTTGCATGTCATAGAGTAGATGAAATTAATTAATATGATCTTAACGTGTAACATAAACGCGTAATGCTACACGTTTTGATAAATTCAAAAAAAGAAAGGAAAAGACAATGAAAAAAATTATCGTTGCAATCTTAGCATTGACTATGGTATTTGGTCTTTGCGCATGTGGCGGCAAGAAGGGTTCTACAAACTCTCTTTCAGTTTGTATCGCTTCTGAACCACAAACACTTGATCCTGCTCTTAACTCAGCAGTTGATGGTGCTACAATGTTAGCTCACCTTTTCTCAGGCCTTGCAAAATGGGCACAAAAAGATGACGGAACATTGGAAATCGTAGCTGACGTTGCAGAAGAACTTGTAGCTCCAGTTGATAACGGTGACGGAACATTTACTTATACTTATACAATCCGTGATGGTGCTAAATGGTCTGATGGAAAAGACGTTACAGCAGGTGACTTTGTATTTGCTTGGAACCGTGCAGCTAGTTATGCACTCGCAGCAGACTATTCATATATGTTTGAATTAGTTAAAGGCTACGCTGAAATTTGGGAAGAAGTTCCAACAGGCGAAAAGGATGAAGAAGGAAATGACCTTTATACACAAGCAAATCCTGACGCTAAATTAGCTGTTGAAGCTAAAGATGACAAGACATTCGTTGTTACTACAACAGGTAACGTTCCATACTGGAATGAATTATTGGCATTCCCAACATTCTTCCCAGTACGTGAAGATGTTGTTGATAACGATGGTGCTTGGGCAGCAGACCCTAAGACATACGTATCAAACGGTATGTACACATTAACAGATTGGGAGCATAACTCAGTTATCACATTAACAAAGAATGAAAATCATGCTGATGCAAAACTTTGCACAATGCCTGAAATTAAATTCTACTTAAGTGATGATGCTAACAACATGCTTTCAAACTTCAAGAACGGCGAATGGTTATTAATCGACGACGTTCCTACAAATGAAATCGCATCATTAAAGAAAGATTATCCAGATGAATTCGTAGTAGAAGGCCAAATCGGTACATATTACGTAAGCTGGAATATGAACTTTGACGTTTCTCCTGCTGGAAAGACTCTTACACCAGTAGAGCAAGCAGAAGTTCGTAATGCTCTTTCATTAGTATTTGACCGTAACTATATTTGTGAAGATGTTGCACAAGGCGGACAAGTTCCTGCTTCTTCATTCGTAGCTATGGGTATTACAGAGCCAGCTGGAACACAGTTCTATAAGGCAGCTGGTAAAGCTGGAAATCCTTACTTTGGATACTATGATGTTTCAAAAGAAGCTCTTGAAGATAATTATGCTCAAGCTTTAGAAGTATTAGGAAAATATTACACAGTTGCTGATGGAAAGGTTACAAACTTCCCAACATTAACATACCTTTACAATACAAACGATGCTCATAAGGCAATCGCTGAGTATTTACAAAGCGCTTTAGCTGGTATTGGTATTAATATGCAACTTGAAAACCAAGAGTGGGCTACATTCCTTGAGACACGTAAGAATGGTGACTTCTCAATCGCTCGTAACGGTTGGGTAGCTGACTACAACGACGGTATTTGTTTCTTAGATATGTGGATTACTGCTTCTGGTAACAATGACTGTCAGTTTGGTAAAGGTGCTAACACAGGTAACAAGGTTTACTCATTAGACCTTACAGACTGTGGTGATACATTAAAGGTTGAAAATGGAACATGGGCTGAAACATATGATGTTGTAATCGGAAAGATTAAATCATGTACAGACCTTGAGCAACGTAATAAATTAATGCATAAAGCAGAAGATTTACTTATGAGCACAGGTGCTATCTGCCCATTATACTTCTACACAGACCTTTATATGATTAGCGAAAAAGTTGAAGGATTCTTCTCTAACCCATTAGGATACAAGTACTTTATGTACACAACAATCGCTAAATAATAAAAACGCGTAAACTACTTTGAAAGGACGCTCCGAGGAGCGTCCTTTTGTAGATAGGAGCATATAAATATGGTCAAGAAGGTTGCAATTGTTAGTCTGTCAGCAGGCACAATTGGTGAAAGTTTTGTTAGCCATGAAGTAAAACTTGGTGAAAAAAGATTAGCTGATTATGGCTTAGAAGTGGTAATAATGCCACATGCGAAGCGAGGAATTGAATATATAAAAGAGCATCCTGAAAAACGTGCAAAAGATTTGCTGTGTGCGTTTTCGGATGAGTCTATTGATATGATACTGTGTGCAATTGGAGGAGATGATACATATCGTTTGCTTCCATATTTGTTTGAAAATGATGAATTGAAAAAGGTTGTAAATAATAAGATATTCCTTGGTTTTTCGGATTCTACAATGAATCATTTGATGCTTCATAAGGTAGGATTGAATACTTTTTATGGACAGTCGTTTTTAGCAGATGTATGTGAACTTGAAAACACGATGCTTCCTTATACAGCTCATTATTTTGAAGAGTTGCTTTGTACTGGAAAGATAAAAGAAATAAGACCAAGTGATATATGGTATGAAGAACGAAAAGATTGGTCTGTACCTGTTGGAACACCACGAATAAAGCATCAAAATAAAGGGTTTGAATTGCTTCAGGGGGATGCTATTTTTAATGGAGAGATACTTGGCGGATGTTTAGAGACGCTTTTTGATATATTTGATAATTCTAGGTATATAGATACGGTATCATTGTGTGAAAGATATCATCTTTTTCCAAGTTTAGATGATTGGAAAGGAAAAATCTTTTTACTTGAAACTAGTGAGGAGCAACCGTCTCCTGAACACTACCGCCACATGATAAGGACTCTTAAGAAAACAGGTATATTCGAAGTTGTGTCTGGAATAATTTGCGGAAAACCTATGGATGAATTATATTTTGAAGAATATAAGAAAATTATTGTTGAAGAAGTGTCAAATAAGAATCTACCTATCGTTGCTAATATAAATGTTGGACATGCTGTTCCAAGATGCATTATTCCATTTGGTGTAAACGCAACGGTAAATACAAAAGAACAAGTGATTCGATTTGATTTTTAATAAAAGTGAATTTATGACGAGGCTACAATCTTTCTTTGGAAAGATTCCACAAGTAAAGTAAAATGTGATATATTATAGAAAAATATTTTTGGAGGACCAAAAAATGGCAGAAAAAAAATCATTAAAAGACACTTTGTTTTATGAATCACCTAATGGATTTGATAAACTTAGTGCCTCAGAAGAAAAGAAAATGAATGCTTATTGCGAAGGCTATAAGGAGTTCTTAGATAATGGAAAGACAGAAAGACTTTGCGTTGATTATTGTATTAAACTTGCAAAAGAAAAAGGCTTTAAAGAATATAAAGCTGGTATGAAGTTAAAAGCAGGCGATAAAGTTTATTTCAATAACAGAGGCAAAGCTATTATGCTTGCTGTTATAGGAACAGAAAGTTTAGCAAAAGGAATTAACCTTACTGCAGCGCATACAGATGCTCCTAGATTAGATCTTAAACCAAATCCACTTTATGAAGAAGGCGAGATGGCTTATCTTAGGACACATCATTATGGTGGAATTAGAAAATATCAATGGCTTGCTAGAACGTTAGAACTTTATGGCGTTGTAATCCTAAAGAATGGCAAGACTGTAAACGTTAATATCGGTGCTGATGAAGGCGATCCTCAATTTATTATCGAAGACCTTCTTCCACACCTTGATAAAGCTTCTGACAAGTTGCCACTTGACCAAGCAGTTCCATCAGAAATTTTAAGATTATTAGTTGGTTCTAAACCTATCGGCAACGCAGATGAAAAAGATAGAGTTAAACTTGCTATTATGAAAATTTTAAATGAGAAATATGGCATGACAGAAGAAGACTTTATCTCAGCTGAGTTAGAAGTTGTTCCTGCTGGAAAAGCTAGAGATATAGGATTTGATAGAAGCTTAATCGCTGCTTACGGACATGACGATAGAGTATGTGCTTATGCAGAGATGGCAGGACTTTTTGATGCTAAGAATATTAAGAAGACGGGCGTTTGTATCTTCGCTGACAAAGAAGAAATTGGAAGCGTTGGCGTAACAGGTATGATTAGTGAAGCTTTTGAGTGGTTTGTAGGAGACCTTTGCAAAGGTCAAAAGGTTGATTTAAGAGATTGCTTTGCAAATTCATTCTGCGTAAGTGCTGATGTTACAGCAGCTTATGATCCTAACTATGCAGAAGCTTTTGAAACACAAAATGATGCTAAGATTAATCACGGCGTAGCATTTTGCAAATATACAGGACATAAAGGAAAAGCCGGAGCTTCTGATGCTAGCGCAGAAGTAGTTGGTAAATTAAGAAAACTTATGAATGACGGCGGCGTAATTTGGCAAATGTGCCAGATGGGCAAGAACGAGCAAGGCGGCGGTGGTACAGTTGCACTTGATCTTGCTAACAGAAACATCGATACAATCGATGCAGGCGTTCCAGTTTTAAGTATGCATGCTCCTTACGAAACAGTTTCTAAACTTGATTGCTACATGACATACAAATGCATGAAGACAGTTTTCGAAAAGGCTTAAAATTGTTCGATAACACCCTCACTTCCGCGAAAATTCGATTTTGAATTTCCACGGAAAGTAAAAGTGAATAAAGCTATGACTTAGACCTTTGGTTTAGAAGAACCAGGGGTCTTTTTTTGAGAAAAGTGGTATAATATCCTAAGGAGAATTGATAGACATGGAAAAGAAAATTATTAGAGGAATAGTGCTGAAAGTTGTTGCAGTTGCAGATATTACTTATGCAATGGTTATGTACTGCAACGTGAAACAGAATTTTACCAAATTTACAACATTGTCGAATATCGGCGTAGGAATTGCATTACTACTTTTTTTGATTGCAGATATTATTAGATTAAAGTATGGAAAAGATATTCGAAAACAGTGGATGTATGTGTTTAAGTTTGTAATGACACTTGCAATATTTGTTACATTCTTGATTTATATTTGCGTACTTGCACCGACAAGCAAAAGCGGATTCCTTGGAGCTTATTTTTTGCATGGAGCAAGAAGCTTTTGCGCACATTTTGTTTCGCCTATCCTAGCAATTCTTGATTTCTTTCTTTTTGATGATGGATATAAACCGAAGAAAACACATGCAGTTGTTGCAATAACTTCGATGTTGGTATACGTAGTTTATGTAATAATCGCAGCTGAATGTTTTGGCGTTCGCTGGTCAAATGATATGAAAGCTCCGTACAATTTCTTGAATTATGGAGCACCAACTGGATGGTTTGGATTTGATTTAAGTTTAATAAGTTCTAAGACCTTAGGAGTTGGAGTTGCTTTTGCCTTGATAGTATTGTTGGCTGTTTTTATGGCATTGGGACAACTCTTTATTCAACTTAAAACGAAAGCCTTAAAGAATCAAGGCCTTTCGCATTTGGAGTAGTTAGTAGACTTTTCGCATTTGGAGTATTTAGTAGACTTTTTTCTTCAAATGAGTATAATAAATCATAATAGTCTTATAAGATTGCGTCGGTTCCGACGATTTCAATCAATTCAATAGTTAAGATAAATAATAGAAAAGTATGATTATTCCGTTAATTGATTTGTCGGCTTTGGAATATTGGTTGGATGGGGTTGAAAAATATTATTATCCATCACCAGTTAATGTAAGTTTAAAGCCAAATTTTGAATTCTCCATAAATGACGAAATAGCAAGCTGGATAGCAAAAGATTATAATCTCTTGTTCCCAGTTCAGCTTATGGTTCCCCAAAATAAGAAAAGAAGAACAACTACAAAATATAAATTGTTTGCGTATCGTAAAACATTTCCAAAGAGGAGCTTCGTTCGCTTGAATGACAGGCGTGATCTAGAAGTATACGTTGCATGCCCAGAATTGTGTTTTGTTTATGCAGTGAATAATTTTGAACTTAGTGTAGCAGTAAAAATAGGATGTTTGCTTTGCGCCATGTTTGTTTTGGAATATTCGGGCGATGAAATACATCATCGTCAAAGAACACCTTTGACATCAGTGAAAAAAATTACAGCTTTCATAGAGAGGGCTAAAGGTTTAAAGGGTATAAAAAAATCAAAATATGCAGTTCAATTTGTAACAGATAATTGTAATTCATTGCAAGAGGTTAATTTAGCTGTAATAAAAAAATTGCCAATAAGTAAAGGGGGATATGGCTTAAAAGAATTTTTAGCAAATGGGAAAGTTGTACTAAAACAAAACGCAGCAACTTTTCTTGGGAGAAATTCATGCATGTGTGATTTTTTATGATTTTTTAAGACATTAAAATTTTTTTGCCGTATTATTGCTAGTTTTGTACCCACATCAAAATTAAATATAACTTATGAGAGCTTTAACAATTATTTAACCAACAAATCGGATGCTATTGTTGTCAATCGTGGATGCTTTTAGCAGCTTATTTCAGTCGATTATTCAATGAAGGTATAATGGGGTACAAAAGTTAACTTTTTAAGGCGAATAATTTATTTAATACAGTTTCTAGGAGTTGAAGCAAGAAAAGTTAACTTTTCAAGGCGAATAATTTATTCAATACAGTTTTTAGGAGTTGAAGCAAGAAAAGTTAACTTTTCAAGGCAAATAGTTGGTCAAAAAAAGTCAATAATTTCTATCTTTTAATCTCTATATTATGGTATAATATCGATTATGAAAAGCTTGGCAATACTTGCCGGCGGTAAAAGTACTCGCATGGGTACAGATAAGGCCTTTTTATTGATTGACAAGGCCACTTTTTTGGAACGCATTTTTGCAGATGCGTGTTATTGTTTTGAAAAAGTATATATTTCGGTAGATACAAAAGAACACGCAGAAAAAATAAGAGAAATTATACCGCAGGCTAATATAATTATTGATAAGTATGAAGGTTTAGGGCCGATTGGCGCGATTGCGACTTTACTTGAAGAAATCAACGAGGGAAAAATTGCAGTTGTTCCAACAGATGTCCCGGAAGCTGCGTTAGATATCTTATCGATTCTAATTGATGAGTGTGACGGAGTTGCTTCGTGCTTGAATCTTAAAGAAAAAAATGAGCCACTTTTAGCAGCATATTCAAAAGAGGCTTTACCACTTCTTAAGAAAGCGATAGAAGAGGAAAAGCTTTCAATAGTAAAGGTGTTAGAAGATAAGTACAAAGTGTTAACAAAATTGGATTTAATAAAAAAATATCCTTACTTAAAACAAGTAGATTTTAATAAAGCTTTTAGAAATATTAACTATCCAGGAGACTATAAAAAGGCATATGAGTAAATATAAAAATTGCGCAATTATATTACCGGTATTGAATCCAGATATTAAGTTCACAAATTTTGTGAATGAATTAATTGTGGGAGAATTTAAGAATATTATTGTTGTTAACGATGGAAGTGCTATAGAGTATGATGAAATATTTGAACAAGCAGCAAGGCATTCGGAAGTAACTCTTTTAAGACATGAGGTTAACAAAGGAAAAGGCGCTGCATTAAAAACAGCATTTTCATATCTTGCGGAATATAGAAAAGATATTGAATTTGCCGTTACATGTGACGGCGACGGACAACATACGGTTAATTCTATTGAAAATTGTATTATTTCATATGAACTAAAACCGGGCAGCGTTATTATTGGTGGAAGAGATTTTAATTCTCCAAATGTTCCAACAAGAAATAGATTAGGAAATAAAATTTCTAGCAAAGTATTTAAGTTTGCATGTGGTATCGATCTTAAAGATACTCAAACGGGACTTAGAATTGTTCCAGCAGAATGGTTTGAAGATTTTTCCAAATTAAAAGGTGACAGATATGAGTATGAAACAAATATGCTCATTGAAATAGTCAATAAAAATATTCCTTATTATGAGGAACCAATAGAAACGATTTATATTGATGACAATGCATCATCACATTTTAATAAGATTACGGATTCAATTAAGATTTATTTGATTGTATTAGGATATTTCCTTAAGTTTGCATTAAGTTCTATTATCTCATGGAGTTCAGATATAGCGATTTATGCTATTTTGCAAGCGATAATGGAACACAATGGGGTAAGCTCAAAATTGCAAGTACTTATATGTACCGTTGTTTCAAGGGTTGTGTCATCTTTTGTAAATTATGTGATTAATAAGAATGGTGTATTTAAGTCAACCGATGGCGTAAAGAGCACACTGTATAAATATTATATTTTAGCTTTCTGCCAGATGATTGCATCATACTTACTTGTATCATTCTTCACAAATATAATGCATGTCAACGGAGTTTTAGAACTTCTTGTAAAATGTATAGTTGATCTTTTCTTGTTCTTCTTTAGTTATAACATTCAAAGAAAAGTTATTTTCAAGAACAAAAAATAAACTAGCAAAAACAAGAAGATAGCACAAAGATAGTAGGTAAAGATGAAAAACAAAAACTATAAAAAAGGTAGACAAAAAAGAAGATTAAAACCAGGAGTATTAATTGGAATACTTGTTGTTTTAATAGCAGCAATTGTAGTTGTTTTAATATTTGCAGGAAAAAATAAAACATCCAAAGTTCAAAAGGCTATTATGCCAAATCCTCAAATTGTGTCGCAAGTAACAATTGGGGCAACTGGGGATATGTTAATTCATGATCCTATTTATAATTCGGTTGCAAATAATGGTTATGACTTTAGTAACTGTTTTAGTCTTGTTGCGCCATATTATTCACAGATGGATTTAATGATTGCAAATCTAGAAGTAACATGTGGCGGAGCAGATGAAGGCTATAGCGGATATCCAACATTTAACTGCCCGGATACAATTGTAACCGCACTTGCTAATGCGGGCGTAGATGTATGCCTTACTGCGAATAACCATTCATATGATACGGGATATGATGGAATGTTAAGGACATTAGACATTATTCAAAATAATGGACTTGAACATTTAGGAACAAGAAAAGATACATCCGAGCCTTTTGTTATGATTAAAAATATTAATGGAATAAAGATTGGAATGGTTTGCTATACATATGATACAAGGGCTGACGCATCAGATAGAAAGTCCTTAAATGGAATTCCAATGAGAGATGAGGCCGAAGATTTAGTTAATAGTTTTTGCTACAGCGATTTAGACACGTTGTATGCAAATGTAAAAAATGATCTTTATCATATGGATATGATGGGTGTTGATGTAAAAATAGTTTTCACTCATTGGGGCGTAGAATACACAGATTATCCGAATGATTATGAAGAAGAAATAAGCCAAGAAATATGCGAATTGGGTGCTGACGTAATTATAGGTGGTCATCCACATGTAGTGCAAGAATATAGAACTTTGCATTCGAGTACAGGACATGAGTGTCTTTGCTTATATTCGATGGGCAATGAAATTTCAAATCAAAGAAGAGAACGCATGGATGGAGTTGAGGAGAGAGGATATACTGAAGATGGTGTAATCTTTGAAGTTACTTTATCAAAGTTCAATAATGGTAAATCAAAAATCACAGGTTTAAGAATTCTTCCAACTTGGGTTCAACTAGTTGGTGGACAATACAAGATTGTTGCACTAGATAACACAAAGAGCCCAGAAGAATGGGGAAGTGATGAAACATATTTAGCAACAGAATCTTATAATAGAACACTTGGCAGATTAAGCAACGAATATAATATTTTTAGATTAAAAAAGAAACAAAGTGAAGAACCAATAACAATTGGATAAAAATAGTAGTAAAGAAAGAGGTTTTATTATGGCAAAATTAATTATGACTGGAAACGAAGCTGTAGCACGTGGTGCTTATGAAGCTGGTGTGCATTTTGCAGCAGCTTATCCAGGAACACCAAGTACAGAAATTTTGGAAAACATTGGGGGACAGTATAAGGATGATATATATTGCGAGTGGGCACCTAATGAGAAGGTAGCTGCAGAAGCAGCAGCTGGTGCAGCTGTTGGTGGTATGAGGGCTATGACAACATTTAAGCATGTTGGTATGAATGTTGCAGCTGACCCTATTTTCACGATAGCTTATTCGGGTGTAGAAGGTGGATTGGTTTTAGTATGTGCAGATGACCCTGCATGTCACAGTTCACAAAACGAGCAAGATAATAGACTTTATGCCCCACATGCAAAACTTCTTATGCTTGAAGCTTCTGATTCTCAAGAGTGCAAAGATTATTTCAAAGATGCATTCGATCTTTCGGAAAAATTTGATATGGTAGTTTTATTTAGAATGACAACACGTGTTTGCCATTCTAAGAGCGTTGTTGAATTAGGAGAAAGAGTAGAAGTTCCTGTTAAAAAGTTTGAAAGAAAAATAGATAAATATGCGGTGCTTCCAGTAACAGCTAGAAGACGTCATATTGCGGTTGAAGAAAGCATTATTAAAGCTAGAGAATTTTCTAATAACTGTAAATACAATAGAGTAGAAGAGGCACCAGGTGCTAAGATTGGTATTATTACCTCTGGTATTTCTTATCAATATGTAAAAGAAGTATTTGGCGATAGCGCATCAATTTTAAAACTTGGATTAACCCATCCACTTCCAGATAAAATGATTTCTGATTTTGCATCTAAATACGAAACACTTTATGTCGTAGAAGAAGGGGAACCATATATTGAAAATACTGTTAAGGCATTAGGATTTACTAATGTTGTTGGTAAAGATAAATTAAGTATTCAAGGCGAATTTAATACAAAGGTTATTAGTGATGCGCTTACAAACGCAGTAGATAAATTTACATATAAAGTAGAAAATGCTAATATTCCAGCGCGTCCACCAGTGCTTTGCGCAGGATGTCCTCACAGAGGTTTTTACTATGCACTTAAACAAACACGTGATAAGTATGTTTCTATGGGTGATATTGGATGCTATGCACTTTCAGTTAATCCACCATTAGATGGATATGATGTATCTCTTTGCATGGGTGCTGGATTCTCAACACTAGTAGGTATTTCCAGAGCTCTTAAGGCTCAAGGCGATAATAGAAAAGCTATTGGTACATTAGGTGATTCAACTTTCTTCCATTCAGGAATCACATCACTTATTGATATAGTAGCTTCCGAATCCGATGTTGTTGCAGTTGTTTTAGATAACTCAATCACTGCTATGACAGGACATCAGCAAAATCCTGGTACAACTAAAAACCTTATGGGCTATGAAACGCCAGCAATTGATATAGAAAAATTAGTTAGAGCTTGTGGCATAGATGATGACCACCTTAGAATTTTTGACCCTATCGATCAAGAAGCAGCTAGGGAAGCACTTAATGCAGCTTACGAAGCAAAAGGACCATTCGTAATTATTACAAAAAGACCTTGTGCGCTTCTTAAAGAAGTTATTAAAGCTAACGCAGGTAAACATGTAAAGGTTAATGCTGATAAGTGCGTTGGATGTAAACAGTGCATGAAGATTGGTTGCCCAAGTCTTGCTTATGATGCTGAACATAAAAAAGTTTATGTGGCAGACGAGGCTAACTGTAATCAATGTACACTTTGTATGCAACAATGCAAAGTTGGAGCAATCGAAAAGGTGGGTGAATAATATGAACAAAAGTATAATTTTAGTAGGTGTTGGCGGACAAGGAACAATAACTACTTCAACAATTCTTTCAAAAGGATTAATAGAAGAAGGCTTTGATGTAAAGATGAGTGAAATTCATGGTATGAGCCAAAGAGGTGGTACTGTTGTAACTCAGATTAAATATGGCGAAAAAGTTTATTCACCTATTATTGGTGATGGCGAAGCTGATTTAATCGTATCGTTCGAAAAACTAGAGGCACTAAGAGCACTTCCATATCTTAAGGAAGGTGGCACAATCGTTACTGACACAAGAGAGATTAACCCTATGCCAGTTTTAACAGGAGATGCTACTTATCCTATAGATGCAATTGATAAACTTAAAGAAGTTGTTCCTAATGTTTTTGTAGTTGAAGCAGCTAAAACTGCAGAGAAACTTGGAAATATTAAAGCGCAAAATATTGTTTTACTTGGCGCACTTGTTAAACAATTAGGTCTTGATAATATTGATTGGAAAGAATTAGTTGCTAATAATGTTCCAGCAAAATTAGTAGACCTTAACCTTAAAGCCTTTGAGGCAGGCTATAACATGTAATAGATATGGCATTTAAATCATTAGAAGAAATAATTGAATTAAATAAAGACAAGTTAAATAAAGTTGCGCGCATTTCACTCGCAGCAGCACATGATAAGCATTCTTTAGAAGCTATAAAGAAAGCTATGGACGAGGGCATAGTTAAACCTGTTTTGGTCGGCGATAAAAGCCAGATTATGCCTATTCTTTCTGAAATAGGAATGGAAGTTCCAGAAGAAGATATTTATGACGAGCCAGATGTTGCCGAGGCTTGCAAAAAAGCGGTTGCTCTTATTAACGAAGGCAAAGCAGATTTTCTTATGAAGGGTAAAGCCCAAACTAGTGATTATCTTCGTGCAGTAGTAAATAAAGAAAATGGCTTAGGCTTTGGCAAAACTATGAGTATGTTTACGGCACATGCTATGGAATGCT
The DNA here is from genome assembly GCA_045598285.1 of Lachnospiraceae bacterium. Lineage (GTDB taxonomy): Bacteria > Bacillota > Clostridia > Lachnospirales > Lachnospiraceae > RGIG5612. Next base: position 12,944 of record JAZLLU010000019.1, on the reverse strand, counting down.
TTGATAGAATTTTGGTTCCTGTTGACGGAGCACTTGTGACATATCCAACTCTAGAGCAAAAGAAAGATATTATCCAAAACACAGTTAACGCTATGGTCGCATTAGGATGGGAATGCCCTAAGGTTGGAGTTATTTGCTGCAAAGAGGCAGTTGATCCGAAGATGCCAGAAACTTTAGATGCAGCTGAACTTAAAGCAATGAATCAAAGAGGTGAGATTACTAATTGTATAGTTGAAGGACCTATCTCTTTTGATATTGCAACAAGTAAAGAAGATGCCAAAGCTAAGGGATTTGATTCACCTTGTGCCGGAACATGTGACGTATTAGTTGCACATGATATCCATGCAGGAAATATTATGGGAAAAACTATGAGTGTACTTTGCCATTCAAAGTTAGGTGGTTTCTTAGTAGGCTCAAAGTGCCCAATCGTTTTTTCTTCGAGAGGTTCATCTTCAGAAGAAAAATATTTGTCAATATGCCTTGCTGCAATAGCTGCAGCTAACATGAAATAGGAGCAAGTATGGAAAAGTTATTGGTAATGAATCCAGGTTCAACATCAACAAAGATTGCTGTTTTTGAAGATGAAAATCCTATATTCGTAGAAAGCATAGAACATGGCGCTGAAACAACAGGTGCCTTTGAAAATGTTTTTGATCAATATGAATTTAGAAAAGAAACAATAATTGATTGTCTTAATAGACATGAAATTAAACTTGAATCTCTTACAGCAATTGTTTCCAGATGCGGACTTTTACCACCGATTGAGCATGGCGCATATAAAGTGAATGAGGATATGGTTTGGCAATTAGAACACAATCCTCAAAATGAGCATCCGTCTAACGTGGGTGCACCAATAGCTTTTGCACTTTCAAAAGAATTAAATATTCCAGCTTTCGTTTATGACGGAATTACAGTTGATGAGATGATTCCATTAACTAAGATTACGGGCTTTAAGGACATGAGAAGAAAAGCATTAGGTCATAATCTTAATATGGGAGCAGCTGCGAAAAGATGGGCTAAAGAAGAAAATAAAGATTACACAAAATCGAATCTTATAATGGCTCATTTAGGAGGTGGAATTACACTTTCGCTCCATTCACAAGGGAAAATTATTGATTTTGTAAGTGATGAAGAAGGACCTTTCTCTCCAGAGAGAAGTGGGGGACTTCCACTTTTCCAAGTTGTTGATATGGCTTTTTCAGGCGAGTACGATAAAAAATCAATGATGAATAAAATAAAAAGAAAGGGTGGCCTTATAGATCATCTTGGGACAAATGATTCCAGAGAAGTTGAAAAGATGATTGAAGAAGGGGACGAGCACGCTAAACTTGTTTATGAAGCAATGGCTCTTTCGATTTCAAAACATATTGCTGCACTTAGTGCAACAGTTAATGGGGAAGTTGATAATATAATAATTACAGGTGGAATTGCTAAATCAGAAATGTTTGCAAACATGATAAAGGAAAGAGTTAGTTTTATTGCACCTGTTATTGTTTATCCAGGGGAAGATGAGATGCAATCGTTAGCTCTTGGATGCCTTCGTGTTTTAAGAGGACAAGAAGTTGCAAAAGATTTTGTAAAAGTTGAAGGAAAAATTTAAGACTATAAATGGGATGGGAAAATGAAAGTAGGATTTGACAACGACAAGTACATAAGAATGCAAAGCGAACATATTATGCAAAGGATCGCTAAGTTTGATAACAAACTTTATTTAGAGTTTGGCGGAAAACTTTTTGATGATTTGCATGCAGCAAGAGTTCTTCCAGGTTTCGAGGCAGACTCTAAATTACAAATGCTTTTGCAATTAGCTGACCAAGCAGAAATAGTTATGGTCGTTAGCGCTGAAGATATTGAGCATAATAAAATCAGAGAAGACTTAGGCATAACTTATGATACTGACGTATTAAGACTTGTTGATGAATATAGAAAGAAAGGCTTATATGTAAGCAGCGTAGTTATTACTAAGTACGCAGAACAAAGAAGTGTGCAACATTTTGAAGAACGTCTTAAAAAACACGACTTAAAAGTTTATCATCACTTCCTTATTCCAGGATATCCAGCAGACGTACAAGGCGTTATTAGTGAAGAAGGTTATGGAAAAAATGATTATATCGAAACAACCAGGCCACTAATCGTTGTTACTGCTCCTGGTCCAGGTTCGGGAAAATTAAGCACATGTCTTTCACAACTTTATCATGAGCATAAGCATGGTGTTAATGCGGGATATGCAAAGTTTGAGACTTTCCCAATTTGGAATCTTCCTTTAGACCATCCAGTGAATTTAGCTTACGAGGCTGCAACGGCAGACCTTAACGATATAAATATGATTGACCCATATCACCTTAAAGCGTATGGCGAAACTACAGTTAATTATAATAGAGACGTAGAAATTTTCCCTGTTGTTAATGCAATGTTTGAGGAAATTTATGGCCAAAGTCCATATAAATCTCCTACTGATATGGGAGTAAATATGGTTGGCAACTGTATTGTTGACGATGAGGTTTGTAAAGAGGCTTCTAGACAAGAAATTATTAGAAGATATTTCAAGGCATTAGCTGGTGTTGCAGATAATAAAAAAGAAATAGAAGAAGTAAATAAAATCAAGTTGTTAATGAGTCAGGAAAACTTAGATGTTACTGATAGAAAAGTTGTAAAGGCTGCTAGAGAACGTGCTGAAGAAACGGGTGAAGTTGCGACAGCAATAGAACTTCCTGATGGTACAATTATCACAGGAAAAACAGGTGATCTTTTAGGACCTAGCGCTGCATGTTTGATAAAAGCTCTTAAGCATTTGGCAAGAATCCCTAAAAAAACTATGGTACTTTCTCCTGATAGTATCGAGCCTATACAAAAATTAAAAACAAACTATTTAGGAAGTAGAAACCCAAGATTGCACCCAGATGAATTCTTGGTAGCACTTTCTTCTAACGCTTCGCAAGACCCTATGGCAGAAGCTACGTTAGAACAACTTCCTAAACTAAAAGGTTGTCCAGTTCATACAACGGCAGCACTTTCAGCAATAGACAGAAGAACTTTTAAGAGATTAAATTGTGACTTAACTTACGAACCTAAGGAGCTATAGATGGAAGTTTATAAACTTACAAATGAAAATATTGATATGCTTTCCGAAAAAGTCGGAGAGATTTATGAGCGTGCAGGCTGTACTAAAAAAGAATGTTTTAGAGCTAAACTTTTATTAGAAGAGTGTATGCTTAAATATCAATCCAAATTTGGTGAAGAAACAGAGTTTTACTATCGCTCTTATAAAATTTTTGGTCAGTTAAGATTTACTATAAGAGTTAGAACAGCATCTTTTGATCCGTTTACATTAGAAGAAAACCCAATGGCATTCATGCTGCAATCGGTTATGTCTAGTTTTGAAAATGGATTGCCTACATGGAAATATAGAAATCTAGAGAATGAGATTTCATTCGTAATTAATAAAAAAGCAACCTTGAATAGCGTTACAAAGTTGCTTATCGCACTGGCAATAGCGGCTGCCCTTGGAATTATTGCGAAACTTTTAATCCCCCAAGAAGCGATGCACGTGATTGTTAGCGATTATTTGGACCCAGTTTCAAATGCTTATGCAGGACTATTCTGCGTTATGGCCGTTTTGATGACATTCTTTGCGATTTCAACAAGCATTGTGCATGTTGGAGATATGGCAGCGGTTGGAGCGCTAGGTGGAAAAATAATGAAACGTTTCGTTGTTATTTCTGGCTTGGTTGCAATTGTTTTAACAGCACCATTGCTTCCACTTTTTTCAATTAGTGGCTCTGGAGAAATGTCTGTTGCAGCTAAATCTATTTATGATATTTTAGTAGGATTTATTCCGCAAAACATTGTAGCACCGTTCTTAGATTTTAATTCAATTCACATTATGATTATAGGAGCAATGTTTGGATTTTCGTTGCTTACACTAGGACAAAAAGGTGAAACGCTTTCCAAAGTTTTTGATGAATGCAATCTTGTTGCAATTTATACAAATAATTTTCTAAACAAATTCATATGCTTTTATGCGGCAATAAAGCTTTTTAATATTATTACGGATAGTAATTTTGAAAAACTTGCTAGTGCAGGAAAAATGCTTATTTGTATCATTGCTGCAGAATTCATTATTTTGTTATTCTATTCAATATATACATGTATTAAAACAAAAAGAAAATTTAAGGTATATGTAAAAAGCGTTTTACCAGCATCACTTGTAGCATTAACATCGGCTAGCTTTGGTGCATCATTTAGTACAATTTTCGATTCTATGTTGGGTGCTGATGTTGATGTAAATACATTGAATTTTTCTGTAAATTTAGGAAGTGTATTCTTCCAACCTGCTTGTACAATTGTTTTTATTTTCTCATCGTTCTTTATGGCAAATCAATATGGCGTGCCAATATCAATCGTATGGGTAATAATAGCAGTACTTTTATCAATTATACTTGTAGGAACTATGCCAAATGTTCCAGGTGCATCAGTTGCAGTTATCACACTTTTATATTCACAACTTGGAATTCCAGCTGAAGGACTTGCACTTATAATCGCAATCAATGCAATCTTACAATTCCTTACGGTTGCAGTTGATATGTGGTGTTTGCAAAGTGAAATACTTTGTATAGATTATTCAAATAAAAAGAAACTTATTAAAGATAATTAAATAAATTATTAAATATTAGAAACTCCAACGGCCTGATGCTCCACAAGGAAGTGTTAGGCCGTTTGCTTTTACTAAAAGTCCAACTTCGTCTGAAAAAACTTTTCCACCACGACTATTTTTTATGGAACATTCAAGCATATAAGAAAGTACTGCAGGTTGAAGTCCTGTAGTATAAGAATTAATTAAGAAAAATAGAGCATCATCTTTTAATACTTGACTGCAAAGTTTTATAAAATCAAAAATATTTTCTTCGATTTTCCAAATCTCACCCTTAGGGCCTCTTCCATAACTAGGAGGGTCCATAATAATTGCATCATATTTGTTTCCACGCCTAATTTCGCGTTCTACAAATTTTTGGCAATCATCAACTAACCATCTAGTTAGTTTTTCATCAATATTTGAATCGTTAGCGTTTTCCTTAGCCCAGTTAACCATGCCTTTAGAAGCATCAACGTGCGTTACATGAGCACCTGCTTTTGCACAAGCTACTGTCGCGCCGCCAGTATATGCAAAGAGATTTAGAACTTTAATATCGCCATGATTCGCACCTTCTTTTAATTTTTTCGCAATTAGATTCGCACACCATTCCCAATTAACTGCTTGCTCAGGGAAAAGACCGGTGTGCTTAAAACTAAAAGGCTTAAGATTGAAAGTTAGGGTAGAGTCTAGACCTAAATCACTAAGAGATTTAATATCATAAGAAATTTTCCATTGATTTGGTAAATCAAAAAATTCCCATTCACCACCGCCTTTATTAGAACGGTGGTAATGGGCATTGATTTTATTCCATTCAGGGATTTGCTTAGGTGTATTCCAAATGACTTGCGGGTCAGGACGAAGGAGAATATAATCTCCCCATTTCTCAAGCTTTTCACCTGAAGACGTATCTAAAACTGTATAATCTTTCCAATTATCAGCTAAATACATTAGTTTTCTTCGCTCGCTTCAACATCAGCTTCTTCGATAATTCTTTCGAATTCGTTTGCTACGAGGTCAAATTCTTCATCCGATTCAATATCTAGGAATTCAAATTCATCGTTTTCAAGCTCGTTGTAAATAAAAAGAAAAACATCATCAGCTTCTTCGTCAACAGGAACAAGTGCTACATAGTCTTTTCCATTAACATCAAAGATGAATAAAGGCTCTGCATCGACTTTTTCATCATCATCAAATTCAAGTGTGATAACAACTTTCTCTTCGTTTTCTTTAATATCTGACATTTTTTCATCCTCCGATAAAAATTATATAAACATTTTAACTTATATAAAGAATTTTGTACATATAAAAGGAAATATGTGTTTTATAATTACCAAAAACATACTATAATAGAATCAAATAAATTTTTGGAGGGAAAAATGGGAAATTATAAAGTACTTGCTATCAACCCTGGCAGCACATCTACAAAAGTTGCTGTTTTTAAGGGAGAAGAAAAACTTTTTTCAGAGAATGTTGGACATGCAGCGGAGGACCTTCTTAAGTTCAAAGAGGTTTCAGACCAATTAGAATATCGTTTTGAACTTATTGATGGAATGCTTAAAGAAAACAATATTGATGTTAGCGATTTAGATGCAGTAGTTGGTCGTGGTGGCGGACTTATGGCTTCTGAAGGTGGTGTTTATGAAATTAATGATGTTTTATATGATCACGCAGTAAGAGGCGCTAATGGCGTACAACACCCAGCTCAGTTAGGTCCACAAATTGCTAAGAGATTTGCAGATAAGGTTGGATGCAAAGCTTTCGTAGTTAACCCACCTGATACAGATGAATTCTGCGACGTAGCTAGAATGACTGGCCTTAAAGGTGTTATTAGAAGCTCACATATTCATGCATTGAATCAAAAAGAAACAGCTATCGTTCATTCAAAGAAGAATGGTGTTAAATATGAGGATATGAACTATATCGTTTGCCATGTTGGTGGCGGAACTTCTATTGCAGCTCACCAAAAAGGTAAAATGATTGATGGTAATGATATTGTTGCGGGGGATGGACCAATGACACCAACTCGTTGCGGAAGTATTCCTGTAGCAGAACTTGTATCTTATATTTTTGATAACAATCTTGATAAGAAAACAGCTAAAGCGTTAGCGACTAAGACTGGCGGATTTGTAAATCTTCTTGGAACATCTGATGCTAGAGACGTTACAAAGATGGCAGCAGAAGGTAATGAGTATGCTCAGCTTGTATGGGATGCAATGATTTACCAAATTATTAAGCAAGTTGGTGCTATGGCAGCAGCTATGCATGGAAAAGTAGACGCAATTCTTATGGGTGGCGGAATGGTTCACGACAAAGGCCTTGTTGAAAAGGTTACAGAGGCTTGCTCATTCATCGCACCAGTATTTGCTTATCCAGGCGAATTTGAAATGGAAGCTATGGCTTCAGGCGCAACGAGAGTACTTGATGGAGAAGAAGCAGTTAAGACCTACACAGGTGAGTTGAATTACGACCCTAAGAAATTTAAGGGTGAGTGAAAAATAAAGGAGTAATTTTTATGGGAAAATTTGTTTATTTATTCTCAGAAGGTGATGCAAGTATGCGCGAACTTCTTGGAGGTAAAGGCGCAAACCTTGCTGAAATGACAAAAATTGGCCTTCCAGTACCGCAAGGATTTACTGTAACTACAGAAGCTTGTACTCAATATTATGAGGACGGAAGAACTATTAATGACGAGATTATGGATGAAATCATGCAAGCAGTTGCAAAGATGGAAGAAATTAATGGAAAGAAGTTTGGCGATTTAACAAATCCATTGCTCGTTTCAGTTCGTTCAGGCGCTAGAGCTTCTATGCCTGGAATGATGGATACAATTCTTAACCTTGGTCTTAATGATGAAGTTGTTGAGGCAATGATTAAGTCAAATCCAGATCCTAAGTTTGAAAGATTTGTCTATGACTCATACAGAAGATTTATCCAAATGTTTTCTGATGTTGTTATGGAAGTTGGCAAAAAATATTTTGAACAACTAATCGATGAAATGAAGGAAAAAAGAGGCGTTAAATTTGACGTTGATTTAACGGCAGCAGACCTTAAAGAGTTAGCCAGTCAGTTCAAGGCTGAATATAAGGATAAAATCGGAGATGATTTTCCGTCAGATCCAAAGGTTCAACTTTATGAAGCTGTAAGAGCAGTATTTCGCTCATGGGATAATCCACGTGCACACATATATAGACGTGATAATGATATTCCATATAGCTGGGGCACGGCTGTTAATGTTATGCCTATGGTATTTGGAAACCTTAATGATAATTCTGGAACGGGTGTTGCATTTACTCGTGATCCAGCAACAGGAGAAAAAGGTTTGTTTGGCGAATTCCTAACAAACGCTCAAGGTGAAGATGTTGTTGCCGGTGTTCGTACACCGATGCCAATATCGATGATGGCAGAAAAATTCCCGGAAGCTTTTAAGCAATTTAATGAAGTATGTCAAACGCTTGAAAGACACTATAGAGATATGCAGGATATGGAATTTACTGTTGAAAACGGAAAACTCTATATGCTTCAAACTAGAAATGGTAAGAGAACGGCACAGGCAGCACTTAAGATTGCATGTGACCTAGTTGACGAAGGAATGAGAAATCCTGAAGAAGCAGTGCTTATGATTGAGCCTAGAAACTTAGATACACTTCTTCACCCACAATTTGACGCAGCAGAACTTAAAAAAGCAACTCCATTAGGAAGAGGCCTTGGAGCTTCTCCTGGCGCTGCATGTGGCAAAGTAGTATTTACAGCTGACGATGCAGAAAGCTGGAAAGCAAGGGGCGAGAAAGTTGTTCTTGTAAGACTTGAGACATCACCAGAAGACATAACAGGTATGAAAGCATCACAAGGTATTCTTACAGTTCGTGGTGGAATGACTTCTCACGCAGCTGTTGTAGCACGTGGTATGGGAACATGTTGCGTATCAGGTTGCGGTGATATTGTAATGGATGAAGAAAATAAGCAATTTACTCTTGCTGGAAAAACTTTCCATGAGGGTGATGCTATTTCAATTGATGGCTCAACTGGAAACATTTATGAAGGAATTATTCCTACTGTTGATGCTACTATTGGCGGAGACTTCGGAAGAATTATGAGTTGGGCTGACCAATATAGAACTATGAGAGTTAGAACAAATGCTGATACTCCTAAAGACGCTAGAAAAGCTAGAGAACTTGGAGCAGAAGGTATCGGTCTTTGCAGAACAGAGCATATGTTCTTTGAGGCTGACAGAATTGCAGCTTTTAGAGAAATGATTTGCGCAGATACAAAAGAAGAAAGAGAAAAAGCATTAGAAAAAATCCTTCCATATCAGCAAAGTGACTTTGAACAAATCTATGAAGCTTTAGAAGGAAACCCTGTAACAATTCGTTTCTTAGATCCACCTCTTCATGAGTTTGTGCCAACAGAAGAAAGAGAAATCGAACTTTTAGCAAAAGCTCAAGGAAAGAGCGTTGAAACAATCAAAGATATTATTACAGCGCTTCATGAAACGAATCCAATGATGGGTCATAGAGGATGCAGACTTACGGTTACTTATCCAGAAATTGCTGTTATGCAGACAAAAGCAGTAATTAGAGCAGCAATCAAGGTTCAAAATAATCACAGCGAATGGAGAGTAGTTCCAGAAATTATGATTCCACTTATCGGAGATGTAAAAGAATTTAAGTATGTTAAAGACTTTGTTGTAAAAACAGCCGATGAAGAAATTAAGGCAGCCGACAGCAATCTTGATTATGAAGTTGGAACAATGATTGAAATTCCTCGTGCAGCTCTTACAGCCGATGAAATTGCTAAAGAAGCAGATTTCTTCTGCTTTGGAACAAATGATTTAACACAAATGACATTTGGCTTTTCTCGTGATGATGCTGGAAAATTCTTGGGAGCATATTATGATGCTAAGATCTTTGAGAATGATCCATTTGCAAGATTAGATAGAAGCGGTGTTGGAAAACTTATGGATATGACTATCAAGCTTGGAAAAGCCGAGAATGAGAGAATTCATGTTGGTATTTGTGGTGAGCATGGTGGTGACCCTACATCAGTTGAGTTTTGTAACGAATTAGGACTTGATTATGTTTCGTGTTCGCCTTTCAGAGTTCCGATTGCTAGATTGGCAGCAGCTCAGGCAGCAATTAAACAAAAATAAGAAATCTTAAACATTAAAAAAGCAGTCAGATTACTGACTGCTTTTTTGTATATAAAATATTTTTAGTAAGCTTTTTCTTCTTTTTCAAGAACTTCAACTAATTCTTCGAATGTTAGTGTGCCAAGGTCTTGGTTTTCACCATCATCACGGCGGCGAACTGAAGCTGTGCCAGCTTCTTCTTCCTTTTCACCAACAACTAAGATATAAGGAACTCGCTCATTTCTAGCTTCTCTAATCTTATAGCCAATCTTTTCAGCACGTTCATCAACATCCGTTCTATAGCCAGCTTTTTTAAGTTTAGCTTCAAGTTCTTCTGCATATCCGGTGTACTTTTCGGATATAGGTAAAATCTTAATTTGAACAGGACTAAGCCAGAATGGGAATTTTCCAGCAAAATGCTCAGTTAGGATTCCGATAAAACGTTCAATTGAACCGAAACATACACGGTGAATCATTATTGGTCGGTGAGGTTGTCCATCAGGTCCTACATATTCAGCCTCAAAACGTTGTGGAAGTTGGAAATCTAATTGAATAGTTCCGCACTGCCATGTTCTGCCGATAGAGTCTTCAAGATGGAAGTCGATCTTAGGTCCATAGAATGCACCATCGCCTTCGTTAATAACGTAAGCAAGTCCTAAATCATCAAGCGCATCTTTTAGACCTTTTGTAGCCATCTCCCATTCTTCTTCTGTTCCCATAGAATTTTCTGGGCGAGTAGAGAGCTCTACATGGTACTTAAATCCAAACTTTGTATAGACTTCGTCAATAAGACGAACAACGCCTTTTATCTCATATGGGATTTGTTCAGGTGTCATGAAAATATGTGCATCATCTTGGTTGAAACAACGAACTCTCATAAGGCCATGAAGCTGACCGCTTTTTTCATGACGGTGAACAAGTCCAATTTCTGCGATACGTAAAGGTAAGTCTCTATATGAATGAGGTTCTAATTTATAAACGAGCATACCGCCAGGGCAGTTCATAGGCTTGATTGCAAAGTCAACATCGTCAATTACGGTTGTGTACATATTTTCTTGGTAATGGAACCAATGGCCTGATGTTTCCCAAAGATCTCTATTAAGCATAATAGGTGTAGATATTTCTACATAACCTTCACGAGTATGAATATTTCTCCAATAATCAAGTAAAAGATTTTTAAGAACCATTCCCTTTGGAAGAAAGAATGGAAAACCAGGGCCTTCATCTAAAAGAGTAAAGAGTCCTAATTCTTTACCTATCTTTCTATGGTCACGTTTCTTTGCTTCTTCAATTTTGAATAAATATTCATCTAATAAATCTTTGTTTGGAAAAGATGTTCCGTAAATACGAGTGAGCATTTTATTGTGCTCGTTGCCGCGCCAATAAGCACCAGCCACGCTTAAAAGCTTAAAAGCCTTAATCGCAGAAGTGTACGTTACATGAGGGCCTGCACAAAGCTCTAAATAATCGCCTTGCTGGAAAAAACTTAAAGTAGCATCTTCAGGAAGGTCGTTAATTAGTTCAATTTTATAGTCTTCGCCGAGTTCTTTCATAGTCTCAAGCGCTTTTTCTCTATCCATAGTGAAATGAGTAAGCTTAAGATTTTCCTTAGTAATCTTTTTCATTTCTGCTTCAATAGCTACAAGATTTTCATCTGTGAAATCAAAATCAAATTCAAAGTCATAATAAAAACCATCTTTAATAGCCGGACCAATAGCACATTTGGTGGTAGGATAAAGCCTCTTAACTGCTTGAGCTAAGATGTGCGAGGTTGTATGATGAAAAGCCTCTTTTCCTACAGAATCTTCAAATGAGCATTCTTGCACTGTTCCGTCTTGTAATATAACTTTCATGATAACTCCTTGTAAAATAAATATTGGATTGAAAAAATCTATCGATTAGAATAGCATAAAAAGGGTTAAATAACAATAAATAAGGACACAAAAACTTCTTATTTGAAGTATAATATAAGTGTATGTTACAGATAAAAAATATTTCAAAACAATATAAGACGGGAGATTTAGTTCAACAAGCATTAGACAATGTTAGTCTTAACCTTCGTGATAATGAATTTGTTGCTATTTTGGGACCTTCTGGTTCTGGAAAAACTACGCTCTTAAATATTATTGGTGGCCTCGACAGATATGATAGTGGGGACCTTGTTATTAACGAAAAATCCACAAAAGAATATAACGATAGAGATTGGGACACATATAGGAATCACTCAATTGGATTTGTTTTCCAAAGTTATAATTTAATTCCACACCAAAACGTATTATCAAATGTTGAGTTGGCACTTACGATTGGTGGCACACCTAGAAAAGAACGTAAAGAAAGAGCCAGGAAGGAACTTGAAAAAGTTGGACTTGGCGAGCAACTTCACAAAAAGCCAAACCAGATGTCCGGTGGTCAGATGCAAAGAGTTGCACTTGCAAGGGCGTTAGTAAATAACCCTGATATTTTACTTGCCGATGAACCTACAGGAGCACTTGATACGGAAACAAGTATTCAAGTTATGGATTTACTTAAAGAAGTTGCTAAAGATAGATTGGTTGTTATGGTTACGCATAACCCTGAACTTGCACAAGAATATGCATCTAGAATAGTAAGGCTTCGCGATGGAAAGATAATTGATGATAGCATGCCTTATACGGATGAAGATATACAAAAGGATGTTAAAAAAGCAAGTCAGATAGAAAATGAGTCTGCGCAACCTTTAGAGGATAAAAAGAAATTAAAGAATACAAAAAAAAGAAAAGCGAAGATGTCTTTTGCTACATCTCTCGCACTTAGTTTTAATAACCTTAGAACTAAAAAGGGCAGAACTATTCTTACATCTTTTGCTGGGTCAATAGGTATTATTGGTATTGCTCTTATATTGGCTCTTTCAACAGGAGCAAATAAATATATTGCTGATATCCAAAAAGAAACGATGACATCATACCCAATTTCTATAAGTTCTACGAGTTTTGACTTAAACGGTATGGTAAATAGTGGGGCTGATATGGCAGAGGATTTTAAAGAGGAACGTGAAAAAGAAAGAGATCCGGATAAGTTATATATTAACTATGCAGACTTGAAAGCAACCACAGCAGTTGCAACTAGTGTTAAAGAAAACAACCTTAAAAAATTTAAGGAATATTTAGATAATCCTGATAGTGAAATTCAGCAATACATTGGAGAAAA
>JAZLLU010000018.1:0-67009 GCA_045598285.1 Lachnospiraceae bacterium | reverse complement strand
TTAAAACAGCTATAAGTGATCCACTTAAAACAATGATTCCAATTATTAAGAATAAAGAATTGTTATCTCCCGTTTTAGGATTAGTCTTTGGAACAAAAGTTGTTGTTAGTTTGATTGGCCCGTCTGCATATGCTAATTCTTTAACACTTATCTCACCTGTTCCTTGTTTCTTTAATTCATATCCTTCTGGAACTTCATTCTTAAGTGTTAAGTCCGAAAAATACAATGTTTCTACTTTGTTTTTTGCAGTTAATGTTACTGTAATATTCTTGTTGCTATCTACTTCAGCGCTTTGCTCTAGAGTTAATCCCTGTACCGGCTCATCAGCAAAACTTACAAAAGCAAAAGCCATCGACAAACAAAGGACTGCCACTATAGTCATAAACAATTTTGTTGCTTTCTTTTTCATCCTCAATTTCCTTCCCTTTCAATAACAAAACTATCTTTTAATAGTTATTTCAGATTTGTAAATACTATTTAAATATAACACAAAATCTATTTAAATTACTCTTATTTATTTTGTTTCTGCAACAGCTTCTTGTTTGTATCCATGCTCAACAGCATACTCCATTGTAATAGTACCTTCTTCTAATAACTGCCCAAGCACCTGCTGCATGCCTTGGGCAACACCTTCTTCAAAACTATCCTGTTTTAATGTTCTATCATATTTTTCTTGGTCAAATTCTCTTATTAAGCTTCCTAACACGAACTCTCTCCTTTCCTGCAAATAACTACTTAATATTCCTTCGTTAATGCAAACATCGATTGTTTCATTTATGTGTTTTTCTAAGTTTTCATCTTTGACTTTCTTAGAACGAATTATATCAACAAATTTTGCATATTCGTTTAGTAGAGAGCATTTTTTCATTAAGTCTTTATTATGCCCATAATTTATATTAACAAAATGCGCTAATAAGTCAATGTCAGGGATAACCTTTTTATTAACAAAAGAATCACTTAATTTCAATAGTTTTATATCTTCAGCACCTTTTTCACCATTATAAAATATATATAATTTTGGAGTAGGAAGTTGTATTGCTTTTTCACTGTAAATGCTTCTTTCGTTTTTATTAGCAAGTACTTGATATTCTTCTGCAAGATAGCACAATAACCTTAACGGCAGGTTCGCATTCAATGTACTTTGATGTTCATAAAGACTAATTACATTCGCAAATACAAAAGCTAAGTCGTTATACTTTGTAACAAAAAGTGAATCTTTGATTGTAACAATATCAATTTCGGATTCATCGGTGTAATCCGTACCATTAAAGAAATTGAACAATTCTAAAAGTGACTTTTTATCACGCTCAAACAAATCAATGAATACGACATCTTTGTAGTTTCTCGTAAAATTAAGTTCCATATTTACCTCTTTCCGGCAGAGCGGATTAGATTAACGCAATAACGTTGGCTCGTCCTGCCTAAATAAAATTTTTTGAAATGTTTGGCAGAAGCTGCCAGATTTGAGCGAATAGCTCTTTCGCACGAATGTGCTTTACTAATATACTAAAATTTTTATCCAAGGTCAACGCAAAAAGAAATGGCCTGGGAATGATTTTTTTTAGCTGCTTAGTGGCTTTTTTAAAAGAAGATGTTTATAATTTATTTTATGAGTAATAAACGGTCTGCTTTTTTTATTTTTATGAGTATATTTTTGGCAATTAGTGGATTGCTTTTAGTTGTTATGTGCATTTTAATTATCACTACAACCACGGCAAATACAAGTGCTCCAAAATTCCTTGTTGTCGCAGGAGCAATACTTAGTGCACTATCAGGAATTTTAGCAGTTCTAACCGGTATAACCGGGCTTAATAAAAATCGAAGAGTTCCTAGCAAACAATGTCTCTTAAGAGCTAGACTTATCATAATTTTTTCCATAATTTCTTCTATCTTTGTGCTAATTATTAGCATAAAACTTACAATAATGCTGACTTTATTAATATGTGGAATAATTGTGCCAATTCTTTATATAATTTCTACTCCTTCATTTATTGACCGAAAACGAAAAAAAGCATAAAATAAACCATTATGAACAATTTTTACGTTATAGCAGGGCCTTGCTCTGTTGAAAACGAACACCAAATAATTGATATCGCTAAAGCCGTGAAAGAAGCAGGTGCAACTCACTTAAGAGGTAGCGCTTTTAAGCTTCGTACACATGTTACTGATTTCCAGGGTTTAGGAAAAGAAGCGCTTAAGTTTTTAGTTAAAGCGAAAGAAGAAACTGGGCTTAAGTGTGTATCAGAAATTTCAGATATTCGATTAATTGACTTATATAGTGATATTGATATTTTGCAAGTTGGCGAACGAAGTATGCAAAATACTGACCTTCTAAAAGAACTTGGCAAAATTAATAAGCCTGTTATCTTAAAGCGCGGTAGAGCTGCCACTATTGAAGAGCTCTTAGCTAGCGCTGAATATATTTTAGCAGGCGGAAACAAAGACGTTATACTTTGTGAGCGAGGAATTAGAACCTTTGAGAATGCAACTAGAAATACTATGGACATCTCATCAATTCCTCTACTTCATTCAATGAGTGAATTAAAGATTATCGCCGACCCTAGCCATGCAACTGGAAGAGCTGAGCTTGTTGAATCAATGTCCCTTGCATGTGTTGCGGCTGGTGCGGATGGTTTGCTTATTGAAGTTCACAACGACCCCGCTAATGCACTTAGCGATGCAAAACAGGCTATTACTCCAAATGAATTTTCAAGATTAATGAATAAGGTACTCAAAGTTAAGGAAGCATTACAATGAATCAAACTATAAGCAACAAAACTATAAGTGGCATCGTTACTGTTCCAGAATCAAAATCTTTAGCCCATAGATATTTAATCATTGAGGCTTTAGCTGGCGAAGTTGGAAAAGTAAAATGTACCAATATGTCATCAGATATAGAAGCAACATTAAATTGTCTTAGAGAATTGGGCTTAAGAGAACCCTTAGAGTCTCCAACAATTAGCGAAAATATCAGAATTTTAGATTGTTTTGAAAGTGGAACAACCTATCGTTTTATGCTTCCTATTGCTGCTGCTTTAGGAAAAACTTCTCTTTTTGTTCTTCACAAAAGTTTAGTGGACAGACCTATGGAGCCACTTCTTAAAGCACTTAAAGCGCACGGCGTTCGCAGTGAAAAACGTGAAGATGAGACCAACTTGAATGGATATGAATATGTTAGTCGCGTTTTTATTTCTGGGAAACTTACAGGCGGTTCATTTATTCTTCCAGGAAATGTTTCATCACAATTTATTTCTGGATTAATGCTTGCTCTTCCTCTTTTAGAAGTAAATAGCACAATTATTGTTGAAGGTCATCTTGAATCAACTAGTTATGTTGCAATGACTATGGCCGTTATGCGACAAGCTGGAATAAAAATAAGTGCTGAAAAAGGTATGGGAAGAATTGGATATACTTTTAAGATTCCTGGAAACCAAAAATATCATTTCAAAGAAGATTCAATCTCTATAGAAAAAGATTGGTCTAGTGCAGCTTATTTTTTAGCTGGTGGCGCTATCGGAAATTCGCCACTTACATGTTTAGACCTTAACGTAGATTCTGTTCAAGGTGATAAGCGCATCTTAAATATTCTTAAAGCTTTTGGCGCAAACGTTAGCATACATGGAAACAATGTCACTGTTAACGGCGGGCACCTAAGAGGTATAAATATTGATGCACGTGATATTCCTGATCTTATCCCCGCTGTTGCTTTACTAGCTTGTGCAGCTACAGGCACTACAAAAATTATGAATGTACAAAGACTTAAGTTTAAAGAATCTGACAGACGTGTAACAATTCAAAAAAACCTCAATTCACTCGGAGCAGAAATAGATGCTACTGAAGATTGCCTAATTATTAACGGGCTTGGTTCTCCTGTCGAAGAAGTTGGCCATCCTGTTTTTGTTGGTGGCACAGTTAGTTCTTTTGGAGACCATCGAATTGCTATGATGAGTGCTATTGCAGCATGTGTTAGTAGAAAGCCAGTTGAAATACTAAATGCTGAAGTTACCCAAAAATCTTATCCAGCATTTTTTGATGATTTATCTAAACTCAAATAAATAACATGAATGCTGATGATAAATATAATCTTATAAGATATTTCAAAACAAATTTTAATTACGAACCTTCTTTGTTTGCATGCGCGCCTGGTAGGGTTGAACTTCTTGGCAACCACACTGATCATCAAGGCGGAAAAGTTCTTGCATCTTCCGTTAATCTTTTTATGCGCGCAGCTTTCAACTTAAATCAAACGAACACTATAAACATAATCCCTGAGGGTTTTGATTCCATATCATTAGACCTAACAACAATTGGAAATGGTCCAATAAAAAAAGAAGAAGGAACTACTCTTTCTTTAGTTCGTGGAATTGTAGAAGCATTTTCTAACGACTATGAAATAAAAGGTTTTGATGCATATATTGAAACTGATGTTCTTGTCGGCAGTGGTCTTTCTAGCAGTGCTGCCTTTGAAGTTCTAATTGGAAGAATATTAAATACTCTATTTGCCGATGGAAAAGTTGATGCTAAAAGCATCGCTAAAATTGGACAGTTTGCAGAAAATAATTATTACAAAAAACCTTCTGGTTTAATGGACCAAATGGCTTCATCTGTTGGTGGAATTGTTTACATCGATTTTAATGACAGTGACAACCCTGATATCAAAAAAGTGGATTTCGATTTTGAAAGTGCTGGCTATTCACTTTTAATAATTGATTCTAAATCAAACCATGAAAATCTCACAGACGAATATGCCACAATTCCTTTTGAAATGAAAGCAATTGCCAATAGATTTGGCAAAAATATTTTAAGCGAAGTTTCTAAAGAAGAATTCTTTAAAGATAATGGTTGCAAAACATGTGATAAAACTTCTAGAGCATGGCTTCGTGCGACTCACTATTTCGAGGAAGTATCTCGCGTTGAGGAAGCCTTTAATGCGTTAAGCAAAAACGACATTAAACCTTTTATTAATGCAGTAAATTCATCAGGAGAATCTTCACTTAACAAATTGCAAAACATAAAAGTTCCAAGCAAATACTTTGATGCTTTTATCTTTGCAAAAGAAACATTAAATAAAATAACCACCGAAGGCGCTATTCGCGTCAACGGTGGCGGTTTTGCAGGTACCTTTTTAGCTGTCGTTCCCTTAAATGTTCTAGATGAATTTATTAAGGCAATTATTAAAAAATATCCTGTAATAATTTTATAATTTTTTATTCTTCATTATTTTCAGTTAATGTTTTTATAAGTTCTTTAAGCTGTGGTTCAAATTTTACTCCATACCAATGTTCATCGTCGCCTATTGTTGCTTTTATTGAATCAACAGTAAAATCTGCTGCGACACATGCCGCATTAACAGCTCCAACATCACACATCATACTTCCAACAAATACAGATGAAAAAACGTCTCCCGTTCCATGATAATTTTGGTTTATTTTGTCATGCTCATAATATGAACAAAATCCCGCTTCATAAATCATAACACCTGTTTTTTCAGGTTTAAAACTCACTCCTGTAAGAATTATGCATCCACCGCAAAGCTTATCTAGTTCCATCAAAAGATTTTGGACATATTCTTGATCGTAGTTTTCTTTATATTCTACTCCTGTAAGGAAGCATGCTTCTGTTATATTTGGAAGAATAATATCTGCTTGTGAGCAAAGCCACTTCATAGCATCTACATATTCGCTATTGAATGCCGGATAAAGTTTTCCATTATCTGCCATCGCTGGGTCAACAATTTTTACCGAATTGTCTTTAAGTGATGTTCTCATAATTTGTGCTACAGACTTTACCATCTCACTTGAGCCTAAATATCCCGTATAAATGCAGTCAAATTTAATGCCTCTTTCTTCCCAATGTTTTCCTATTTTAGGAATCTCTTCTCCTAAATCTTTACACGTAAATCCTTCAAAACCTGCTGTATGAGTTGAAAGCACTGCTGAAGGAATAATTGCACACTCATGACCACATGCTGAAATTATTGGAAGTGCAACTGTATTTGAGCACTGGCCAAAGCATGAAACATCTTGAATCGATAACACTCTTTTGTATTTCATTTATTCATCTCCTTTATATCTATAAAAAGCATTTTAAGACTTCATTGCACGATATACAAGCGATTTGATATAATATTTTTAAGATATTTTTCAAGGGGATTTTATGGGCGAGAATAATTTCGATGCACTTAAATGGTGGCAAAAATCTATTATTTATCAAATATATCCACGTAGTTTTGCGGATTCTAATGGTGATGGTATAGGAGATATTCCTGGCATCATCTCAAAACTTGATTACTTAAAAGATTTAGGAATTAATGTTATTTGGCTAAGTCCTGTTTACGCTTCTCCAAATGAGGATAATGGTTACGATATCAGTGATTATTATAGTATTCATCCCGATTTTGGAACAATGGAGGACTTTGATAATTTAATTGCTGCTGCTAAAGAGCGCAAAATTAAAATTATTATGGATTTAGTTATAAATCACACCTCTACGGAACATTCCTGGTTTCAAAAAAGTCGCGAAAATATTAAACCTTACAACGATTTTTATTATTGGTCCGATAATTGGGAAGGAACGCCAAATAACTGGACTGGTTTTTTTGGTGAAAAATGCTGGGAGTATGACGAAGCACGAGGCGCTTATTATATGCATCTTTTTGCAAAGCATCAACCTGACTTAAACTATCACAATCCTTTGGTTTTAGAAGAAGTAAAAAATATTTTAGAGTTTTGGCTTAAAAAAGGTGTTTCAGGATTTAGATGTGATGTCATAAATATTATTTACAAAGATTCCTTGGCTAATGGCAAGAAAAAACTTATTTTAACCGGTTCTGAACACTATCTAACTCTTGACGGAACTCATAAAATTTTAAGCGAACTTAATAAAATAATTGAAAAATACGACGCTTTCACTGTTGGCGAAACAGTCTTCGTTGATACCAAAACTGCCACCTTGCTTACTGCTAAAGAGCGTAAAGAATTAAGTATGGTCTTTGGCTTTGAGCATATGGAAGTTGACCAGATAATTGTTAAATGGTTTAAGCGAGCATTTAGTTGGAAGCGTTTTATTAAAGTTACAGATAAATGGGCCTGCGAAGTTCCTTGGAATACAATTTATTTAGAAAATCACGACCAGCCTCGAAGTGTAAGCCGTTTTGGTTCAAAGAAATACATAAATGAGTCGGCTAAATTATTAGCAACGTTTCTCCTTACCTCAAAGGGTACTCCTTTTATATTTGAAGGCGAAGAAATTGGTATGACTAATTTTGATTATACTTCTATGGACGAAGTGCAAGATGTAGAATCCAAAAATATATACAACCTTCTTACATCTTTACACTTTCCTGCTAAGCTTCGTTGGAAGATGATTAAGCAAACAAGTCGCGATAATGCTCGAACCCCTATGCAATGGAATTCATCTGAAAATGCAGGATTTTCGAGCAGTTTGCCTTGGCTTAAAGTTAATAAAAATTATAAACATATTAATGTTTCCGATACATGTTCCGATTCCAATTCAGTACTTAATTGCTATAAAAAACTGATTGCTTTTAGGAAAGAAAACACTGACCTTCTTTGTGGAGAATATAATCTTCTTCTTAATAGAAAAAATGTCGCCGCATATAAGCGTGGTGATTTAATAATTATTTTGAATCATTCAGATAAAAAAACTAATGTTGAATTTAATGGAATTTTAGAATTTTCAACTTATAATAGAAGTAGTTTTGATGGCAGCTTAAATCCATGGGAAGCTGTAATATTAAAATAAAGGGAGCTTATTATGAACACTAATCAAACCGGAATTAGTCCAGAACAAACAAAAAAGAATTTATGGTTCTTCCCTCTTGGTACTTTGGGAAGGGATATGATGTACAACCTATTTACAAACTATATCCTTCTTTACGTTCTTTTTACTCACAGACTTACTGCTGCGCAACTTATGGCAATTACAGTCATTATGATTGTTGCTAGAGTTTTCGACGCCTTTAACGATCCTATTATGGGTAATATTATTGAGCGTACACGTACAAGATGGGGAAAATTTAAACCTTGGATGCTTATTGGCATACTTACAACTTCTATAGTTATTTATCTTGCATTCAATGTAAGACTTCAAGGATGGTCTTTTGTAATCTTCTTTGCAATTATCTATCTTTTATATAGTATTACTTATACGATGCATGATATTTCTTATTGGGGAATTATTCCTTCACTTGGAAAAGAATCTTCACTACGTGATAAATTTACATCTCGCACTAACCTTTGCGCAGGTATTGGTGGCGCACTTGCTTCTATGCTTATTCCTATTTTCACAACCGGAACAAGTGCAATCGGTGGCAATGCGCAAACTGCCTACGGCGTTGTTGCTTTAATCATCGCCGTTTTAGGACCTGCTCTTATGTGCTTTACAATTTTCGGAGTAAAAGAAGATCGTTCATATATGAATAATCCTGCTCCACGTGTAAGTTTTAAAAAGATTATTAATACAATCAAAAACAACGACCAACTTCTTTGGATTACTATTATTTTCTTGATTCAAGAAATTGGTAACGGACTTATCGCTGGTGGTTTAGGTTCAACTTATATTTACTTTGCATTCGGATACGAAGGCGGACTATACACCATCTTTAACACTGTAGGACTTCTTGCTACCGCAGTCCTTATGATTACATATCCTGCAATAGCGAAGAAAACAAAGAGAAAATCTTTAATGAGAACTATGCTTATTATTTCTCTTCTTGGTTATGGTTTAATGCTTCTAATTGGACTTGTTCTTCCAAACACAATGATTAAGTTCTGGATTATCACAATTATGAGTATGGCTGCTAACCTAGGTAACTACTGCTACTATCTCGTAATGATGATTTCAATTCTCAATACTGTTGAATATAACGAGTACTTGCACGGAGAAAGAGATGACGGAATTATCGCTTCTGTTCGTCCATTCATGACAAAGCTTGCTTCAGCTTTCGTAGTTCTTATTACTACTCTTAGCTATTTAGCTTGCGGCGTTACTAACTACACAAACCAAATATCAGATTTAGAGCAGCAAGCAAACCTTGGCCAAATCACTGACGAAATTAAGATGAGTCAAATTGGTGATGTAATCGGCAATGTATCTTCATTTCAAACAATTGGCCTACTTATAGTAATGACTGTTGTTCCTGCAATAATGATGATTGTTTGTTACATTCTTTACATGAAAAAATATAAACTCGACGAAGAAGAGTACGAAAGAATCGTTAGCGAACTTGCAAAACGCGAGAATAACTAACAACGTGCTTCTTTAGTACTTTGTTGATGGACGATATTTTTCGAAAATAACACCATCATTTTTTTCTTGATCTATGTCAGGATTTCTTGAAGTCCATGCCAAAAGCATTGTTCCCTTCTCTCTTAAACGAGCAATTGCTTTTGGCCTTTTTCTTAAAGAAGTTTTTGCATTTTCTTTCGCATCTGCAAAATTATAATACGCAATAAAATCCGGTTTATTCATAAAAGTAAATTTGCAATTTGAAAGCATGTTACAAAACAATTTTGGATAAGTATTCCCATAAGCTTCTGGATATGTTGCAAGTTGCCCTCTAAAAATTTCCGGAGCATTATCTTTAAACCACTTGACTATGAATGGGTTAAAAGATTCAATGCAAAAATCTTTTTTGTATGTTTTTAAGATGTCATAAGTTTTTTTGCAAAGCTCATTATTATTTGGGCCAGTCTTAAGTTCAACAATTAACGGTCCATCTCCTTTTCCAAAAACTTCTAAGACCTCAGTAAACAAAGGAATTGTTTGATCTGTTCCTAAAAGAGACATCTTATTTAATTCTTCAAAAGTAAATTCATCAACTCTTTTGTCTATGCCACAAACTCTTTTTAAGTCGTCATCATGAAATACTACTACTTGTCCATCTTTAGAAAGTTGAACATCTAACTCTGCTCCATAACCAGCTTCTGCTGCAAGAGCAAAAGCCCTTAAAGAGTTTTCGGGTACTTTATTTTCAATATCGTGAAGTCCTCTATGTGCATAGTTCCAATGAAAAAACTTATTTATTTCTTCATCGCTTCTTTTATTCAACGATTTCATTATTAATCCTCATCTGCAAAAGCCTCAAGGCCTTTTGCGTTTTCAACTTTTTTAGCTTTTATATTCTTAACGAAAAGAATAAATACTACTGCGCTAAGTGCAAGAAGGATTGTACTGTAGATTGGAAGTGCTCTCCAAGCGCCGCTCTTCATGAAGATAAATCCAAGAAGCACAGGTGTGACAGTTTGTGCTGCCATACTAGCTGCGTAATAATATCCCGTGAATTTTCCGATATGTTTTGATGAACAAAGCTCAACAACCATCGGAAATGAACAGTTATGTACTAGCGACATTCCAAATCC
Source organism: Lachnospiraceae bacterium (assembly GCA_045598285.1). Lineage (GTDB taxonomy): Bacteria > Bacillota > Clostridia > Lachnospirales > Lachnospiraceae > RGIG5612. Next base: position 56,627 of record JAZLLU010000018.1, on the reverse strand, counting down.
TTTAATTACCCATGAAACATAAAGAATAATTGGGAATGAAAATTCGCCATTTTCGCCAGTAACAACTCCTGTAGGTTTTGCAAAAATCGCAAGTATTAAAGCAAGAACTGAAAGAAGCAAGCCGATACAAATTGTCCACTTTCTTCCGATTTTGTCAGCAACTTTTCCACCAATTGCAAAACCAACTACACTAGCAACACCGCCAACGATTGTAAGGATCATTGTTGCTGATGAAACTGAATTCAAGTAGTAAATTACATAGTTTCCAATATATGTACCAACTGCGTTATCAGCCATAAACCATAAGAACTCTGCGCCTAAGATGGCAAGAAGCATCTTTTTATTTGCAGGAGTCATCGGCCCGTCATCAGTAACAGGATTTTCGATTGCTGCTTGGCGCTCGCCCTCTTGCATATCTTCTTTAAGTTCTTCTTCAAGTTTATTTTCTTTAATTGTGATGAATAAAACTACTGCCGAAACAACCATCAAAACAGAAGCAACAATAAAAGGAATTTCAATAATCCATACTTTATCTGCTCTATCAGCTACGTTGATATAGTCAGAAAGTTTAAGGAAAATTCCAAGCACCGTTGCAAACGCTCCGCCTATATAACCCATGATATTAATAATGCCGTTAGCCCTAGCTCTTAAAGGTTTAGGAGTAATATCAGGCATAAGTGAAACTGCTGGGTTTCTATACATCATCATAAACAATAAAACGATTAACATCATGATAACCATTCCAACGATATTATTGTTATGGAAGAAAAGTGGAACAAACGGAAATGCAATTGCCGAAACAACTGTTCCTACAATGATAAAAGGCATACGTTTTCCGATAGGGCTTTTAGTTTTATCTGAAAGTCTTCCGAAAATAGGAAGCATAACTAATGCCGCGAGATTATCACATGCCATAATAATTCCAACAATCCATTGGACATTTAATATTTTAGCCGGATCGCTAAGTTTAAGTTCAGCTGATGTTAAGCCATACATATTATTTGCGAATATATCAGTGAGAAATGTCGGGCACCATGAATCGTAGACTTGCCACAAAAGCAATATTCCAAAAAAGGCGAACCCAATAAGAAATGTTCTTTTATAGTTAAGTTTTAATTCTTTCATAATAAAATCCCCCATATTTAATATGCTAATTATATCAAAAAATGACTTGAAATGTGATAAAATAAATCTAGAACAATACAGCTTATGCACGCAATACATAGGCATTATAGGGGAAGAAAAGTTGATAAGAATTAATAACAATTGGGAATTTACCTATACATGGTCCGAAGAATTTTTAAACTTCGTTGGCAGAGAGGAGCTTGTGCGCTTACCACATAATGTGTGCGAAGTGCCTCTTCACTATGCTGACCCAAAAAATTATGAAACGATCTGCGGATATAGAAAAATAATTAATATTCCAAAAGAATATATTGGAAATAAAATCTTCTTGCAATTTGATGGCGCCGCTCATAGTGCTGAAATTTTCATGAACGGAAAAAGTGTCGATGACCACAAAGGCGGCTATACATCTTTTAAAGTTGATATCACAGATTATGTTAAAGATGGCGATAATCAACTAGCAGTTATGGTTGATTGCAACGAAAGTCAAAATATTCCTCCTTTTGGTGGCGTTATTGACTATCTTACTTATGGCGGACTTTATAGAGATGTTTGGCTTGATATTCGTCCACAAACTTATATTGAAGATGTTTTCATCTACACAAAAGACACTCAAAATATTCATATAGATATTAAAATCAACGGCAATCCTGATTCAACTGATTTAGAAATATATGGTCCTAACGGAAGTTTAGTATCACTCTTAAAGGATTGTCCTCTAAGCGTTGATCTTTTTATCGAAGAACCTGAACTTTGGTCAATTGATAATCCTCAATTATATTCATGTACCGCTAGAACTTACGAAAATGATTCAGAGGATATTTTTGAGACGACTTTCGGTGTTAGAACACTTGATTTTAAGCCGGACGGTTTTTATCTAAATGGCGAAAAGATTTTCTTGCGCGGACTAAATCGTCACCAAAGTTTTCCTTTCGTAGGATACGCCGCTTCTGAATCTTTACAAAGAGAAGATGCTCGTATCTTAAAAGAGGAACTGTGCTGCAACGCTGTAAGAACTTCGCACTACCCTCAAAGCAAATATTTTATTGACGAATGTGATAAACTTGGGCTTTTAGTTTTTACTGAAATTCCAGGATGGCAATATATAGGGGATAGAATGTGGCAAAACGTAGCCATAAAAACAACTCGCGAGATGGTTCTTCAATATAGAAACCATCCGTCAATTATTCTTTGGGGTGTTCGTATCAACGAAAGCCAAGACAATGATGACTTATACAAAAAAACAAACGCAGCGGCACATGAACTTGACCCTAGCAGAGCCACTAGTGGTGTTCGCTTTATTGAGAAAAGTCATCTTTTAGAAGATGTTTATGCTTATAACGATTTTTCATACGATGGCACCGGAAAAGGCTGCCGTCCTAAGAGCGCAGTTGTTCGTGGCAATAAACCATTGCTTATTAGTGAAAGCAATGGTCATATGTTCCCAACTAAATCTTTCGACGATTTGAGTCATCGTCAAGAGCAAGCTTTAAGACATGCGACTGTACTAAATAGTGCTATAGCAAGTGGTACCCATATAGGTTGTTTCCAGTGGTGTATGTTTGATTATGCTACTCACAAGGATTTTGGCAGCGGTGATAGAATGTGCTATCACGGAGTTTTAGATCAATTTAGAAATCCTAAACTTGCAGCTTACACCTATTCTAGTCAGGGTGATAATCCTGTTTTGGAAATTGGTTCTAACTTCGAAACTGGTGACTACCCTGCTTTCCAAAAAGGTAAAATATATGCATTTACAAATGCCGATGAAGTAAAACTTTATAAAAACGATGTCTTTGTTAAGTCTTTTTCAGGAACCCCTTATCAGGCCTTAAATCACGGGCCAATAGAAATTGATGATACAATCGGAGATTTATTGCAAACAGAAGAAGGCTTTGATGGAAAAAAAGCTAAAATTCTTAGAGAATGTTTGCTAAGTGCTGAAAAATATGGCCTTTCTAAAATGCCTCTCAAAGACAAACTAAAACTCGGCTTTTGTATGCTTAAATATAAGATGAATATGGAAGACGGTATGAATTTATACGGCAAATATGTCGGCAATTGGGGCGATACATCTACGAAATGGCGTTTTGATGCTATTAAAGATGGTAAAGTTATACTTAGCAAAACTTACTCTCCTTCAAGCAATCTACACTTAGATGTCAAAGTGTCTAAAACCCACTTAACAGATGGTGATGCTTACGATATGTCTCTTATTCGTATCCGTATTCTTGATGAAAATAACAATCTAGCTAGTTATGCGCAAATGCCTATTGGTTTTTCAACTGAAGGTATGATTAAACTAAATGGGCCTTTTGTTATTACTGCTGAAGGCGGCATGGGTGGAACAATTGTTTCTTCTTATGGTGTTAGCGGTGAAGGAAAACTTCTTATCTATACTGCTGATGGAATGCAAGAAAGTGTAGAATTTAAGATTGATACAGTAAAATCCGAGCTCTAAACGGAGGCAATTATGAAAACTTTCAGTTATGAAATTCTAGTGGATACAAATGACGGCGTTCACGTTTTTTCAGGAGAAGTCTGCCCAGAAAATACTCATTTAGTAATCGAACCTTCTCTTCCTGAAGGGGTTATTTTAAGTGCTAAAGTTTTCGTTCCATGGGGCATAAAAGAAGATGAAAAGATTTTTATCAACGGCTACCAAACTTGGACACACTGCCCAGAATATTCTATCAACAGTAAAATCCGTGGACTTCACCACGTTCCTAAATTTTTAATAGATGCGTTCGCGCTTGATCGTTATGCTGATTATCATTTTGTAAACTATCCATACCAGGATGGTATTTTACACGGTGAATCTTATGTATACTTTAGAGATGGCGACTTCTATCGTTTAGTAGCTTCTAACTGCGAGCACTTTGGTTACACACTTATTAGTTATGAATCGTTTTACAATTGGGGAATTGGTTTTTCCGAAGACGGTTTGGACAGCAACCGTTTTGGAAGACTCATTTTTGAAAAAGATTGTGCAGGTTTATCAATTAAAGAAGGTACATATAAATTGTTTGATATGTACGTGGGTGAAGGAAGTGAATCAGAAGTCTTTGATGGATGGTTTGCGCAAATGGATTGTCATGCCCTTACTGATAAAAAAATAAAAGGATATTCTAGTTGGTATAACCGCTACGAAAATATAACCGAAACTTCTGTTATAGAAGATTTAGAGGGTTGTGCAAAAGTTTTAGATGCTGATGACTTATTCCAAGTAGATGATGGATGGGAAGAAAATGTTGGTGATTGGCTTAGAGTGGATTCCAAAAAGTTCCCTAATGGAATGAAAGTTGTCGCTGATAAAATTCACGAAAAAGGTTTTAAAGCTGGTCTTTGGCTTGCGCCTTTTAGTGCAAATGAATCTTCAGTACTTTTCAAGGAGCATCCAGATTGGTTCTTAATGGTTGATGATAAACCTTGGAAAGCCGGATGCAATTGGGGCGGTTTTTACGCTCTTAATATTGACAACGAGGATGTTATCTCATATATCCGAGAAGTTTTTAATACAGTATTTAATAAATGGGGCTTTGACCTCGTTAAACTAGACTTCTTATATAGTGCTGCCCCTTATGGCACTCCTACTAACAACGAAAAAATCTCTTCTAAAGAACTTTATTCTATAAATGAAACTAGAGCTGCAAGAATGTGTCGTGCTATGGACCTTCTTCGAGAAGTTTGTGGCGAACACGCAATTTTAGGTTGTGGCATTCCTGTATGGCCTGCTTTTGGCAAGGTTGAATATTGTAGAGTAAGTTGCGACGTTTCTTTAAATTGGAAAGGGCCTTTATATATGCGCCCTGCCCACAGAGAAATAGTTTCAACGGCACATGCAATAGAAACGACAAAAGTTCGCCAGCCATTAAACGGCAGAGCTCATCTTAACGATCCGGATGTATTCTTCTTGCGCGATAAAAATATTCATTTAAGCGAAGATAAAAAAAGAACGTTGGCGACATCTTGCGCTAACGTTCATGGAGTATTCCTAACAAGTGATAACATGGGCGAATACACCCCTGAGAAAATATCTTACTACAAATCTTTAGTTGAAATTTTCAATAACTAATTTATAAAAAAAGCCCATCTTAATTATTTTGTTCTGGGTCTAACTTGCGAACCATCTCGTAAAGTTCTGTAAACGGTGAAATTGTTACGTTACTTTCGTAGTTTACAACGCTTTGAAGTAATTTTTCCATTGTGACAACATCACCCTGGTCAGCATTTGGAATAATACCTGTAAAGAAGAATCCAAGGTCTTTAGCTGCATTATACACATGTTCAAAGTAAGGTTCATCTATTGAAAAGTAAAGCATTACGCAATCTGTTCCCTTACTTTTTAATTCACGTAAGTTACTAACTATATGTTGTTTATAATCTTTTCCAATTTTAGTAATATTAATAGAACCACTTCTAGTGTAATTGTTAAAGTAATAAGCACTTTTAGAATTCTCTAATTCAGGTTCCTTAACATCTGTAAGAATTGTTCTTTCAAGGCCCAAGCCATTATAAATATAATTAGCTGCCTCATGAAGTTCTTCCGAAAGATAAACTGTTTTAGGCGTAAAATCGAAAGCTGATCCTGCTAAAGCAAAGCTTGTATAGTCTGTTGCCTTCTTAAACGTGCTCTCTCCTAAATTTGGAGGGCATCCGTTAAATACAAGGCTAATAGGAAATGAATCATATCTAAGTCTTAACTTTTGTGAGTATGGATGAGTCATAACGCATTCGCCTAAAAAGATTTTTCCCTTAGCCTCGTCATGAACATAATTATAAGAACGAGCCATCATCTTCTTAAATACGCCAGCATTTCTATAGTTACTATTAACAATAGCCATTCCCGACTCCCAAATGCCTGGAACCTTATCCCACTCAAAAGCACAATGATGTCCTGCAAAGTTTCCGTCTTGATCAACAGCTACAGTTGAGTGCATTTGGTCTTTAGCAACTGCAGCATAAAATCTTTCCGGGTAATAAACAATGTCATTAACATAAGTAAGTCCATACTCCTTATAAAAAGCACGGCAGACATCAAGCATTTCATTTTTGTTAGGAGTCTTAACTGTAATTTCAGCTCCTTCAATAATCTTTGTCTCTTTATGAGTTTTAACTTCTTTTTTGAAGTCAGGCATATGGCAATAATATTTAATAAGTTTTTGACATCTACCATCCATTCCGAGATTTTCAACTAAAGCCTGGTCTGTTAAGCCATGCATTAAAGTAAGTCCTAACTTGTCCTCGCCTTTAAGTGTCTGTTCATAATCACCTGGCATTCCACCATCATAAACGCAAACAGTAAACTCTCCGTCGTTACTATCAACAGTGATTTTTATTTCTTTCATACGATCTGTAACACTATATTCAAGAACATTGTTGACAGCTTCTTCGGTAGCAAGAATTATTTTATTAATATCTTTTTTTGCGTTAAAAAAGTTTTTAGCATATTCTCCGATTGACGATAATACAACTGGAAGCAAACTCTTTTCTGGACTTATTTTTATCTCGAAATCGCTCATATCTTCTCCTATTTTATTTGAGTCTTTCTTTTATATATTCTAGTGATGATATTTTTTCTTTTGTTTTTGCTATATCTAAAAGTTCAGTATTATTTGAATTAAATTCATGAAGTGTATTTCTAGATGTATCGCCTTCGTTATAATATTTATCATAATTTAAATCTCTCTTGTCGCATGGCACGCGATAGAAGTTACCCATATCAATTGCATTAGCACATTCTTCGTTTGTAAGAAGTGTTTCGTACATTTTTTCACCATGTCTAATTCCAATTGTTTTAATATTACTTTTATCATAATCAAAAATTTCGCAAACCGCCTCAGCCATCGTTCTAATAGATGCTGCTGGAGCTTTTTGAACTAAGATATCTCCATTAGTTCCTTTTTCGAATGCAAACAATACCAAATCAACGGCTTCATCTAAAGACATAATAAATCTAGTCATGTCTGGATTTGTAATAGTAAGAGGTTGTCCGGATTTTAATTGATCTATCCAAAGCGGAATAACTGAACCTCTTGAACACATAACATTTCCGTAACGTGTACAACAAATTTTTGTCTTCTTTGGGTCAACATTTCTAGATTTAGCAACGATTACTTTTTCCATCATTGCTTTGCTTGTTCCCATAGCATTAACAGGATAAGCTGCCTTATCCGTTGAAAGACAAATAATGCTTTCAACGCCTTCTTCTATTGCTGCATTTAAAACATTTTCTGTTCCAAGAACATTCGTTTTAACTGCTTCCACTGGAAAAAATTCGCATGAAGGAACTTGTTTAAGCGCTGCAGCATGGAAAATATAATTTACTCCGTGCATTGCGTTACGCACTGAATCTATATCTCTTACATCGCCAATGTAAAATTTAATTTTATTGGCAACCTCTGGCATCTTTACTTGAAACTCATGGCGCATGTCGTCTTGTTTTTTCTCATCACGTGAAAAAATCCTGATTTCTGCAATATCCGTATCAAGAAAACGATTAAGTACTGCGTTTCCAAAACTTCCTGTTCCACCAGTTATTAATAATGTTTTATTACTAAAAAGTGACATTGTAACCTCCTATTTGCTAGAGCCGTGCGCGAGTAGGAGGGCACCCTGCGAGCAGGGGGGACCCTTTTTGGGGGGGCACCTGCGAAGTATGGGAGGTGTCCTACGGGAGCACGGAACAGTTAATTAACCTACAAAATTTTTCTCTAATTCATTAATCTTATTTTTTGCTTCTTCAGGGGTTTTGGCGCTTACGCCAATATAATATTTAATCTTTGGCTCAGTGCCTGAAGGTCTAACGCAAACCCATGCATCATCAAGCTTGTAATATAGTACATTTGATTTTGGCATGTTTGTTTTTTCAAATTCATTATAATCTATAATTTCTCTGACTTCAAAATGACCAAAGTTCTTTGGCGGATTTTTTCTTAAGTTTTCCATATCCTGTTTTATTTCATTCATGCCATCTATACCTTTTTTTGTAATAGATACAGTTTTTTCTTCTTCATAGCCATACTTTTCATACATCGCTAAAATGCCATCCCACAAAGTTTGACCTTTTGATTTATAAAATGTAGCCATCTCGCAAAGTAGAAGCGCTGTGGCACATGCATCTTTATCTCTAGCGTATGTTCCCGGCAAGAATCCATAACTTTCCTCAAAACCAAAAAGATATGTTCCATCATGATTTATTTCGGACCTTAATATTTCAGCTCCAATATGCTTAAATCCCGTAAGAACGTTGCGAACTTCTACATCGTACGCTTCTGCAATTCTATCATACAATTTGCTTGAAACTATTGATTTTATTACGTATCCATTTATAGGAAGTTTATCTTGTTCTTTAAGTCTTAAAAGAATATATTCGCACATAAAGCATCCAAAAAGATTTCCACTAAGTGCGTGATAATTTCCTTCGCCATCCACAACATGTGCTCCAATTCTATCTGAATCCGGGTCAGTTGCTATAATTAAATCTGCTTTAATTTTTTGGCCCAATTCATCTGCCAACTTAAATGCTGATGGCATCTCAGGGTTTGGGAAATCAACTGTTGGGAAATTACCGTCAGGCTCGGCCTGTTCTTTTACAATATGCAAATTTGCAAACCCAAAACGCCCTAGAATTTCAGGAACAATTTTTATTCCTGCTCCGTGAAGCGGCGTATAAGCAATAACAATATCTTTTGCCATCTTACGTACAAGTTCAGGCTCTTTTACAACTTTTGAAATTGTATCTAAATAAACTTCATCGACTTCTTTTCCAATCTCAACATAAAGTCCTTTTTCTATCGCTTCATCTTTAGACATAAGTTTAGGATTCGAAAGATTAGTCACCGCGCTAACGCACTTTAATATCTCCTCATCATGTGGCGGCGTAACTTGCGCTCCATCTTCCCAAAAAACTTTGTATCCGTTGTACTCCGCTGCGTTATGGCTTGCAGTTACATTTACGCCAGCAATGCAACCTAGATGTCTAACGCTAAAACTAAGCTGAGGTGTTGGTCTTAAGCTTTCATAAACAAAAGTTTTTATTCTATTAGCATTCAAAACAGAAGCTGTAATTTTTGAAAACTTATCCGACATATTTCGGCTGTCGCAAGCTATAACCACGCTAGGAGTCTCTTCCGTTTTTACCTTGTTAATGTAATCAGCAAGTCCTTGAGTTGCTTTTGCAACGGTATAAATATTCATTCGGTTTGTTCCTGCACCAATAATGCCCCTTAAACCACCAGTGCCAAACTCAAGTTCCTTATAAAAACGATCTTCAATTTCAGCCTCGTTTCCTTCGATGCTTCTTAATTCTTTTTTTGTTTTTTCGTCGATATTCGGATCGCTAAGCCATTGATTATAAGTTTCTTTGTAATCCATACTTTTTCTCCTACGCACCTCGCTTTCGTAGGACATCTCCCATACTTCGCAGGTATCTCCCCTAAAAGAGTCCCTCCTGCTCGTATGGTGCCTTCCTACTCGCGCTCGGAACTTTTATTATATATTTGTGCTAATAGTTTTTCTTTTTTATTGTCTTTTGGATTTTCTATTACATGTGCCAAAAGTTTTTCTAAAGTTTTTCCAACTTCTTCTCCTGCCTCTATTCCTGCTGCTATTACATCCCTTCCTGTGATTTCAAGATGTGCTATTTCGTAAGGCTCATTCTTCTTTTCTATTTCGCAGGCTATCGCTTCAATTTGTTTAAACTCTGTCTTACCTTTTGCCTTTTGATATTGCACGAAAAGCTTAAAAAGTTCCTTTCCCATATCATGCATCGCCCATTTTATCTTTACTCTATCAGTTTCAAGATTGAAATCTTTATTCTTTACCAACCCGCAAACTAATGCTTTGGTTTTATTATCATATGTCATTTTCCTTAAAACATCGCCAAGCTTTTCACTGTCAACATTTTCAAAGAAAGTTGCTAATCTTAAATATTTTGAATCTTGATTTTTTTCATCAAACTTTTTATAAAGGTTATCTTTACTTTCATCAAAACATGCATCAAAAACTTCTGGCACAACAAAACTTTCCATTTTTAATTCTTTATAAAGATTAATCATCTTGGGATTTTTACTCATTAAAGTTTTTTCAAATTCAACTCTAATTCGCTCAGCACTGATATTCGCAAGATTTTTTGCATGTCTTTTTATTGCATTATAAGTATTTTCTTCTATAGAAAATCCTAACTGTGCAGCAAACCTTACTGCCCTCATTATTCTAAGTGCATCTTCTTTGAAACGTTCATCAGGATTTCCAACTGCTCTTATTATTTTATTATTCAAGTCTGTGATGCCATCAAACAAATCAATAACGCCATCTTTTTTATTGTAAGCAAAAGCATTTATTGTGAAATCTCTACGTTTTAAATCTTCTTTTAAATTTCTTGTAAAACTTACATTCTCCGGATGACGTCCATCTTTATATTCGCCATCAACTCTATACGTAGTTACTTCATATCCAACACCCTTTTTTATAACCATAACCGTTCCGTGCTCGATTCCTGTATCTACGCAACTAGAAAACAAGCTCTTCACTTGTAAAGGAAGAGCCGATGTCGTTATGTCCCAATCTTCCGGTTTTCTTCCCAGCACTGAATCTCTTACACATCCTCCAACAACATAAGCCTCATAGCCGTTATCATTAAGAGTCTTTATGATTTCAAGTACAGGTTTAGCAACCTTGATTTTTAAGCCATTAAGTTTATACATTGTATTTTTTAATACGCCTTGCCCCAATAAACAAGTTTATCCGCACTCTTGCCACAGCAAACACATGTATCAGAAATCTTTTCTTGATTAAAAGGCATGCATCTGCTCGTTGCAGTAGTGTCATCTTTTATCTTCATCTCACACTCTAATGAACCACACCACATCGCTTTTACAAAGCCAGGTTTGTTTTCAATTATGTCTTTGAATTCCTCATAATTTTTAGCTTCATAAGTGTGCTCGTCTCTGTGAATCCGTGCTCTTTCTAACATATCTGCTTGCATTTGAACTAAGATTTCAGGAAGTTTTGTAACTATCTCATCAATATTAATTTCAATCTTTTCTCTTGTATCACGTCTGCAAACAATTACATGTCCCGCTTCAATATCTTTAGGTCCAATCTCAATACGTGTTGGAATTCCTTTAATTTCTTGTTCAGAAAATTTCCATCCTGGACTCTTATCAGAATCATCGATCTTTGCTCTAATTCCTGCAGTTTTAAGAGCTTCATAAATTTCATTAGCTTTTTCTAATACGCCTTCTTTATGTTGTGCAATCGGAACTACCATTACCTGTGTTGGTGCAATCATAGGCGGAAGTACAAGACCTGAATCATCTCCATGAACCATAATCAAGGCACCAATTACTCTGGTAGAAAGTCCCCAACTAGTTTGGTGAACGTACTTTAATGTATTATCTTTATCTGTAAAAGTCATATCAAAAGCTTTTGCAAAACCATCACCAAAGTTATGGCTTGTTCCGCTTTGAAGTGCTTTCCCATCATGCATCAAAGCTTCAATTGTATAAGTGGCTTCTGCGCCAGCAAATTTTTCTTTGTCCGTCTTTTGACCTTTAATCATTGGTATTGCTAAATATTTTTCGCAAAAATCTGCATAAACGTTAAGCATTAACTTGGTGCGTTCCTCGGCCTCCTTAGCCGTTGCATGAATAGTATGACCTTCTTGCCATAAAAATTCTGATGAACGAAGAAAAGGTCTTGTTGTCTTTTCCCAACGAACTACACTGCACCATTGGTTATAGAGTTTTGGAAGATCTCTATAAGATTGAACTGTATTAGAATAAAGGTCGCAAAAAAGAGTCTCGGAAGTAGGACGAACTACTAATTTTTCTTCAAGCTGCTCTTGTCCTCCGATTGTTACCCATGCGCACTCAGGCGCGAAACCTTCTACATGATCTTTTTCTTTGTTCAAAAGGCTCTCAGGGATAAATAAAGGCATATAAACATTTTCAACGCCAGTTTCCTTAAACATAGCGTCTAAGTTCTTTTGAATATTTTCCCAAATAGCATAACCATTAGGAAGAATCATCATGCATCCCTTTACTGTTGAATATCTCATAAGCTCAGCTTTTTTTACTACGTCAGTGTACCACTGCGCAAAGTCTTCGCTCATAGGAGTAATATCTTCAACTAACTTTTTATCTTTTCCCATTTTTTGCCTCTTTATAAATATTTCTTTAATGTTTCTACTTTATCTGTTTTTTCCCAAGGAAGATTTAAGTCGTCTCTCCCAAAATGGCCATAAGAAGCCGTTTGAGAATAAATCGGACGCTTAAGGTCTAACATCTTAATTATTCCTGTAGGTCTAAGGTCAAAGTTTTCTCTAATGATTTCAACTAATTTCGCCGAACTTAACTTTCCTGTTCCGTAAGTATCAACCGAAATAGAAGTTGGGTTTGCAACACCTATTGCGTAAGAGATTTGAACTTCGCATTGATCTGCTAAGCCTGCTGCCACAATATTTTTTGCAACATATCTAGCTGCATAAGCACCACTTCTATCAACCTTGCTAGGATCTTTCCCTGAAAATGCTCCGCCACCGTGACGTCCCATTCCACCATAAGTATCAACAATAATTTTTCTTCCAGTAAGTCCTGTATCTCCATTAGGTCCACCAATAATAAACTGACCTGTTGGATTTATAAAGAATTTTGTATTTTCATCTATTAGGTTTTGTGGAAGAACTTTATCAAAAAGTTTTTCCTTAATATCTTTTCTAACTTGCTCAATATCTACTTCTGCTGTGTGTTGAGTTGAACAAACAACTGCTTCTATTCTTTCAACTTCACCTTCCTCGTTGTATTCAACAGTAACCTGAGCTTTTCCATCTGGTCTAAGATAAGGCAATGTTCCATCTTTTCTAAGCTGTGAAAGAGCTTTTGTAAGTTTATGTGCATAGCAAATCGGAGCCGGCATCAATTCTTTTGTTTCATTTGTAGCATAACCAAACATCATCCCTTGGTCACCAGCACCATTTTCTTCTTCGCTTCCTTCTCTAGTTTCAAGTGCTTTATCAACACCCATTGCAATATCTGGAGATTGCTTATGTATCTTAACAAGGACTTGGGCTGTGTCAGCATCAAATCCGATTTCTTTATCTGTGTAACCAATCTTTCTGATTGTATCTCTAGCTATTTTTTCATAGTCTACTTGAGCTGTTGTAGTAATCTCGCCCATAATAACAACAAAATCTGTGGTCGTAGCCGTTTCACATGCAACTCTAGCTTCTGAATCTTCAGAAAGAATTGCATCTAAAATCGCATCCGAAATTTGATCACAAATTTTATCTGGATGTCCTTCTGTAACAGATTCTGATGTGTAAAGACGTCTTTCTTTTGTCATAATGCTCCTCCGCTAACTAACCTACTTGTTCGTCAGCTTTATTTTCTATAACTGTAACTTTTTCTATGTCAGCACCTAGTGCTTTTAATTTTCCTTCAAAGTCTTCATATCCACGTTGTATGAAATGGATATCATTAATTATTGTTGTTCCCTCGGCTGCAATTCCTGCAAGCACTAAAGCTGCACCCGCTCTTAAGTCTGGTGCATTTACCTTTGCACCAGAGAGTTTTTTTACACCCGTGATAATTGCTGTATTACCTTCTATCTTTATTCTTCCACCCATTCTTGCAAGTTCTGAAACATACTTGAATCTGTTTTCAAATATGCTTTCTGTAACAGTTGATGTTCCGTTTGCAAGTGAAAGTGCAACTGTTATTTGTGGTTGCATATCTGTAGGGAATCCTGGGTAAGGAAGCGTCTTAACTTGAGATTGATTAATATGATCTCCAGCTTTTACTCTAACTGCTTCATCAAACTCTTCTACTTCACATCCAATATCAACTAACTTAGCTGTTATACTTTCTAAGTGCTTAGGTATTACATTATTAACTGTTACTTCGCCTTTGCTAATTGCTGCCGCAAACATAAATGTTCCCGCTTCAATTTGATCTGGTATAACTGTGTATTCTGTTTTGTGAAGTCTTTCAACTCCCCTAATTCTTATTACGTCTGTTCCAGCACCTCTTATGTTTGCGCCCATTGAGTTAAGCATATTTGCAAGGTCAACGACATGTGGCTCTTTAGCTGGATTTTCTATTATTGTGTATCCTTCCGCCATAGCTGCTGCAAGCATAATATTTATTGTTGCTCCTACGCTTACTACGTCGAAATAAATATGATTTCCTTTTATCTTCTCTGCATGTGCACTGATAAGTCCGTTATTCAATTTGACTTTGGCACCTAAAGCTTCAAAACCTTTTATATGTTGATCAATCGGTCTTGCACCTATTACACATCCACCTGGCATAGCAACTTCAGCTTCATGAAATCTTCCAAGTAAAGCACCTAGAAGATAGTAAGAAGCTCTAATCTTACTTATGTAATCATAATCAACTTGATGTGAATTTACTGTTGCTCCGATGATTTTAACTTTATGACGACTAATACGTTCTACCTTTGCACCAATTTGAGATATGGCTTCAAGTAAAACATTGATATCACTAACATCTGGAAGGTTGTTTATTATAACCGGCTCTTCTGTGAGAATTGCCGCTGGGATTAATGCCAGAGCTGCATTCTTAGCTCCAAATATATCCACTACGCCGTTAAGCGGAGTTCCTCCCTTAATTATATATTGTTCCATAAATTTCCCCAAAAATTACGTCGCTTTTTTAGTCTATGGCATCACAAAATCAAGTCCAAAGACCAGACACATAATTATAACTATTTTTGAGGGTTATGTAAAGAATAAAAGCTTATGAAAATAGGGCCTTTCGGCCCTATTATTACTCAAGAAATTCGTATGGATTGTGGCATACGCCATCTACTATAATTTCAAAATGGCAGTGAGGTCCGGTTGAGTTACCCGTTGAACCAACATATCCTATTACTTCAAATTGCGATACATGATCACCTACTTCACACGCAACTTCGCTCATATGCGCATAACGCGTTGTAAATCGATCATCGTGTTTAATTAAAACATAATAACCATATCCACTTGTAACTTCTCTTACTGCTTCTACTACTGTTCCTGCGCAGCTAGCATAAATAGGTTCTCCAAAATCGGCTCCATAGTCATTACCTGTATGGATAGTTCCCCATCTATAACCAAATGGTGAAGTTAATACACTGTTTCTAAGTGGTAAAACAAACGTTGGGGCTGGAAGTGTTCCTATTCTTAATACTGCTGCCACCGCTTCTTGGTAAACCGTCTCATGAATAATATTTCTCTTAACTTCTTTGCCATTCATATAAGAAACATCAGCTACTAAGCTTCTTTTTCCAGTTACACCAGGCTCAGCAACTTCTGTTTGTCCTTCAAAAAGGTAGTCTGCTTGGATGTATGTCGGAGTGGCTTCATATTCTTCGTCGTAAGCTTCTCTTTTTGTTACTACAACTCCAATATTTCCATTATTTTCTTTTATAACCTTATTTACAGCCTCTTCACCAGAAAAAATTGATGCTTTGTCAGTGTATATAGGTCTAATTTCCAATGCTTCTGAAAAACCAATGCCAGTATATTCATGAACATTAACACTTGCCTCTGTATGGCTAACTTCATGTTCAATCATATAATTTTTGATTGCTTCTTCTATAGCAGGTGTATCGGTAATTGTATAAGTAAACTCTGTGAATTGTTCATTTTGACTCGATACTATGCTGACATCATACTCTGCATTTGGATCATATTTTCTCTCAAGCGTTTCTAAAATTTGACGAGCTGTTTCAGCACTATCAACTGCAATAGAATATGAATTAGAACTAATCATAATAGCTTGCGTATAATTATTATCTGTAAATTCTTTTATTTCAGAATATACGTTAGATTCTAATGTGTCATAATCATCAGTCTCACCAAAAAGTCTATAATCTTTTTCAATGCTGAAATTCGAATCAACATAAACTATTGATTGAGCTTCAGTGCTTATTTTAGCTCTTGCTTGTGCCAAAGCTTGCTCAGCTTTTTCTTTGCTATTTATTGTGCCGACAATTTTATCTCCGACTTTAACAATATAGAAGTTTGCTTCGCTAGCAAAACCTCCAACAGAATTAAACATAAGCATCAAAACAAAACTGCAGATAAATGCTGCTGCCGCGAATGTTAATCTAACTCTTTTGTGATACTTTGTTATTCTTCTCATAATTATTACGAAATAGTTACGCGTTGTAACAATATTGTAACATTTTATCAAAAGTTGCCACTATTGTAAAGGGGGCTATTTATAAAGTTCACTTGTACAATGTGGGCATCTAGTTGCATCAATAGCAATTTCAGTTTTACAGTAAGGACAAATCTTTGTTGTTGGAGTTGGTCCTTCTTCTTCGCCTTTTTTACCCTTAATAAGTTTTTGTCCTGCTCCTCTTAATGAGTTCATTCCTTTAAGTATTAAGAACAAAACAAATGCAACGATAATGAAGTTGATGATGGCCATAATAAATGCACCGTAGCGAACTTCAGCACCATTAATATTTACAACTAAATTTGAAAAATCTCTTTTAAAAAGCGAACCAAGTAATGGATTAAGCATACTATCAACTAACGCATTTACGATAGCTGTAAATGCACCGCCGACGATGATACCAACTGCCATATCCATAACACTGCCCTTGTTTATGAAGTCTTTAAACTCTTTGAAAAACTTTTTCATCTCTTACTTCTCCTTTTTTATATATTTGTTTCTTTTGATTTCTTCTTAAATATTTCAATGAAAACTTTCTTTTCATTTTTAAATTCTGATTTTTTAAATTCAACAGCTATCATAATTATTGCCGTTGTGATTGCAATAACATCTGCACATGGTTGCGCATAAAGAATTCCTTCAACTCCCCAAAAGATTGGAAAGATTATGTATAAAGGTATTAAATAAATAACCTGTCTTGTAAGTGATAGGAATACACCTTTTCCCGGTTTTCCTATTGATGTAAAGAAGTTTGCGCTAAGTAGTTGTATAAAGAATACAATTACAAGCAACATATAAATTCTAAAATAGTGTGATCCAAATTCGAAATAAAGTTCTGAACCTTTTCCGAAACATGCTAAGATTTTATCTGGTATTGTTTGAAAAAGTATAAACGCTGTTGCAGAAACTATGAATGCATAAATTCCAGATCTATAGTAAGCTTCCTTAACTCTCCTAAAATTCTTAGCTCCATAGTTAAAACTCCAAATAGGTTGTGTTCCTTGGGAAAGTCCAATAACCATACCCATGAAAATCGATCCAACCTTATTAACAATTCCGGAACATGCGATTGGTATTTCTTCTCCATAAATACTTTGTCCGCCATAAAGTTTAAGCTGATTATTTAGTACGATTGTTACGACCATCATAGCCATTTGGTTAAGACAAGGTGCTAAACCTAAAGTTGCATCTTTTCCTGCATACTTTCCTTTAAGCAAAAGATGTTTTAATTCTAATTTGAAAGTTTTTGTGTGAAGCATAAACCACGCACATAAAAGTGCTGCAATTATTTGTCCAATAATTGTTGCCCATGCTGCGCCTTTCATTCCCCAACCAAGGCCAATAATAAACCATGCATCTAAGCCAATATTTAAAACTGCTCCTAAGATGTTGCAATACATAGGAACATTTGGTCTGCCATCTGCTCTAAGCAAATGCGATGCGCCACATGAGAATGTATAGAACGGGAATCCTATCGCAACAACTTTTGTATAGTCCATTGCGTAAGGAAGCACTGATTCTGGTGAGCCAAACAAAATCATAATTGGCTTTAACAAAACTTCTGTAATAATCAAAAGTGCGATTCCGCAAATTACAAGCATCGTTACTGCATTACCAAAAAAGTATGGCGCCTTGTCTTTTTCTCCCGCACCCATTTTTAGATTAAATGCCGAAGCTCCACCTATACCAAACATAAGTCCTATTGCTACGCATGCATTTGTAAGTGGATAAGCAATATTCGTTGCGGCGTTTCCAAGCTCACCTATAACATTTCCAATAAAAATTTGGTCAACTAGGTTATAGCAAGCCATAACAAGCATAGCCACAATACTAGGTATTGCGAATTTTGCAATAAGTGAATTAACTGATGCCGTTCCTAACGGATTTTTCTTTTTTAGTTCTAATGTTTCTTCCATTTTTACTTCTTTACTTTTATTGTGTACCACCTTGCATCTATAGCGGCGGCTAGTTTCCCATCTGAATAAAACTCTAAAGCCCCTGTTACTTCGTTCTTCTTAAATCCATCACTAACGAATGTATTTAATTTTGTCTTTACCTCGACAATTGAAACGTCTTCTAAAACAAACTCCAATTCCGAAACCAATTTTGAATAACTAAGTTCTGGATAGGTTATTAGAATTTTTTTATCTAGGCTTTTTTTAAATTCTTTTGCCTCTTTTCCTATCATTTTTTCTAATGCTTCAAAGTTTAACAAGCTTCCTAAATTGGCTCTTCTTAATTTAAGTTTATATTTATTTTTTATTTTTTCTATAGTAACCAATGCTGGATACTTTTCATCATAAATTTGATTTATGAAAATCGGGAAGTCTGCTCTTAGAGTGTCCCTGTCAATATCAATTCCGATTTCATCCCTTATTTTTGTAAGTTCTTTTTCGACATCTCTTCTTAAACTTTCATCTCCATAAAACTTTTTAGATCTTCTTAAATCTAACGCATACTCAGCTTCAAGATAAAAACGGTATTCATCTCTTTTGCCCATGTCATAAATCAGTTTTTCTTTACAACTGTTTCCCATAAGGATTGCATATTCAGCAAATTTATTATCAAAACTACCTTGGCAAAATTCTTCTAATGAAGCTTTGTATCCATCTGCAATCATCGAAAGGCCCATGTCTACATTCTTTTTAACGCCAAGGCCATGAATTAACATATCGCCTGTTCTTAAAATTGCTTCTTCTATTCCATCAAGTGCGGCATAAGAAAAGTAAGAAAATGCCTTTTCATAATTTGGCTCTTTGTCAGTTCCTTTTCCAAAATATTCTATAAATCCCAGTGCTGTTGCAACATACGGGTCACCCTGTTTTTCAAAAGCTTCTAACAAATATTTTTTTGAAAGATCCCAATTTTGTCTAAAAAGTGTTCCTCCTTCAAAATGTGAATACCCTAGGATTTTTACTGCTTGCAAATCTCCGGCTGCATACAAATCTTTAACAAACTTTTTTATTAATGCCTTCGATTCTGGCGTAGCTTTTTTTATTTCATTAGGATTTTTGTATGTGCTTAGCACATGTTTCATCTGACTTTTACTATAAATCCAAGAGCCCTGTGGCAACCCTTTATTGTGCTCATAACTTTCTACTCTTTCAATAATCTCTGAGCAAACGCCAAAGTATGCGCTCTCTTCTAGCATTCCTTTTTCCGAAAAAGATTTGTCCCACTTTGGTTCATCTTCAAATTTTACGAAATATTGTTCTTCGTCTTCTTTAAATCCAAATCGTTCTTCCAACTTCCAATAAAGTTTTTCTGTAATGCTAAATACTGTTGAGAAAATTTCTTTTTCAGTTTTTGGAAAATCATCAAAAATTTTTTCATCATAAAGATCTTCTATGCAAAGGTCTTCATAAAAAACATTTATTATAAGCCAAAACCATTGCTTAAAAGGTCCCAATGGCTCTTTATTTTTATTAATATTAATAATCGCGCACTTTATGTCGTCAGCCTTTAGCTTATATTGCCTTGCTGCTTTAATGTTAAATGGCGGAAATACATTTGAAGATATTTCATCATACTTTAGCGTCCCTCTAACAATTTTTCTTAAAGTCTCTTGGCTAATTTCATAAGGCTTAATAACTTCTAATGTTGCAGGGTTTTGAGTAATCCATGTTCCATCTTCGAGCGCAACAACATAATCATCATTTATTTTATGACTGGTTATTTTTCCTACACAGCCTTCGTGTGCACCATATTTAATTTTTACCCAGCTACCCTTTTGCATTTAATTATTAAAATTTGATCTTTTACGAAGTCTTGAATCCAAAATACGTTTTCTTATTCTTAAATTTTCTGGTGTAACTTCCAAAAGTTCATCCGTATCAATAAAATCTAATGCTTGTTCAAGGCTTAATCTTTTTGGTGGTGTAAGTTTAAGAGCTTCGTCTGCACTAGAAGATCTCGTGTTTGTAAGATGCTTTGTTTTGCAAACATTAACTTCGATATCGTCAGTCTTTGCATTCTCTCCTACAACCATACCTGCATAAACTTTTTCACCTGGTCCAATAAAGAGTGCGCCACGCTCTTGCGCTGCAAACAATCCGTACGTAACGGCATCTCCAGCTTCAAAAGCTATAAGAGAGCCTTGGTTTCTATAAGCAATATCACCCTTATAAGGTTCATATCCTTCAAAAATAGTATTAATAATTCCTGTTCCCTTTGTGCTCGTTAAAAACTTTCCATGGAAACCTATAAGCCCTCTAGCAGGAATACTAAACTCTAACCTAGTGCTACCATCATTAAGTGTAGACATGTTAAGGAGGTTACCCTTCCTTTCTGATAACATACTGATTACCGTTCCAGAAAATTCTTCTGGCACATCGATAATAGCTGTTTCCATAGGCTCAAGACGTTTTCCGTTCTCATCTTTTTTATAAATTACTTCTGCCTTGCTAACCGCAAACTCATAACCCTCGCGGCGCATGTTCTCAATTAAAACAGAAAGGTGAAGTTCGCCTCTACCAGAAACTTTGAATGTGTCTGTATTGTCTGTATCTTCAACTCTTAAAGAAACATCTGTGTTAAGTTCTTTATAAAGTCTTTCTCTAATTTGACGTGATGTGCACCACTTACCTTCTTTTCCAGCAAGCGGGCTGTCGTTAACAATAAAGTTCATTGCGATAGTTGGCTCGGAAATTTTTTGAAATGGAATTGCTTCTACTCCATCAGCACATATTGTATCTCCAATTTGAAGATCTGAAATTCCAGAGAGTGCAACTATATGTCCTACTCCGGCCTCTGCTACATCTTTTTTATCTAATCCTTCAAACTCATAAAGTTTTGTTATCTTAACTTTTTCATGTGTCTTAAGGTTATTCGCATTGATTCGTACAAGTTCTTGTCCAACTGCAATAGAGCCGTTATCAACTTTTCCTACTCCAATTCTTCCAACATATTCGTTGTAGTCAATTGTTGAAATAAGAACCTGCGTTCCTTTCTCAGGATCTCCCTCAGGCGCTGGTATATTTTCAATTATGCACTCAAACAAAGGTTTTAAATCTTTATGCTCATCACCTAAATCTTTTAGCGCAAATCCTTGCTTTGCTGATGCAAAAATTATTGGTGCATCTAATTGTTTATCCGAAGCATCTAAGTCCATCATAAGTTCTAAAACTTCATCGATAACTTTTTTTGGACGTGCTTCAGGTCTATCTATTTTATTTATGCAAACGATAACATCTAAGTTAAGTTCTAACGCTTTTTTAAGAACAAATTTCGTTTGTGGCATAGTTCCTTCAAAAGCATCTACAAGCAATATTACTCCGTTAACCATCTTAAGTACACGCTCAACTTCACCGCCAAAATCAGCATGCCCCGGTGTGTCAACAATATTTATTTTTACGCCGTTATACTCTATCGCAGTGTTTTTAGAAAGAATTGTAATTCCTCTTTCTCTTTCTAAGTCGTTAGAGTCCATTACACGTTCAACAACTTCCTGGCCTTCTCTAAACACTCCGCTTTGTGCAAGCATAGCATCAACCATAGTTGTTTTGCCGTGATCTACATGGGCAATAATAGCAATGTTTCTTATGTTTTCTTGTTTGATTCTCATTTTGTTTTTCCTTCGTGTCTATGTAAAAATGGTGAAATTAATTTATATAGAAAGAACGATGCAACCGAGTTAACTACTGCCTTAATTAAATTAAAAAGTAAGATAAAAGGCATAATTTCTAACGTTTGTTTAACCGTTACTCCCATAAATATTGGCGTAATAAGTAAGTTTGCAAAGAACATAATAAATACCATCGCTCCACATCCTGCTGCAAGACTTATTATTGCGCGTTTTTTTGTTTTGTGGCATGTATAGATAATGCTTGATGTTAAAACGAGTGCAAGTGTAGAAATTATATGCATAATAATTCCATAGATTCCACTTCCAGCACTAACCGTCACGCCCTGAATAACTGCAGTTACAATTGTTAGAATTGCTCCTGGAATTGGTCCAAATGCAAAGCCGCCAATTAGAATTGGAATGTCGGCCGGGTCATATTCTAAAAAAGGAACCATTGGAAAAATTGGAAAATGAATAGCCAAAACTAGCACTACCGCAATAGCAACTAACATAGCCATCTTTGCAATTTGCAATGCATTGGATTTAAAATTCATTTCTTACCTATCCTTTTTGTTGCGATAACATCAATCCCTGTTTCGCAAACATTTTTTATAATTACATCACCTAAATTAATTGGTGCGTTAAGTACTATGCTTTGAACTTCTCTTTGAGCATCTAATATTTTTTCTTTTGGAATAGCACCAGCAGTTTTAACCGGGCATCTTCTAATATCTCCACCTATTACTTCAACTGTGCTAGTAAGAACTCTTACAGGTGCTTGTGCCTCACTCTTTCCGTATTCGGCTCCTCTATCGCAACCATTCCCAGTTACCTTAAAACCATTCTCTTCATCTACTTGAAGGTGACATCCCGAAGGACAGCAAATACAAATCAATTCTTTCATGCTCTATCCTCCTTTACCTCTTCAACTACAAGTTCTAATTTTTCTTTTGCTCCACTTAATTGATCTTTCAAGATAACAACGTTTTGCATCTCTCCTGGAGTTAAGAATTTTTTATGAAGACGTGTAATTTCTTTTCCTTGCGATTTTATTACAATATCAGCTTTAGGGATGCTTTTGTTTACCCTAAAGAAAAGTTTAAGTGTCTTATCAAGATTCTCTGGGCGAATCTTTTGTGGAACAATATAAGTTGCACCGCCATTAGCAACAGTTTCTAAAACATCAGTTGTTTTATTACCTTCTAATACATACTTAGCTGCTGACGCACCAGCCCTCTCACTTTCGTCACTTACAAAGTCAACTAAGTCGTGAACATGACAAACATTACCACATGCAAAAATTCCTTCTTTACATGTTTGCATATTCTCATAAACAACTGGCCCCTTCGTACGTGGATCAATTTCAATTGATGCTGCATTAGTTAATTCATTTTCTGGAATGAGTCCGCAGCTAAGAAGAAGCGTGTCACAATCGAAAATCATTTCCGTTCCAGGAATAGGTTTTCTATTTTGATCTACTTCGTTAACAACTACCTGTTCAACTCTTTTTTCTCCACGAATTTCTGTAACCGTGTGGCTAAGATAAAGTGGAATATCATAATCGTTTAAGCATTGCACAATATTTCTATTTAATCCGCTAGAATATGGCATAAGCTCAACGCATGCTAATACCTTAGCGCCTTCAAGAGTCATTCTTCTAGCCATAATAAGGCCGATATCGCCGCTTCCTAAAATTACAACTTTCTTACCTGGTAAATACCCATCAATATTAACGTATCTTTGTGCTGCTCCAGCAGTAAAGACGCCGGCTGGTCTAGTGCCAGCAATAACAACGCCGCCTCTAGGGCGCTCTCTGCAGCCCATGGCAAGAATAATTGATTTTGTTTCTTCAACTTTGTAGCCACATTCCTTACCTGTCATATGCACAAAGTGTTTTTTATTTTCATCGTCAGATTCAATGCTTAAGACCATAGTTCCAAGTCTAGCTTCTATGCCTGTTTCGCTTACTTCTTTTATATAGCGAGCTGCATACTCTGGTCCTGTTAACTCTTCTTTAAAATGATGAAGTCCAAATCCATTATGAATACACTGGTTAAGGATTCCACCTAACTCCCAGTTGCGCTCTACTATCAAAACTTTTTTTAGTCCACCTGCCCAAGCCGACTTCGCTGCTGCTAATCCAGCTGGGCCACCACCAATTACTATTAAATCATACATGGAGTTTACCTCCTGATAAAATTTCTGTGCCTTCTAATTCTTGTAGTACTTCATCAGGGCTTATGCCTAATTTTTCGGCAATAATAGGAACTATTGCTGGCGCGCAAAATCCGCCTTGGCATCTACCCATACCTGTATTTGTTCTTCTTTTTATTCCATCCAAACTCTTTGGTGGAATCGGTGTATCAAAGCAAGCTAAAATCTCTCCTTCGGTAATCGTTTCGCATCTGCAAATAATATGTCCAAAGGCAGGATTTTCTTTTATTATTTTTGCTTTTTCTTCTTCGCTTAATTCCTTAAAACGAATTTTCTTTCTTGTATTAATAAAGTTTTCCTTTTTATCTAGCGATACATGTAACGCATCCTTTGCATCATCAATAATTTTTGCAACATATTCACCAATAGCTAAAGATGCTGAAAGGCCCGGCGAACAAATTCCTGCTACATCAATAAATCCTGTATGTTTAGTGCCTTCTAACACTTCTTCAATTATGAAGTCCTTAATATTGGTACGTGCTCTAACGCCTGCAAAGTTTCTAATGTTTAACCCCAAGTTTACATTTGGAACAGATGCTTTGGATTTTTCTGCTACAAAATTCAGTCCATCATTTGTTGTCTTTGTATCGTTTCCTTTTACAATTTTTGAATTCGGGCCAACTATTAAGTTTCCATGAACTGTAGGAGATACGAGCACTCCTTTTCCATTTTCATCCGGTGCCATAAATATTGTTCGTGAAACTCTAGAGCCCTCTTCCTTATCTAAAAGGTAGTACTCTCCACTTCTAGGACGCATTTCGAAAGAATGAGTACACGCCAAATCATGAACAATTTCAGCATTAACACCCGTTGCATTAATTACAATTTTAGTTTCAAATTTATCATTAATTTTCCAAACAGAATTTTCTTTTTCAATCTTAGAAACTTCTGTATTCAAGAAAAGTTTGGTTCCATTTTTAACTGCTGTTTCAGCAAGTGCAAGACAAAACTCCCACGGAGAAATTATTGCTGAAGCCGGTTCATATAACGCCCACTTAACATCTTTTGAAAGATTTGGTTCTAGATTTCTTGCACCGTCCCCATCTATTATTGCTTGGTTTTTTACTCCATTTTTTTCGCCTTGCTTATAAAGTTTTTCAAGTGCTTCTTTTTGTTCATCGCTAAAAGCAACAACCATAGCACCACATTGTTTATAAGGAATATCTAACTTTTTGCAAACTTCTTGCGTTATTTGCGAACCTCTTACATTTAATTTCGCCATAAGAGAACCTGGCTCTGGATCATACCCTGCATGAATGATTCCTGAGTTGGCTTTTGTTGCACCTGTTGAAACATCATTTTCTTTTTCCAACATTGCAACTTCTAGATTATATTTTGAAAGTTCGTATGCGATGGCTGCGCCAGAAATTCCGCATCCGATTATTATTACGTCGTACATCACTAGTTCTTTTCTTTTTCAAAAGACGACTGACGCACCTTAAGTACGCCAGCCATCTTTTTTATTAATTAAATTTGTTACTGATAAAATTTTTCTTATTCATCTTCTTCGGCAACTTCTTCTAAATCTTTTGCTACATCAAGTTCTTCGCCTTCGGCTGCTAAGGCTTCTTCTTGGGCAGCTCTTAAAGCTTCTTCTTCGGCTTTTGCTTGTGCCTCTAGAATCATGTCGTCAGTATTAAGATGAACATTGCGGTAACGTTTCATACCTGTACCAGCAGGAATCAACTTACCAATGATAACGTTTTCTTTAAGACCAATAAGTGGATCAACCTTACCATTAATAGCAGCTTCAGTAAGAACTTTTGTTGTCTCCTGGAATGAAGCAGCACTAAGGAATGAATTTGTTGCAAGTGAAGCCTTAGTAATACCAAGGATAATTTGTTTACCTTGTGCAGGCTCTTTACCTTCTGCTACCAACTTCTTATTTGTCTTATTGAATTCAATCAAGTTTACAGTTGTGCCTACTAAGAAATCTGAATCACCAGCTTCATCAATCTTAACTTTCTTAAGCATCTGTCTTACGATAACTTCAATATGTTTATCGTTAATTTCAACACCTTGAAGTCTGTAAACTCTTTGAACTTCTTTCATGATGTAATCTTGTACAGCTTTTACATCTTTAACTTTGATGATATCGTGAGGGTTAATTGAACCTTCAGTAAGTTTTTCACCAACATCAACTTTAATCTTCTGGCCTTCTTGGATTCTCATTGTTGAGCCATAAGGGATAAGGTATGCTTTTTCTTTTCCGTCTGGTGCAGTAACAACGATTTCACGTTTGTTCTTGTTCATGCGAACTTCTGCAGTACCAGCGAACTCAGAAATGATTGCAACACCCTTAGGTTTACGAGCTTCGAAAAGTTCCTCAACACGTGGAAGACCTTGAGTGATATCGTCTGCTGTAGCAACACCGCCAGTGTGGAATGTTCTCATCGTAAGCTGTGTACCAGGCTCACCGATTGACTGAGCTGCAATAATACCAACTGCTTCACCAACTTGAACTGCCTGGCCTGTTGCCATGTTTGCACCGTAGCACTTAGAACAAATGCCTGTCTCACTTTGGCATGTAAGTGCTGTACGAATCTTAACTTCTTTAGCACCGCTCTTAATTACAGCATCTGCTCTGCTAGGTGTAATCATATGATTCTTTGCAACGATTACATTTCCCTTCTTATCAAGAATATCTTCAGCTGCATAACGGCCTAAAATTCTATCTCTTAAGTTTTCAATTTCTTCTTTACCATCCATGAATGGATAAACGCTCATGTATGGAACTTCATCTTCACCTTCGCAGCAATCAAGCTGGTTGATGATAAGCTCCTGAGCAACGTCAACAAGACGACGTGTAAGGTAACCTGAATCGGCTGTACGAAGAGCTGTATCAGATAAACCTTTACGAGCACCATGGGCAGAAATGAAGTATTCCAAAACATCAAGGCCTTCACGGAAGTTTGACTTAATAGGAAGTTCGATTGTACGACCTGTTGTATCAGCCATCAAACCACGCATACCTGCAAGCTGTTTAATCTGTTGGTCACTACCACGAGCACCAGAGTCAGCCATCATGTAAATGTTGTTGTATTTATCAAGAGTATTCATAAGAGCTGTCGTAACTTCTTTATCGGCTGCTTCCCATGTATCAACAACACTTTTGTAGCGTTCTTCTTCTGTTAAGTAGCCCATACGATAATCGGCTTGGATAAGTTCAACTTCTTCTTCAGCTTTCTTGATGATGTCAGCCTTTTCATCTGGAACAGTCATATCTGAAATAGATACTGTAAACGCTGCTTTTGTAGCGTACTTGTAACCCATAGACTTGATGTTATCAAGAACTTCTGCTGTTACAGTTGCGCCATGAATATTAATAACTTTTTCGAGGATTTTCTTTAATGTCTTCTTATCAACTAAGCTGTCGATTTCAAGTTTAAGGAAATCTTCGTCTTTCTTTCTTTCAACAAAGCCAAGGTCTTGAGGAATAACTTCATTAAAGAGCAAACGTCCAAGTGATGTATCAATAACACCTTTTACTGCTTTGCCTTTAGCGTTCTTAGTTTCAACTTTAACCTTAATCTTACTATGAAGTGTAATGATACCATTTTCATAAGCAAGAATAGCTTCGTTCATGTTCTTAAATGTCTTGCCTTCGCCTGGTTCGCCATCTCTTTGTTGTGTTAAATAATAAATACCTAAAACCATATCCTGTGAAGGAACTGCAACTGGCGCACCATCAGAAGGTTTAAGCAAGTTGTTAGGTGAAAGAAGAAGGAATCTACATTCAGCTTGAGCTTCTGCGCTAAGTGGAAGGTGGGCAGCCATCTGGTCACCATCGAAGTCAGCGTTGTAAGCTGTACATACAAGTGGGTGAAGTCTAATTGCACGACCTTCAACTAAGATAGGCTCGAATGCTTGGATACCAAGTCTGTGAAGCGTAGGAGCACGGTTCAACATAACTGGATGCTCGCTAATAACTTCTTCTAATACATCCCAAACTTCTGGTTGAAGCTTTTCAACCATCTTCTTAGCTTGCTTGATGTTGTTAGCTTTTTCATAATCACAAAGTTTCTTCATAACGAAAGGCTTAAATAGTTCAACTGCCATTTCTTTAGGAAGACCACATTGATAAATCTTAAGTTCTGGACCAACAACGATAACTGAACGTCCTGAGTAGTCAACACGCTTACCAAGTAAGTTCTGGCGGAAACGTCCTTGTTTACCTTTAAGCATGTCTGAAAGAGATTTAAGTGAACGGTTTCCAGGACCTGTTACTGGACGGCCTCTTCTACCATTATCAATTAAAGCATCAACAGCTTCCTGAAGCATTCTCTTTTCGTTACGAACAATAATTTCAGGCGCACCGAGCTCTAATAATCTCTTAAGACGATTATTTCTATTGATGATTCTTCTGTAAAGGTCATTGAGATCAGATGTTGCAAAACGTCCACCATCAAGTTGAACCATAGGACGAAGATCTGGTGGAATTACAGGGATAACTTTAAGAATCATCCACTCTGGTTTATTTCCACTTGCTCTGAAAGCTTCAACAACTTCTAATCTCTTAACGAGCTTAGCTTTCTTTTGTCCTGTTGCGCCATCTAATTGAGCTCTTAAATCTTCAGCCAAAACATCTAAATCAATATTAGATAAAATTTCGTCGATTGCTTCTGCACCCATACCAACTCTAAGTGTTGAAGAAGCATCTCCGTTTCTTTCTAAAGCTTCCATATATTGAGCTTCAGTAAGAACCTCTTTGTAATTTAAGTCTGTATCGCCTGGATCTAAAACGATATGATTAGCAAAGTATAAAACTTTCTCTAATGTCTTTGGTGAAAGGTCAAGGATAAGTCCCATTCTAGAAGGGATACCTTTGAAATACCAAATATGAGAAACTGGAGCAGCAAGTTCTATTGAACCCATACGCTCACGTCTTACACTTGCTTTAGTAACTTCAACACCACAACGATCACAGATTATGCCTTTATAACGGATTTTCTTATATTTACCGCAGTGGCATTCCCAGTCTTTTGCTGGTCCAAAAATCTTTTCACAGAAAAGACCGTCTTTTTCTGGTTTTAAGGTTCTATAGTTAATTGTTTCAGGTTTTGTAACCTCGCCATGTGACCACTCACGAATTTTTTCTGGAGAAGCCAGGCCGATTCTGATTTTATCGAATGTCATTTGTTCGTAAACATTTTTACTTAAATTTGCCATCTTCATCCCCTCCTATTCTTCGTCTTCATCTTCGTAGTCAGCTACGTAGTCGTTTGTATCTTCAAGTTCTCCAGTTAAGTCATTAAACTCTTGTACTGAGAAACCATGTCTAGTTACTTCTTCTTTTGCTTTATTTCCATTAAAGTTAGAAAGTATAGCATTGAAGTTTGTCTCGCCATAATCAACTGACTCTAAAAGTTTGATTTCTGTATCATCTTCATTAAGTACTTTGATGTCGAGTGCAAGACTTTGAAGTTCTTTAACAAGTACCTTAAAGCTTTCAGGTGTTCCTGCTTCAGGAATATTTTCGCCCTTGATGATTGCTTCATAAGTTTTAACACGTCCAACAACATCATCAGATTTAACAGTTAAGATTTCTTGGAGTGTGTAAGAAGCGCCATAAGCTTCAAGTGCCCAAACTTCCATTTCACCGAAACGTTGTCCACCGAACTGAGCTTTACCACCGAGTGGCTGCTGAGTAACGAGTGAGTAAGGTCCTGTACTTCTTGCGTGGATTTTATCATCTACTAAGTGGTGAAGTTTAAGGTAATGCATATGACCGATTGTAACTGGTGCATCAAAGTATTCACCTGTACGACCATCACGAAGTCTTACCTTACCATCACGGTTGATTGGAACTCCCTTCCACTCTTCTCTGTGGTCTAAGTTCTTCTCTAAGTATTTGATGATTTCAGGGTCAACGCTCTTTTCATATTTCTTCTTGAATTTTTCCCAATCGCCGTTAACATAGTCGTTTGCCATATCAAGAGTATCCATGATATCAAACTCGCTTGCGCCATCAAATACAGGTGTTGCAATGTTAAAGCCCAGAGCTTTAGCTGCAAGTGAAAGGTGAGTTTCAAGTACCTGTCCGATGTTCATACGAGAAGGAACGCCAAGTGGATTAAGCACGATATCAAGTGGACGTCCGTTTGGAAGGAATGGCATATCTTCGATAGGAAGTACACGAGATACAACACCCTTGTTACCATGACGACCAGCCATCTTATCACCAACACTAATTTTTCTCTTTTGTGCTATATAAACACGTACTGTTTGATTTACGCCTGGGCTAAGTTCGTCGCCAGCTTCTCTAGTAAATACTTTTGCGTCAACAACG
Source organism: Lachnospiraceae bacterium (assembly GCA_045598285.1). Lineage (GTDB taxonomy): Bacteria > Bacillota > Clostridia > Lachnospirales > Lachnospiraceae > RGIG5612. Next base: position 26,248 of record JAZLLU010000018.1, on the reverse strand, counting down.
ATACCATATGCACCATGAGGAACCTTAAGAGATGTATCTCTAACTTCTCTAGCCTTCTCGCCGAAGATTGCACGAAGGAGTCTCTCTTCTGGTGTAAGTTCTGTTTCTCCCTTAGGAGTAACTTTACCTACTAAGATATCTCCTGCATGAACCTCTGCACCGATACGAATGATTCCGCGTTCATCTAAATCTTTGAGTGCTTCCTCGCCAACGCCAGGAACGTCTCTAGTAATTTCTTCTGGTCCGAGCTTTGTATCACGCGCTTCTGTTTCATATCTCTCAATATGAATTGATGTGTAAACGTCATCACGTACTAAACGCTCGCTAATAAGTACAGCATCCTCGTAGTTGTAACCTTCCCATGTCATGAAACCAATAAGAGGGTTCTTTCCAAGTGCGATTTCGCCTTGGCTTGTGCTTGCTCCGTCGGCAATGATTTGACCTGCTTTAACCTTATCGCCTTTATTTACGATTGGTCTTTGGTTGTAGCAGTTGCTTTGGTTAGAACGAACGAATTTAGCTACCTTATAAGTTCTATAGATTCCGTCTTTTCCACGGATACCAATTTCGTCTGCCGTAACATGTTCAACTGTTCCATCTTCATTAGCAAGTACGCAAACACCTGAGTCTTGTGCTGTCTTAGATTCCATTCCTGTTCCAACTACCGGGGCTTCTGTTGTAAGAAGTGGAACACCCTGACGTTGCATGTTAGAACCCATAAGGGCACGGTTAGCATCGTCATTCTCTAAGAAAGGAATCATTGATGTAGCAGCTGAGAATACCATCTTAGGAGATACGTCCATAAGGTCAACCTCTGTCTTGTCGTATTCACTTGTCTCGTCTTTATAACGACCTGCTACAGCGTTCTTTACGAAGTGGCCTTTGTCGTCTAACTGTGCGTTAGCTTGAGCTACTTTGTATTTATCTTCTTCGTCTGCTGTTAAATAAACTACTTCGTCTGTAACAACAGGATTCTTCTTATTAGTTTTATCGATTACTCTGTATGGAGACTCGATGAAACCATATTTGTTTACTCTTGCGTAACTAGCAAGTGAGTTGATAAGTCCGATATTAGGACCTTCAGGTGTCTCGATTGGGCACATTCTTCCATAATGTGTGTAGTGAACGTCACGGACTTCGAATCCTGCTCTATCTCTTGAAAGACCACCTGGTCCTAATGCACTAAGACGTCTCTTATGTGTAAGTTCAGAAAGTGGATTACATTGATCCATGAACTGTGAAAGTTGTGATGAACCAAAGAACTCACGAACTGCTGCAGTTACAGGTTTAATATTGATAAGTGATTGTGGAGTGATCGTATCGATATCCTGTGTTTGCATTCTTTCATGAACTACTCTTTCCATACGGCTTAAACCAACTCTATATTGGTTTTGAAGAAGTTCACCAACGCTTCTAATACGTCTGTTTCCTAAATGGTCGATATCGTCGAAGTTACCAAGGCCTGAGTCTAAGTTGAGGCCATAGCTGATACATGCAAAGATATCTTCTTTTGTAATATGCTTAGGAATAAGTTCCTGGATATTCTTTCTGATTGCTTCCTTAAGGTCAGCTTTCTTAGAATTTTCCTGCATCAATTGCTCAAGTACTGGATAGTAAACTCTTTCAGTGATGCCGAACTCTTTCATTTCTTTTTCAGTTAAGTTGACATACTCTTGGATATCAACAACCATATTTGAAAGAACTTTTATTGCTCTGTCTTCGCCTTGAACTAAAACTGTTGGAACTGCACCATTCTGAATTTTCTCAGCGAGTTCTTCATCAACAACTTTTCCGGCCTTAGCGATAATTTCGCCTGTGCCACGATGAATAACATCTTCAGCTAATGTTGCTCCTACTAATCTGTTCTTATAAGCTAACTTCTTATTGAATTTGTAACGGCCAACTTTTGCAAGGTCATAACGTTTTGCATCAAAGAACATTGATGTGATTAAGTTCTCTGCGTTCTCAACTTGAAGAGGCTCGCCTGGACGAAGTTTCTTATAAAGTTCTAAGATACCTTCTTTATAATTTGTAGAATCATCTTTTTCGAAACATGCTAAAATCTTTGGCTCCTCACCAAACATTTCGATGATTTCTTCATTGCTTCCTACGCCAAGTGCTCTGATAAGAACTGTTACAGGAACCTTTCTTGCTTTGTCAGCATGAACGTAGTAAACATCGTTTGAATCTGTCTCATACTCAAACCATGCGCCTCTGTTAGGGATTACGTTACATGCATAAAGTTCTTTTCCTAACTTGTCGTGGCTAAGTGTGAAATAGATACCAGGTGAACGAACGAGCTGTGATACAATAACTCTTTCAGCACCGTTGATAACAAATGTACCTGTCTTTGTCATCAAAGGCATATCACCCATGAAGATTTCATGCTCGCTTATTTCGCCAGTTTCCTTATTGCTAAGGCGCACTCTAACTTTGAGTGGTGCGGAATACGTAGCATCTCTCTCCTTGCATTCTTCAATGGTATATTTGATATCATCATAAGCAATCTGGAAATCAACAAACTCTAAACTAAGACTTTGGTTAAAGTCTTCGATTGGTGAGATATCGTTGAAGATTTCTTTGAGTCCATCAGTAATAAACCACTGATAAGAAGCTTTTTGAATTTCGATCAGGTTTGGCATTTCTAGAACTTCGTTTTGCTTTGAATAACTCATTCTAGTTCCCTTGCCATACTTTACGGGACGAATTCGATTCTTCTCCATTAAAACAATCACTCCTTTGTTTATATTTTTAAGTACTACTTTTTTGCTTTTTGTTTAACCTTGAATTTTTTTCTTAAATATTTATTAATTTGTAGTTTCCTTAAATCTTTTCATTTTTGATTCACTTTTGAAACTATCTTCACTAAAAAATTTTTTAGAACTTTGTTAAATTTTTATTTTTTGAAAATTTCTCAAAATTTATTTATTTTTCAAGGTTTTTTTGCGATTTTTTAGAAAAAATTCACACTTTTTTTGCTCTTTTTTCTTGATGCTTTCGCGAACTTTTCCACATTAAATCAGCATATAGTATAACTACTAATTTCTGACATGTCAATAAAAACTTTCCTTTATTTTCAAGGTTTTTTCGGCCTTGGTTGACATTTGTATTAATATATATTACGATTGTATTACATTATTACTTGCTTATTAGGGGAATAATTATGGCAAAAGAAGCTATCTTACAAGTCCGTATGGACGCACAAACTAAAGAAGCTGCAGAGCATATCTACAAAAACCTTGGTACTTCTCTATCCGAAGCAGTTCGCGTCTTTGCAGCACAAAGTATCCAAGAAAATGGTTACCCATTTAGACCTCGTCAAAGTACCGCTGTTAAACAACGCATGCACGGGCACTTAGCCCTCTATGCAGATGCTTTGCGACGCAGCTTGGAATAGCCAGCATATTTATACTTATATTTCTACCTCGTGATGATGCTACTCACTACAACGCGGAACAGTCTACATATTTATATCTCTATCCCGTGCAACGCTGCTCACTACAACGCGGAATAGTCTACATATTTATATCTCTATCCCGTGCAACGCTACTCACTACAATGGAGAAGAATACAACAATCCTCTTTTAAAGGAGATGCTATGGAAAAACTTATTGGCTCAGATGTAATTTTAAGATATTTGCTCGACGACATTGAAGATCAAAGCAATGCCGCTAAGGATGTTCTTTCTTCCGGTGCTTTCACCATTGGTGAAGTTATCGCCGAAGTTGTAACAACTCTTGAAAAAGTATATGAAGTTGATAAAAACACTATCAAAGAAACCTTGAGTGGTTTCCTTGATGAAATATATATTGATGACAAATCTACGATTCTTGATGCACTTTCACTCTATGCCAGCAAAAATCTTGGCTACACTAACGCTCTTTTACTCGCACGCCACAACAATAACAGCGACAAAGTTTTTACCTTTGACAAAAAACTTCGCCGCCTCACGTAATAACTTTCTCATTGCGACGTGCACTTATTTCTAAGAGTCACTCTCCACTTTTTAATCTTGTCCTTCACCATCGCAAACCAAAGGTGCCCCTCGCTGCCAAAAATCTTTTACAAATTTCTCTATGTGTATCAGTTTTTTGCTTCGTGGCCAAAAACCTAAGGTGCCCCTCGCTTTCCAGAATCTTTTGCAAGTTTTGCTATATGTATCAATTTCTTATTTCTTGGTCAAAAACCTAAGGTGGCCCTCAAAAGAATTTCTTTTAGTCACTATCTAATTACTACCTTTATTCACACAAACCTAAGGTGGCCCTCGAAAGAACATGTACTGGCGAACGAAAATCCGCCACCGTAAATAGCAAAGGCGAGCGCGCGCCCATCCTTAGCGCTGGCGCCGCCTTTCGCGTTTCAAAACTCTATAAATCTACGGACCTATTTTATAAAGCTCATTTTAGTCCGTAGATTTCAAAGATCTTTCTTGTTTCTTCTTCAATTTTCTACGGACCTATTTTATAAAGCTCATTTTAGTCCGTAGATAATATTTCAAAATCAAAATTTCAGGAGGTGTAACATGAATATATTAAACTTCTTACTCACCGATAGAGAGCGCACTCTTAAAATACTTAATAAAGCTACTCGCATTTTACCTAAAGATGCCTCTGGGAAGTTGCGAACTTCTACATCATACAAATCAAATCAATACTATTGGCGGAAAGATGGTGAAAAGAAATATAAATATCTAAATAAAGATCAACTAAGTATTGCTAAAAAAATTATCACTCGTGATTATTGTCTTGATTTAATAAACTACTCAAAAAATAAATTGCGTTATTTAGATATGCTTATTGATGATTATCAATACAATGGATTAGATTCCCTGTATGATAACTTATCTGATGCTAGAAAAGCTCTTATTGGGCCGGTAGCGAAGACGTTGTCACAACGACAGGAAATTTTCGAAGCGATTCAATACGAAGGGCGCCCTTTTAATCCAGATGATATGTCTGAATATTACACAAGTAAGGGCGAGCGCGTTAGGTCAAAGTCAGAAATCTTGATTGCGGATGAGCTCGCCCGATACGGCATTGCTTACCACTATGAGATGCCTGAAACCTATAGCTTCGGCAATCGAAAAGTTGTTATTTATTCAGACTTTCATGCTATGAACAAGCGAACGGGGAAGATTTATATTATCGAACACTTTGGATTGCTTGACGATGATGGATATACGCAAGACACTCTTTGGAAATTAGATGTATATGAAAGGAATGACATATTGTTAGGCAGAGACTTAATTGCATTTCATGAGACGAAAACTATGCCACTTAGTGTCAAAACCGTAGATAAGTATATTGAAGAATATTTACTATAATGTTCTGCTTAGCTCGCATCTCGCACGAACTTTTTATATGCTCGCATCCCTCACGAACTTTTTTCAATCGCTAATACGCTCTGAAAAAAGTTGTGCGGCTCTGCGCACTAAATAAATGCTCTGAAAAAAGTTGTGCGGCTCTGCGCGCATAATGAATTTTCTAAAAATAGACTTCTTTTTATTAATAAAAAACTGGGCCATTACAAAAGCAACAGCCCAGTCTTGTTATAAATCGCAAGAAGCAAATCTTCTAGCCTTATAGTTCTATTATAAATTCTCTACTCTACAAATTTTTCCAAAGGTTCCAGTCACCAGTTTCTTGGCCGGTGCCAGAAGTTTTCCAAACGTTTCCTATGTACTCTTCGAAACGAGGAGTTACAGCTGGAATATAGTACGGGAACCATCTCTTACCTAAAGGCGCATACTCGGCGAAAGCCCTTTGAACTTCTGCGAGTCTGTCTTCAGAAGTGTTGTCAGGATCGTCAATAATTCTATTATTGATTCCACCAGCGAAAGTAATCTTATCCCCGTACTCTTTAATTACACCAAGGACATCATTTTCAACCATCATAGGGTCAATAACATCAACACCGATTTCAACAAGATCAGGAATGATTTGCATAATATAGCCACATGAGTGGTGATGGTAAATCATGCCGAGCTCGTGAATATGGTTAGTGTATTTAATTTCGAGTGGTTTAATGAACTCTCTCCAGATTTCAGGTGAGAAAAACATGTTAGAGTTTTGGCCCCAGTCATCATGCATATAAATTACTTCAGGGTGCACAGCCTCGTAAGCAAGGTCAATGCAGTGAAGTTTGTACTCACACATCTTATCGAAGAACTCATGAACCTCGTCTGGATACTCATAAAATGCAGTAAGCGCATTTTCCATACCAATCATCTCGTTCATTCTCTCAAACGCACCAGAAAGCATAAGTACGCTAAGCACGTTTTCGTCCTCGTTGTAACCCATGCCCATCTTCATGCCGTTAAGGATGTCGCCAACTGGCATAAAGTCGATTGGTGGAAAATGAACTTTCTCTTTCCAATCGCTCATCTCTGTGAACATTCTAAAATCTTTTGCAACCATGTTGCCATCGACCATTGGGTTCGGTCCTCTATTCGTCCAAAGTACACCCCATGCATCCGGGCCTGTTCCATAAGGGTCGAAGTTCTCCATATCAATCCATCTCTCTCCAGGAAAGACAAGGCTCTTCACTACCGAATAATACTCGGGAATGAAATCGTATTTTTCGCCACGCATAAGCGCAAGCATCGCTTCTTTATTAGTTTGCATAATACCCCTCCTTATATTCTATGACTTAATTATAATCAAATTCCGCCCTGACAAGAATTCAATAAAATTTGCCAATTAGTAACCTGAAGTTTATAATTATAAAAAAGTGTGTGTTCATGTTCCGTAAGGCAATGAACTCCGAGCGCGAGCAGGAGGGCACCATACGAGCAGGGGGGACCCTTTTCGGGGGGGCACCTGCGAAGTATGGGAGATGTCCTGCGGGAGCGCGGAACATAGAGCAAACCAAGGAGAAAAAATATGGAGTTTAGGAGAATCGAATATTTTTTAGTACTTGCAGATAAATTAAATTACTCAAAGGCTGCAAAGGAACTTTGCATTTCTTCGCAAGCACTTACTAAACAAATAAATATTTTAGAAGACGAATTAGGAACTAAGCTTTTTAATCGTACAACAAGAAGCGTTTCGCTAACCGATGATGGCCAGATGTGTAAAGCACAGTTTGCAAACCTAAAGGCAAACTATGACAACACAATTATGCGAGTCTTAAACGCAATTGAAAACAAAAAGAACAAAGTAAAGATTGGATTCTTCGCTGCTCTACCTAAAGTGAATTTGCTCAACCCGATAATAAACGATTTAATTTCTGAGTTTCCTGACATTGATTTTGAAATCACAACCAACAACATGGATGGACTTAGAGATGATTTGAAAAATGGGCTTATCGATATAGTGCTTACAAATGCACATGACTTCGAGGACTGGCTCGGATGTGAAAGAATAAATTTTGCGACGATGCCCGCACAGATAGTAGTTTCTCAAAAACACAAATGGGTGAAAGAAGGAAAGAAAAAAATCAGCGCAGATGATATGGCCGAAGCTGATATGCTTTTGATGGTGAAGCATGGTCCATACGAGTTCAACAGCTTCTATCAAAAAGTAAAAACTAAGAAACGAAATATGACGCCGAACTTCGACACACTGATGATGGGGCTAGAAAGCGGCAAGGAATTTGCTGTCTTCCCACGCGCATTTAATGATATGGAGAGTAGCACATTTGTTTACTACGATCTTCCTGACGAATATAAATTTAATTTCCGAACTATGTGTGCAGCCAACAAATCAAATCCAAACACCGCGGCAAAGAAAGTTTTTGACTTTATTAAGAAGAACAACGTGAAGTATTCGTTGTAAAGAAAAGCGCTTAATCTTCACGATCAATTTGTTTTTTCCATGTCTTTACTGTTTGTTCTTTAAGGAAGTCTTCCATAGGATTTAGTTCTTGCTGTTCATCCCATGCTTCTAACGCTGCATAATATGCCTTTTTATCTTCTTCATGAATAATAATTGGTGGGTGGTTATGCATGATTAAAAAATAATTCATTGTTAGCCGCCCCACTCTTCCATTTCCATCCGCAAAAGGGTGAATATTTTCAAACTTAACATGATAATACGCAGCAGCAGTTAAAGCTTTATCATCTGATATTTCTAAAAGTTCTGATAAAAGTTCTCTCATTTCATTAGAAACCTCCCCGGGTGCTGCTCCAATTTCATTCTTTCCAGTTACATAGTCATGAAGCTTATATTCTCCAGGACGTTCCCCAAGTTGCCAACGCCTTGAGTCATAAGTTTTTTGAGTAAGTAGTTTATGAAATTCTTTTATCAGTTCTTCATCTAGAGACTTTTTATCATTAAAAGACGTAAGCAAAAACTCGTTCGCTTCTTTTGAATTGCGTATTTCAAATAATGTGCGTAAATCACCAGTATAAGATGTAACACCATCATGCTCAAAAATTTCTCTTGTATCATTGTAGGTTACATGCTCATTTTCTATTTTACCTGAGTTGTACGCAAACGCTATGCTGTGTCCATTAAGGGCTTCAGCTAATTCCGCATCAGTCTTGATTTTTTTTCGTTGCCAAAGCGCAACCGCTTTTTCATAATCTGTCATTGGCATTCTCCCTTCAAGATTATTTTTAGTATATCACAAAAACAATCTGATATGGAGACTAGTTGAACTAGTTTAAACAAATTGATAACGTGCGTATTATATACCTTTTATGTTGATATTACGCATGTATTATGTTATATTTATATGTGTCTACGAAACGGAGGGTATAAAAATGGCTAAAGTAAGTACAAATATCACATTGGATCCAGATTTAAAGAAAGCTGGACAATTATTATTTTCTAATCTTGGAATGGATTTAACAACTGCTGTTACTATATTCATAAAACAAGCAGTAAGAGAACAAAGAATTCCTTTTACTATTTCTATGGAAGTTCCAAATTCTACTACTATCAGTGCCTTAAATGAATACGAAGATATGAAAGGAAATCCTTCAAAATATAAAAGATATTCTTCTTTCGATGAGGCTTTAGAGGAGATATTTTAATGCTCAATATTGTATTATCAAATCAAATGAAAAAGGATATAAAGCTCGCTAAGAAGCGTGGGTTTAATATTAATTTGCTAAAAAAGGTCGTTGACATGATAGCAAATAGAAAGGCCTTGCCTGAAAAATATAAAGACCACGCCTTGTCGGGTAAATACTCTGATTTTAGGGAATGTCATATTCAGCCTGATTGGCTTCTTGTTTATCGTGTTAATGAAGATGACTTATTGTTATTCTTATTTAGAACCGGAACGCATTCGGATTTGTTTTAGTTTTATTAAAAGCTTTTTTGGTATTTTGTATGTGGATTAATTTATTGTAATTGTAAAATCTTTTTCGAAACCAAATTGTTGCTCTTTTCCGTTGTTAGAAAAAACCATTTTAATTTTTAGTTCATCATTTGCTTCATCTAATATCCCAAATGAGTATTTATATCCATCTTTTTTATTACCTTCTATAATGTTCACGTTATCATCTATTTTTGTCATATCAATTCCGATATATTCAAATAAATCTACATAATTTTGATCTTCCAGGACTGTTTTATCATATATTTTTATATTAAAATCTGAATTTAAAAAATCTTTATATTGTTGCGCTCTCCAAATATAAATTGATTTATCAATATTATTGTGAAGTCTTTCAATATATAAATCCATTTCATTTAGCCTATTATGAACATATTGTCTAAATACAGAAAGTTTTAAGTTTGGATTTTGGTATGTTCCATCTGGCCATTTAATCATTTCTCTTAAATAAGCGCCTGAACCATATATATCAGTTTCGTACTCAGTTATAAGTTCATCAATTTTTTCTTCAGACCATTCGTCATTTCTTAATTCCCAGTATTTTTGTATTATTAGTTTCTTTGTTTCAATATCACCGTTAACTATTAATTGATTAAGAATTCCGCTTTCCATTATTCGATTATAATTTTCTGTTTCAGCATATGGAATTGTATGGTTTTTTTCGCTCTCGCTCCAGATATTTCCCCATGATATATCCATGTCCCAAGGAATATATATTGTACTGAGTGCATCATCTTTTTTAAAAATAGCTAAAAATAAATTTTTAGTATTGGCCCCACTTACATTATCACGGCCTTGAATTAAATCAAAAAACAAATATGTATTTATTGCATTATTCAAATTTACTGTTTTTAATTGTTCTGTATTATGTTTAATTTTGTTTAAGTAATTATAAAATTCTATAAGTAACTCCCACTTTTTGTCGTTCTCTTTATGCTGTATTTCATAATTATTTCCATTCAAAATATTGTCATTACTAACAATATTTTCGTTTGCCCATGATATTTTCTTATAAAGAGCCTCTTTTTCAATGTTTCCGTTCATATTAAGTTGCATTTCATTTAGCGGATATCCCAATGCATAAATACCCCAGTATTTACCATCAATAAAAAGTTCTAAAAATTTATATTCGATTCCTGCGTCTATATTTAATTCGTTATCTTTAGCGCAACTATATTTCCATAAATTTTGAGAAAAAACATTTCTAACTTTTTCTTGGTCGTTATATCCCGCATACAATATCCAATCGCAATTATTTTTCAATCCCAAAAGCGATACGCTGTTTTTTCTTGTATTATTTCCCAATGATTGTATTTCTATATTAATCCTGAAAGATTTTTTTTGATAACTTCTTGTTGATGCTCCTCTGACTCTAATTCTTCCATCTGATTTTGTGACTCTTTTTATGCTTCCTTCTCGATTATCAAATAAAGACATCTTCATTTGTGTATCGGAATCTCCAATATCGTCTTTACAATTAATACTCATTATCGGCAACGTTGTGCATGCCAAATAAAATTCTTGATAATACTTTTCAGAATAAACAATAAACCTAATATGTGTATTACTTTCTATTAAATTATTAGTGATTTTATTATTGCAGAAGGCAATTTTTAATTTTTTCCATGTTGTCGTCTCAATATTTATTCTAGGATTTTTAGCGGAACTGCTTTCTTCAACCAACGAATAATAATAAGTATTTGCATCTGAATCTCTAAGCAACGATTGTTCGTCAAATTCTATAATTGGATTATATTTTTTTGTTTCTTTTCTACCACTTTTTATATTTTCGTATTCTTTTAAATCAACAATGCACTCATTAAGTGTTTTATTTTGTTTTATTATTCTTGGATGCACAAAAAGAAGGCATATTAATACTAATACAGAAAATATTAAAATAATTATGCCGCCTTTTTTACGCATGATATTATCCCCTAAACAATATCATCACAATCATATTCAATTATTGAGAATTTTTCTATTGGAGTATTTCTGAGTTTTTCCGTAAGTTCTGCTGGTTTTTTTGTTGATAACTCAATCACATAGTCCATCCCTTTAGATGTATAATTTCTACTTTTGATTTTATATTTTTTTGTCGAGGATTTTATTGTATCAAGTATTTGATTTTCATCTTGTTCATAACAATGAAACACAAGAACAATTGGTATACTTCCTCCTAAATTAACATTTTCAAATACTATCAATATTATCGTTACTAATACTGATGTAATAACTGCAACCTCATATAATTGGCATCCACATGTTATGCCAATAAATACAGCCCATAAAATATATAACATATCTATAGGATCTTTCACTGCAGTTCTAAACCTTATAATCGCAAGTGCTCCAATTGTTCCTAACGTGATAACTAAATTAGATTGCAATGTTAAAATAATCATCGATATGAAAAACGGAATAACTGCAATACATATATTAAAAGACTTATTATAAAAAGCTCTATGAGATACAAATCTATATACAACAAACTCATATGCGCTAAGAATCAATACTGCAAGCAAAACTGTTACAATAACTGTCGTGTAAAGTTGCGAATCTTCAACTGAAGTAAATAAATTTTGAAAAACACTTATTATTTGTTCCATTTTTATCCTTTCTTCTGTAATGCGTTTCTACCTAAATAATATTTTGAAAATGCTGTCCTAATAAGTTCTTTATCTGTAATCAAATGCCTAATATGACTTGGTAAAATATAATCGAACTTTACTTCTAATACATGTTTATTCTTTTCTTGTGTGGGCAGCTTAATGTAATTTCCTGTTAAAAATTCTTCATATTCATTAGAAGATGAAATATTCATATCCAATGTTATTCTTACATTAGATATGGGTTCAACAAAAGGAATTCTCTCATAATCAACTATTGTTTTAGGTCTAAATCCTTTTGATAAACAATCTAGACAGAATTGTTTTAATAATCTATCGTCTGTTTCCCATAATACTTCGCTTATATCTCCGTTTATAATTTTTTGAAATTGTTCGATACTAATTATGCAATTTTCTTTATAGCATCTCTCTAACCATTTTTCTTTGCGTTCAAGTTTTATAAAATCAGTATTGTCATTATAATATCGAATTCTATACTTAAATCTCTTATGAACACCCTGGTCATTATCTCTCATGCAAGAATTATAAACATCATCAAAATACAAACTATGGATTTCGTATTGCCCATCCCGGGAAGCGTTTAAATCATTTTCTAATATCGCCTCCAATCTTGCTTTTATTTTTGCAAGATATGTATTAGTAATAATATATTTCCATTCGTTTCTATATTGTCGCATTGCTAAAACCAAATTGTTTATATGTTTTTTATTTGTTTTTATTTGTGAACTTCTTTTTCTAATTTTACCTATTTATAGGTAAATACACATTAAATTATTTTTTTATATATGTCAACTATGCATAGGTAATTTCCTTCTAGTCTAATGTTATTGTAGTGTTAACTTTACAAGGGTAATCATTATAGTGAAGGTGTTTTTATGCTCTATTCAGAAATTATTTCTTTAAGAATTAAAGACTTATGCAAGAAAAAGGGGATTACAATTAATAAGCTCGCGACTTTAAGCGGATTAAAGCAGTCTACTATAGACAATATTATTCATGGCGCAAGCCAAAATCCTAAAATTTATACGCTTCATAAAATTGCGATAACTTTCAACATGACTTTAAGTGAATTTTTAGATTTTCCGGAACTTAATGATTATGAAATAGATAATGATTTATGAATAAAATCTTATTATTTTGCAAAGCTTTTTCCATAAATTCTTCAACAAAAAAACGGCAGGGAATCCTGCCGTTCTGTTTTTTTAAAATCACTTACTACTTCAAGTTATTGAAAATTTCAACCACTTTATCTTTGAGTTCTTCTTCCCCCGGGCCGAAGACGATGCTGGCAAAGCCAACGCTTAAGCCGCCTTGCTCGTGGTTTTCAACGTCGAGGCCGTTGCCGGTTGTTGAGAATGTTGTGGTTGGACCAGCCTCTTTTACATAACCTTTGAGGTGGCCGATAAGGGCGTCGTTTTCTTTAAGCCATGTTTCGAGAGCTTCTATGTTTTCTTGCATCTTTTTCTTTGTCTCAGTTGGACATTTATTTAAGTCCATTTCAAAAGAGCAAACTGTTGCGCCTTCGTGAGAATGAGTTTCTAAAACTTTGTAGCCAGCTACATTGTATTGATGGCCGTGGTCATGATGGTGATGCTCGTGGTCATGGCATCCGCAGTCACAATCTTCACCGTGGTCGTGATGGTGATGGTGGTCATGATGATGTTCATGTTCATGGTCGTGGTCATGACATCCGCAATCGCAATGCTCATCATGCTCGTGATGATGCTCATGATGACACTCGTCATCGTGGTGATGATGCTCGTGCTCTAACTCTTTTAATTCTTCACTCATTTTCTTACCTCTTTATCTCAACTGAATCTTCAGTTTTCAACTTTTAACTAATCTTCAAATCGGGTAACCCCACGGTTTACTCCCAGCTCTCAATCTCGCTAACAATTTCTTTGCAAAGTTTATCTAAGCCTTCTTCATCAGACTTCTTAGAAGTCTTATAGATTTTACCTTCGCACTGCGCTTTCACGCTTGCCTCAACTTCGGCAATTTCTTCTTCTGTCGCAGTATCAATCTTATTTATCAAAACATAGTTAGCATGTTCAATTTGCTCTACTGTTAATGTGCCGGCAATCTTTTGAATCTTTGGCCAACGTTTGCAATCAACAACTGTGATAAGTGTGATGTTCATGTCTTCGTCGTATGCATCCCAAAGAGTTTGGGCAACGTCATAAGGACGAGCAAGACCAGTAGTCTCTAAGATTACATACTCCGGCTTGATTTCTTCTTCTAATTGGCAAAGCGCATCCATAAGGCTTGTTGCGATTGTGCAGCAAACACATCCATTAAAAAGTTCAGTTGTAAGAAGACCGCTGCCCTCTGTGAAAGCTGTATCGACACCAACTTGGCCGATTTCGTTTTCAATAATTACAACCTTTGCTTTGCTGTTTTCTTTAAGTTCAGTATTAGCAACTATTTCCTTTGCTAATGGAATAAGTACACTTGTTTTTCCTGATCCTAAAAATCCACCCAATATTATTAGTTTCATAATTCTACCTCTTATAGCTCGCCTATGCTATCTTTTCATTTACCATATCTGCTGTTACGACAAACTTCTTTATTTCTTCATCTGATGGTATCTCGTACATGATATCCATCATTATATCTTCCATAATGCTGCGAAGACCACGTGCGCCTATCTTGCGCTCTGATGCCTTCTTCGCAATCAGCTTTATTGCGTCTGCTCTAAAAGTTAAATCAACATTATCAAACTTAAACAAAGCTTGGTACTGTTTAATTAACGCATTCTTCGGCTCCTTCAAGATCTTGATTAAATCTTCTTCTGTCAAAGAATTAAGCGAAACAACAACTGGCACGCGGCCTACAAACTCAGGAATGATTCCGTATTTAATTAAATCCTGAGGCATAACCTGAGCAAACAAGTTGTCGATTTCCTTTGCATCGTCAGATTTAATTTCTGCGCCGAAGCCCATGCTTTTCTTATCAATACGAGTCTCTATAATTTTCTCAAGCCCAGCAAAAGCGCCACCGCAAATAAACAAAATATTTGAAGTGTTGATATGGAGCATCTCCTGACCCGGATGTTTTCTTCCGCCTTGAGGAGGAACTGATGCATCCGTGCCCTCTAAAATTTTAAGAAGTGCTTGCTGCACGCCCTCGCCAGAAACGTCACGAGTAATCGAAACGTTCTCGCTCTTCTTTGTAATCTTATCGATCTCGTCTATATAAACAATCCCGTGCTCAGCCTTTTCAATATCGTAGTCAGCCGCCTGGATAAGTTTAAGCAAAATGTTTTCAACATCCTCTCCTACATATCCCGCCTCAGTTAAAGTTGTGGCATCAGCAATAGCGATAGGAACGTTTATAATTTTTGCCAAAGTTTGCGCCAAGAAAGTTTTTCCTGAACCAGTAGGCCCAAGCATTAAAACGTTACTTTTTTGAAGCTCAACGTCAACTTTTTCATCAGATAAAACTCTCTTGTAATGATTATAAACCTGAACTGCTAAAACTTTTTTAGCTTCGTCCTGGCCGATAACATATTCATCTAAGAAAGCCTTAATCTCTTTTGGTTTATGAAGCTTGATGTCCAACTTATTTTTGTTTTCTTTAGCTTTAGAAGCTTTTTTTACTGTTGGATTAATTCCTAGTTCCATTTGAAAAAGTTCGGCGCATGAAAAAGCACACTCAGAACAAATATAAACGCCATTAGGACCAGCAATCAATTGCTCGCCTAGAATATCTGCTCTGCGTCCACAAAAAGAACATTTTGGTATTTCATCAATACTATTTTTATTTGCCATTAAAACTCCATTTTTTTCGTGACATGTTTCGCCACTTTATAATTTTAGTCTTGCCTTAAAATTTAACTATTATTTTTCGTCGTGATTTTTAATAACTGCATCAATCAAGCCATACTCGCATGCCTCCTCAGCGCCAAGCCAATTGTCACGCTCTGTATCAGCTTCGATAGTCTCTAAAGATTTGCCTGTGTTTTCAGCTAAAAGTTTATTTAACTTATCGCGAGTTCTTAAAATATGGTCAGCTGTGATTTTGATATCTGAAGCCTGACCTTGAGTTCCTCCTGATGGTTGGTGAATCATAACTTCTGCGTTAGGAAGAGCAAATCTTTTTCCCTTAGCGCCACCTGCGAGTAAGAAAGCGCCCATACTAGCTGCCATGCCGATACATGTAGTGCTAACATCACACTTTACATATTGCATTGTGTCATAGATTGCCATGCCAGCTGTTACGCTGCCGCCAGGGCTGTTGATATAAAAATGAATGTCCTTGTTAGGATCTTCGCTCTCAAGGAAAAGCATCTGAGCAACAACGAGGCTCGCTGTAACATCGTTAACTTCTTCTCCGAGAAAAACGATTCTTTCTTTTAATAATCTTGAATAAATGTCATAGGCACGCTCGCCTCTACTAGTGTCTTCAATAACTGTTGGTACTAAACTCATAATAACCTCCTAATAAAATGTTTTGTAATCCCTTTTTTATTATCAGATAAAAACATTATAAGAAATCAAAGGGGCCATTTTTGGCCCCTGACTTTTTTATTTAAGCTTTTTCTTCGGCCTTAGGCTCTTCTTTCTTTTCTTCCTTCTTAGGTTCTTCTATTTTTTTTACTGCTTTACCATTTTCGTAAAGGAAGTCAGCTGCCTTAGCTGTAGCGAGATCTTTCTTCATCTGATCTTTTTCTTCATCGCCCATAATCTCTTTAGCTTTTTCAACTTCAATGCCGTACATATCAGCCATCTTCTTAAGTTCTGTCTCAATGTCTTCATCTGTAGGCTGAATGTTTTCAGCTTCTGCGATAGCTTCAAGAACTAATCTTTCTTTAGTTTGTTGCAAAGCATGTGGACGAATTTCTTGCATAAATGTCTCAGGTGTTTGGCCAACTAGTTGGAGATATTGCTCAATAGCAATTCCTTGGCTTTGCATTCTCATTGCGAAGTCTTGAGCTGCTTGGTTAGCCTGTGCATCAAGCATAAGCTCAGGAATTTCCATTTCAGAATCTTCAACAACTTTCTTAAGAATTTCTTTTTGTGCATCAGCTTTTGCGCTTTCTTCTTTATTAGCTTCCATGTTCTTCTTAAGATCAGCTTTATATTCTTCTAATGTCTCAAAGTCAGAAACTTCTGAAGCGAACTCATCGTCTAATTCTGGAAGTTCTTTAAATTTGATGCCATTAAGTTTGCATTTGAAAACTGCTGCCTTGCCAGAAAGGTCTGCTGCCTGGTAGTCTTCTGGGAAAGTAACGTTTACGTCAAACTCATCGCCAACATTATGTCCAGCAATTTGTTCTTCGAATGTATCTATAAATGAATGTGAACCAAGTACTAAAGTGTATCCTGTAGCTTTTCCACCATCAAAAGGTGTGCCATCAACGCTGCCATCAAAATCAATATCAACAATATCGCCTTCCTTAGCAGGACGATCCTCAACAGGAACCTGGCGACTATTAAGTTCTCTAGTTCTTTCAACTTCAGCATTAACTTCTTCGTCTGTTACAACGATTTTGGCCTTTGTATACTCAACGCCCTTGTAATTTCCAAGCTTAACTTCTGGTTTTGTTGCAACTTCAGCAACATAAACAAAAGGCTGACCTTTTTCGATTTTTACATCAGTAATCTTAGGTTGAGAAACAACCTCAATTTCCTTCTTTGCCTCATCATAAGCTTCTGGATAAGACTCATTCATAAGAAAATCAGCAGCGTCCTCATAAAATACTTCAACGCCGTACTGCTTCTCAATCATAACCTTAGGAACTTTACCTTTTCTGAATCCTGGTAAAGATACTTGGTTTTTAATTTTTTGGTAGGCTTTTTCGATACCTTCTTCAGTCTTTTTGGCATCGAGAGTAACTGTGATTTTAGCTAAATTGCCTTCCATTTTTTCTACTTGTACATTCATTTTTCAAATCCTCCTTCAAGGTCTCACGTAATTGCAAATTGTACCATAAATGCTATGAATAATCAATATTTATAAGGCTTAAGCCAGCTGCGGATGCCTTGGGAGCAGAAGCTCTTCTGTCTAGGCTTTCAAGGATTTCCTTTACATGTTCCGGCTCATATACACCCATGCCAACCTTTTCCAAAGTGCCTGCAATTATGCGTACCATGTTATATAAAAATCCGTTTCCGGAGATTCTTATCTTTATCAAACTTGGAGCAAAGTCATCGTTTTCAACGTCGATAATCGGCTCACTATAAATATCAATTGAATAAATTTCGCGAATTGTCGAGCGCTGCTGCCCACCCGCGCTACTAAACGCCTTAAAATCATGCTCGCCTACTAAATACTTGGCGCCTTTTTTCATCTTTGCAACATTAAGTTTATAATAAACATAATCTGTATACCTTTCATATGTCGGCAAGTTTACCTTACTGTTTAGAATTGTATACTCGTATGTTTTTATGCAGTCACAATGTCTTGGGTGAAAATCGCTTGCCACCTCTTTTGATGAAACGATTTTTATGTCTGATGGCAAACTTTGGTTTAATGCATAGCAAATTTTCTCTGGTGGAATTTGCGTATTTGTATCGAAAACGGCAACGTTGCCCAAAGCATGAACGCCTGAATCTGTGCGGCTCGCGCCAATTATAGTTATGTCCTCGCTCAAAAGGCGTCTTAGGTGCTCGTTAATTACTTGCTCAATAGCGATGCCGTTTTTTTGCACCTGCCATCCAACGTAATTCGTTCCATCATAACTTACAATAATTTCAATTCGCTTCATTAAATGCGTCCCCATGTTATAAACGTATCCATCAAAACTCTTACTGCGATTGTTACAAGCAAGAAGATAAGAAGCACTATATAGGCTATCTTGTCTCTGTTTTTATATTGTAATGGATAAAGTTTTGTTCTTCCTTCACCACCTGAGTAACACTTTGCCTCCATAGCAAGCGCTAAGTCAGTTGCGCGCCTAAACGCACTAACAAAAAGTGGGACCAAAATAGGCACCATGCCCTTTGCTTTTTTAATGAGTCCGCCCGTTTCAAAATCTGCACCACGCGCGAGTTGCGCATTTATTATCTTATTTATTTCTTCTGCTAAAATTGGAATGAATCTAAGCGCGATGCTCATCATCATTGCAATTTCATGCCCCGGAAATTTAATAACCTTTAGTGGCTTAAAAACTTTTTCTAGGCCTGCCGTAATTGTTGTCGGAAGCGTTGAATAAGTAAGAAGTGCGGTTCCAATAATTACATAAATAAGTCTAAGCGCGAAGAAAACTGCACGAAGAATTCCTTCTTTGCTCATAGAAAAAATCCACCACTTCCAAATAATATCTCCAGTGCTGAAAAACAAATTGAAGAATATTGCAAGTGCTACTAAGAACCAAACGAACCTTAATCCTTTCAAAATATGTTTAAGCGGAACTTCGCTAAGTGCGATAAGAGCCACAAGCACACCAGTAAGAAAAATAAATCCTAAAATATTATTAATAATAAATAATGCGGCAATGTAAATAACAACCCCTAAGAGTTTTACTCTTGGGTCAAGCTTTTGTAGTCTTGATTCAATTGGATAGTACTGGCCTATTGTTATGTCTCTAAACATTCTTTACATGTCCCGCATTTTTTTATGCAATTACTCGCTTATCTTTTATACTTAGCTGCGATTTTTTTAGCAGCGTCTTCGACTGTGTTAGCATCTTCTATTCCTAGTTCTTTTGCAAACTTAGCAACTTCCGGAATGGAAAGTCCAATTTTTTCTAATTCTTCTTCGTGTCTAAAAATTTCTTTGGTCGTTCCATCAAGCAAAATTCTGCCACGTTTCATAGCGACAACTCTCTTCGCATAAAGAGCAACCTCTTCCATGCTATGTGAAACAATAATAACTGTTACATTATTTTTTTCCTGGTACTCTTTCACCAAATCTAAAATTTCTTTTTTTCCAAGAGGGTCCAGGCCTGCTGTAGGTTCGTCCAAGATTAATACTTCTGGTTCCATTGCTAAAATTCCTGCAATAGCTACTCTCTTTTTTTCACCGCCAGAAAGATCGAATGGACTCTTTTCAAATTTGCTCTCAGGAATTTTTACATCAGCGAGCGCTTTGATAGCTGCCGCTTTCGCCTCATCGTTTGATAGCCCTTTATTTTTTGGACCAAACATTACATCTTTAAGCAACGTCTCTTCAAAAAGTTGGTATTCCGGATATTGGAAAACAATTCCAACTTTGCATCTTAAATCTCTAAGGGCTTTTTTTGTTTCTTTTGTATCTTTTTCGGAAGTGAAAATTTCTTTTCCATCATAGAGGATTCTTCCACTTGATGGTTTAAGAAGTCCGTTTAAAAGCTGAATAAGTGTCGACTTGCCAGAGCCTGTGCTACCAATAATTGCGTTAAAGCTGCCTTCCATAAATTCAAGACTCACGTCTGTAACAGCTGGCACTGCCTCGACTGTTTCTGGATTATATATGTAATTTACATTTTCTAATTTAATGTTCAATTGCTTCTTTTAGTTCCTTACTTGTTATTATTCCACGTGGTATATCTAGTCCTTCTTCTCTTAATGCTTTTGCAAGCTGACAAATTTGAGGAAGCGTAAGACCTAGGCTTTCAATTTCTTCTTCGCGTGTAAAAATTTCTTTTGGCGAGCCTTGCATCTTAACTTCGCCATCACCCATTACAAAAATATAGTCTGCGTCCACCGCTTCTTCCATATAGTGAGTGATTGAAATTATTGTGATATTTTTTTCTTTGTTGAGACGCTTTACTGTATCCATAACTTCTTTTCTACCTTTTGGATCCAGCATAGCTGTTGACTCATCAAGCACAATGCACTTAGGCTCCATAGCTAAAACGCCCGCAACCGCAAGGCGTTGCTTTTGACCACCTGAAAGTTTATTAGGAGAAACCTTGTCATATCCCACAAGTCTTACTTCTTTAAGCGCATTATCAACGCTTCTTTTAATTTCTGGTGAAGGAACACCTAAGTTTTCAAGGCCGAATGCAACTTCTTCATCTACAACCGAACCAATGATTTGATTGTCTGGATTTTGAAAAACCATACCTACTGTTTTTCTAATTTCCCAAATAAGGTCTTCTGCTTTCGTGTCCTTCGCATCAATCCAAACACATCCTTCATCCGGAACTAAAAGTGCATTAAGCATCTTAGCAAAAGTCGATTTGCCTGAACCATTTTTCCCGAGTATGCAAATAAATTTGCCTTCGTCGATATCGATGCTAACGTTATTTAGCGCAAGTCTAACTTCTTTAGTTTCTTCGTCGGAACATGTTCCGGAAGTCTTAGACTTTTTGTCGTCTTCAAACGCTTCAATATCTTCTAGCACTGGATAGCTATATGAAATTTTCTCAGTCTTGATAAAACTCATTTCTTTACCTTTTTTTGCGCATTTTATGCCACTATAATTTACCGTGATATGTTACCACACAAGGCATATTAATTAAAGAAAAATTTATGTTACAAAGAAGTTAATTTTTGCCTGAAAATTATAGGAGCAGCAAGACATGACCGTAAAAAAAGAGCACTCTTTCGAGTGCTCTTTAATTGCTAGTAAATAGTCAAATAATCTTAAATTATTCACCCATTTGCTCTGCAGCTGACTTAGTAACACCTTCAGCTGAAAGACCCGCTGCAGCTCTGTATTTAGCATCCTTAGCTGCAACCATTGCTGGTTTGAATATGCATATAAGGATAAGTGAGATGATAGCTAAGAGACAAAGTGCTGCCCAAGCGAGTACATATGTATCACCAAATACAGTACCCTTTGCTGCTTTTCTTAATGATGTTAAGAGGTAAGGACCAGCTGCATTGATGATATTAGCAATAGCATTTACAAATGCGAATACTGATGGGAAGTCTTCTCTTCTCCAGTACTGAGCTGCGGCTGAAACTGTGAAGTTTGAAGCTGCGCCCATGAACAATTGCAAGCAACCAAATCCAACGTAGAAAGTCCACATCATTGCTTGTTGAGGCATTTTTACAAGTCCACAGTTTTTGTTAGCAAGAGCAACAACTGTAAGAGCTGCTGTAGAGATAATCATAAGTACTACAGAAAGAGTCATAGCTTTCTTTGTACCAACCTTAGTATCTAAGATACCGATTAACCAGCTACCTGCACAACCAATTGCTGCGAATACCCAAAGAACGATATTACCTGTTGGTGTAGGTGAACCGTTATCGATGTAAGTTTTACCAGCAACTGAATCAAGAAGTGGAACGATTTGTGTCATAGGACCAACTGAACCGATAAGTAAGATACCGCAAACGAATGCGATAATCCAGAAACCACCTGATTTAGCTGTTTTGCCAAATGACCAAACTGATTTCTTTTTAGCTTCTTCCATAGCTGCTAACATAGCGTGAGCTGCTTCTGGAGTCATATTCTTATCATTGTCTGGATAGCAACCACATTGCTCTGGGAATTCTTTTAATACGAATACGCAGAGAAGAATTGCGATTAAGTCAACGAGTAAGAATGGAGCCCAAGCGATGAGCTCATGAACAGGAGTTCCGCCTTGTACACCTAATTTTCCTAATAAATCAAAGTTAGTGTAAAGTCCAAGGAATACTGTAAGCGCAAATGCGTTAAAGATTGGGAATGCTAATGTAGCGATACCCATTACAGTACCTTTTCTTGTTGGGAACCATTGTCCAACCATTGTTGAGATGATGAATGTTGCACCAACGATAGAAAGTGTAACACCTATGAACCAACATGCAAGCCACAATTTTTCATTGTTTCCGAAGCAAGCCATGCCGATTGTAAATGCACCAGCGAGAGACATTAAAATAATTGAGGTGCCTTTAAGGTGTCCAGAGTTAGCAATCTTCTTACCAAAGATAAGCTGAATGATAACTGCCAAAACAGATCCTAAGAAATACCAAAGGGCAACTGAATTTGGATCAAGTTTGCCAAAATAGAGAATGTTAGGATAAACATTTTGGCCTACCTGGTTGATGGCACAATACACACCAAATCCGAAGAATTGGTAGAGCATAAGGATAGTACCTCTGCCACCTAAACTGATAGATTTCTTTTGCATAATAAACCTCTCCTTTTCAAAATATATATTTAGAAAATGTTACTCATATATTATACATTTATAACAAGCAATTTACAAACAACAAATAATGTCAAATTGTACTAAAATTAATACAATTTTTTATGCAAAAATCGTATCATTAATTAAACACTCAAGCCCACCAATTTCTTCTAATGTTGCCTTATATGGCACACCTTCTTTGTTGCAACCAATTCCTTCATAGAAGTTATCACCCATCTTTTCGACGTCATAAGTTTTGTCTTTTAATGGACCTTCCATATCCGGATCGCCTAAGAATCTAGGTGCTATAAAAGTGTCTTTTCTTTTAAGTCCTTCACGAAGATTAAAGCCCTGGCGGAGCATGAACGAGCGAAGCCCCATTTTCTTAAAATCTTTTTCGTCAAATTTAAAACCCGTCGCAATATTAAAGAGATTTAAGACCATCTCTGGCTTAAAACCAAAACCCGAAAATTCACAAAATCCACACATCGTCTTGAACTCGCAAAGTTGCGTTCCAAAAACATCGTCATCTTTAAACGCGTCCGGATTATATTTGTATTCGTCTTCCCTATCGCCTATTGTTGGGCCAACGCCACCTTTAACGTGTCTACCTGGCGCTGGATCAAATTTATATGTTCTAGCTAGTCCTGGGATATACCTCGGGTCATGTTGCGGAAGTTCTATACCTCCTGCATCATTTCTTTGCTCCTGGCCAACTCCGAAATAGTTTGCCGCAAAGACTGAGCCGTTTACTAATATTTTCCCGACGCCTTCGCAAAGAGCCATTTTCTTCATAATCGCTTGGATAGCTTCAGCGTTGCCCCAAGTTAACTCTATTCCATCTAAGTCTTCTTTCTTTAAGAGGCCTGCTTCATAGCAATCCATAGCCCATGCGATTGTGCCGCCGGCTGAAATTGTGTCAAGGCCATACTCGTTGCACATGTGGTTGCAATAATTAACCGTGTACGCATCGCCACATAAAAGATTGGAACCGAATGAGCCTGCCGTTTCATACTCTGGGCGACCGGCGTCATCAGTGTCTAATTCTTTTTCATGAATTTCGTAGATAGCTCCACAACCTACAGGGCATGCGTTGCATGCGAATTTCTTTTTTTTCATCGTTTTGTCCATCTCGCCTGCCGAAGCATTTGCAAGGTCTTGTTCAGAGATATCTTTGTGGCTGCCGTGCCAGTTTTTAATTCCGAGATCGCCGACCATCGCAGCAGACTCATAGCTAACGCCTGTTCCCCAATTTGAAAAGCCATAGACCACTGGCTTAACCGGGCCGTTTTGCTGCCAATCAATAATTTCTTTATTAATCGCAAGGATTTCGTCCTTGTTTGTAACTTCTACTTGCGCATTACCACTAGCGACAATAGCTTTAAGATTTTTTGCGCCCATAACTGCGCCAGAGCCACCTCTTCCTGCCGCTCTATGGCCATCATTCATAACTGCTGCCATGAACGATTTATTTTCGCCAGCTCTTCCGCAGCTCGCTGCGCATATCTTAAATGGGATTTCTTTTTTGTATTCATTATTGAGGTCTTCTTCTACTTGCTTTTCAAACTCCAGCGTTGTTGTCTTGCCCCAATATTTTTCTGCGCTTTTTATCTCTGCCGTGCCGTCATGCACATAAATATAAACCGGCGTGCTAGCTTTTCCTTTAACAACTACGCCCATTACTCCGGCTTTTCTTAGTGTCGGTCCAAAGTTGCCACCAGCATTAGCATCGTTGTAGCCATTATATACCGGCGACTTCGAAACAACTGTATAGCGGCACGACATGAACGCGCCCGTTCCATTCATTACGCCTGCCATAAAAGCTATTACGCTTTCAGGCGCATCCCAGCTGGTGCCTTTAGGCATCATATCGTACATAAGCTTTGCCCCAAGTGTTTGGCCGCCCGGATAAAGTCTTAAAAAATCTTCTTCTAATATTTTTTCTTCAACTGTATTTTTAGTTAAATCAACAATAAGAATTTTTTGTGTGTACCCCATCTTACTACCTCGCTAAAATTTCATAACTCAATTATATATCCAAGTAAATTTTATTTAATATAAATTATTACAATTATTAAAAGCCAGAAGTTACTTTTTTATAATTCGCCTCGCATTTTAATTACAAGTGCTATTTAAGATCAAGATACATAAATGTTAATTCCTGATATCTGCCATCTCTTTTCTTAAAGCCTTTTGGATAACTTCCATATTCCACAAATCCAAACTTCTTATAAAGATTTATTGCGTCTTTATTTTCTTTTGCCGCTTGAAGCTCCATTACATCAAAGCCGGCTGTCTTAGCGCTTTCGATACATGCCTTAATAAGTTCTGTTCCGATTCCTAATCCCCAATAATCTTTAAGCACTGAGATTCCAAAGTCGGCTCTATGCTTTAGCTTTATATATTTTCCGACCTCGCTAAATCCAGCACTGCCAACTATCTTGCCTCCGATACATGTAACGATTTCAATTGCCCTTTCGCTTTTATCAAGTCCATCTAGGTACTTTTCTTCTTCCTCCACAGTAAAAGGAGTTTCTTCTGGATACGTTAAAAGAAAATCCGTCTCTTCATGTGTCTTATTAAATATCCCTAGCATCTCTTTCGCATCTTCTATTGTTGCATTCCTTAAAACAACTTCCATGCCATTTTTTAATGTCACTATCTTGTAGTACTTCATGTGTGTTTCTCCTTGTTGCAGATATTATTTTTTATTTGTTTTTTCTTTTTCGTAACTTTCATAAGATAATCTTATTATAAAAGTTTCGTTGCTACACGCAAAGTATTTTAACATAACAACAACTTGCTCTTTGCCGATCTCTTTTGTTTCCGCTCGCGAAGCTTGCGGCGCCTTGGCTATTGAGGGTGCGCGCTTTGCTTCGCTACTTACGGCGGGTAATATCATCCCCCATTAAAACTTGGCTAGCCACCCGACTTCATCTACGGACTTATTTTAAAAAATCTATTTTAGTCCGTAGGTTTTTACATGTTTTTCTGTAATTCGAATGAAAATCTACGGACCTATTTTAAAAAGTCTATTTTAGTCCGTAGGTTTTTACATGCTTTTCTGTAATTCGAATGAAAATCTACGGACCTATTTTAAAAAGTCTATTTTAGTCCGTAGGTTTTTACATGTTTTTCTGTAATTCGAATGAAAATCTACGGACCTATTTTAAAAAGTCAATTTTTGTCCGTAGGTGAAGGTGGCAGGCGAACGAATGTGTTTTGGCGGACGAACATTAGCCACCGTAAATAGCGAAGGCCGGCGCGCGCCCACACACAGCGCTAGCGCCGGCAACTTCGCGTTTCAATAATAAAATGCAAACCTATTTTAAAAAACTCTTCTAGGTTT
>JAZLLU010000017.1:0-34491 GCA_045598285.1 Lachnospiraceae bacterium | reverse complement strand
ACACCGGCGAAGCGGTCGACGAAGTCGGACGCAATGAGTCATAGTAGTAGAGGCTGTAATTTCTTGGTTGGCAAGGTAGTGGCTCGCGAAGCTAGCGGCGCTAGAGCTTAAGAAGGAGCTCGCGCCTTGCTTCGCTACTTACGGTGGCTAACTTTGACCAACAGTTACATGTTCTTTCGAGCGCCACCTTATCTTTTTACTCTTCTACAAATAGACTTACTCTAGAAGAGTAATTTTTATCAAAGAAAAAGGTCAAATTACTCTTCCAAAGAAGACCATTAATCTGGAAGAGTAAATATTTTAAAAAAATTAGAAAAAGTTACTCTTCCATGAAGGGGTTAGTTGTGGAAGAGTAATTTTAGGAAAATTCATTGATAAAATTACTCTTCCATGCGAGCTACTTTCCTGGAAGAGTAATTGGATTTTTGCATATACTATTTTTATCCACTTTTATTGATTTAAGCTTAGTCATCTAGTTTTTCATTATCTGCTTCTTCAAATTCATCGAAATATTCGTATGGGTCAGCCCATGCATCATATACTGGATTTACCTTTACAGTAATGTTGCCAGTAGTTGTTTTGCATTTAAATATATCTGTTCCTTTTTCTTTAGGAACTTTTTGATTTCCTGTCACTGTGCTTACGTAATAGTCTTTTGGCGTAAATAAAGATGCGAATACATTTCCAGTTGTAACATCTATATCAATTTTTTTTGCGTCGACTCCAATAAATTGAACTTCGCCAGTTGTTGTCTTTGACTTAATTTTTCCATCTACTCTTATGTTATGTATAAACACATCTCCTGTAGTACATTTTAATGTTAATGATTTTGCATTAGTTGGACAATTAACCCATGAAATATCTCCGGTTGTAGCTTTGAGTGTTATATCTCCTAAACTTTCAAACATCTTTTTAGGAAGATATAAATCTACAAAATCTTCTCCAATATGCACACCAATATAATTTTTTACTGTCTCTTCCGGTATCAAAAACAATGTTTCATCTTTTATTTCTAATTTGTATTTATGTGTTTTGTCTTCAGTATATACAATCTTTATATTGTCATCTTCAGATGGAAACACAGAAATATCCGCAGATATTGAAGCAATGTTAATATTTGTAAACTCCTTGGTAATAATTTGTTCATTGGTTTTTACTAAATCAGTTGCAAAATTTTCTACTTTGAATCCAACCATTAAAAATGCAATACATCCTATAAGAAGACCCACACCCACAATTATTGCGCCTACGATTACAGCTTTTTTACTTGCGCTTAATTTATTTTTTTTCTGCATATGTGACAACCTCCTTATCTTTATTTTCTGTAATTTCAGTTTTTTCTTTTTTCTTTGTTAATAATTTCTTTATCCATAAAACGAACTTTCCGCTCGCTTTAACAAGGAGTTTCGCAAGCTTTGTAAATGGAACAAATAACATTACTGATGCGCCTACTAAGAATAATCCTGCTCCAATAAATCCTACACCCGTTGCAGGATGTCCTGTTATTATAAAGTAAATTCCAAGGAATATTGCTCCTAGTCCACCTACCGCTAACGCAAGATCGACAGCATACAACATAATAATCACTATCCAAAAACATATATAAACACAAAGGAATACAGCAATGAACACTATTGATATTGGAAGCCAAAACCAGCAAGTTAAAATCAACAAAATAATAATTAACGCAAGTTTTCCGCCTTTATGTTTCTTTTTTGGTTTCACTCTATTAGCAACTAATTTTGGAAGCGGGATTTCTGTTAAAATTTGATCTGCCGCCTCATCAATTGTACCCACAGCTTCTACTGCTTCTTCCTCGCTCATCCCATCATCTACTCTATCCTCAATCATCTCCTGGTAATAATCCAACGATTTGCTAATCTCTGTTTCCGGAAGTGATTCGAGTTTTTTCTTAAGGGAATCAAGATATTCTTGTTTAGTCATTACTCTTATCCTCCATTTCAATAAATTTATAAATCTGCATAATCTCTTTCCATTCAGCAAGGAAAGTGTCAATTCGTTTAATGCCTTGTTCAGTTATGTGATAGTACTTCCTTAAACGGCCATTAAATTCTATCGACTGCACAGTAAGACAGAAGTTTTCTTCCAATCTTCGAAGGATTGGATAAAGAGTGGACTCGGAAATTTTTACGTAAGGTTGCAAGTCCTTAATAATCTGATATCCATATGAATCATGGTTCCTGATTGCTGCTAGCACACAAATATCAAGCATTCCTCTTTTTAATTGAATATCCATAATCTTCCTCCTTCTTCCCATACTATACGTCACATAGTATTATGTGTCAAGTAGTATTTGTATAAAAAATCATCTTCCAAAAACAGAATGTTCTTTGGAAGATGAAATAGTTTTATTATTTCAAACAATACTTATTAATAATATTTTATCACGCTTTATTTTCTCCTTTATGTGGTTTTGCTAAATATTCTTTGCATCCTTCAATCCATTCTTCTTCTGTTGTGTTGCAAAAAAGAGTTACTGCATCAATAGAATCTATTGTTTTTAAATAGTTAATAGCTAAATTATAACTTTTTTCTATTTCTATCTTTTCATCTTTTATAATATTACAAAAGTCCTCATAAATAGCTGAATCTGCTGAATCAATTTCTTCAAAAGTAAATGGACTCATTGATCCTAAAAATTTTCCTAATTCATCTAATGGATTATCATCATAACATAAATCTAATGCATAAAAAATCATTGTAAATAATTCAAATCTATTCATTGTTTTCTCCTTAATGGATTATTTTTTAATCCCGTTTCATCCTTCCATTTTTTTGGATATGGGTTTCTTCCTCCATCTGATATTCTTTGATTTTGATGTTCGACCCAATCTTGCGTTCCGTCTGCATTATTTCTTACATGCCAATCATTACCCCATTTATCTTTACCAATGTGATAATGCTTATCATTTGCTAAATCTATTAGCATATTTCTATTTTCTGGATATTTATCATAATTTCTTAAAAACATAATTTTCACCTTCTATGAAAACTTATTTATTAATATTTCTCTTTGTTCCCAACTTATTATTCCATCAAAACAAAAATTTTTCGAAAAATTCTCTAAATTTTCAATCGCTTCTATCCTAAACCCATATGGATCATCAAGGTCCATTTTTTGTATTTCTTTTATTAAATCTATTAATATTCCAGGAATTGAAAAGCCAACTTCTTCTTCTATTAAATAATCTTCAATTAACTCTTCCATTGGAACATCAATTGCTTTTGATATTTTAAAAAGATTTTCTGATGATGTTTTAGTAAGCATCGTTTTTCCTTTACAAATATCACTCAACGTCATATAAGAAATACCGGTCTTTTTAGAAAGATCGGTAATTTTCATTTTTTCTTTTTTTAGGTATGCCTGCAATTTCATATACTTATCCTCTATAATACATTATATTACGGCACACCGTGATTTCAAGAGAAACTTGATAAAATTATATTATTTTTTTACTTTTATAAACGTACTAATCTTGCAAAACTATTGTGCCAGGCTCAACAGAATGCGTTAGCCAAACGTTACCTCCGATAACGGCATTATCACCTATCGTTACATCTCCGCCCAAAATAGTCGCTCCGGCATAAATAACAACATTGTTTCCTATATTAGGATGACGCTTTATACCTTTAACTAAGCTACCATCTTCATTAACTGGAAAACTTTTAGCTCCAAGCGTTACATGTTGATAAAGTTTAACATTATCTCCAATAGTTGTTGTCTCGCCTATTACCACGCCTGTGCCATGATCAATAAAAAAACTCTCCCCAATAGTTGCGCCTGGATGAATATCTATTCCAGTTTTTCTATGCGCATACTCAGACATAAGTCTTGCGGCTAAAGTTTCACCCATCTTATATAATTCATGAGCAACCCTATGCGTTCCAATCGCAATAAAAGCCGGATAAGCTAAAATAATTTCATCCACGTTCTTTGCTGCCGGATCGCCTTTATATCCAGCAATAACATCTTTTTGAATCATTAAATAAATATCAGGTACTTTTGCTAGAAGATTTTCAGCAACATCTTTTGCATCTTCTTCGGGCATGATATGCACTAATCCATTTATCAAATGCTTATATGCTAGTCTCAAATATGCTTCCGTACCATCATTTGCATCTTTAACTGTTTCTGGATATTTTCCATAAGTTGGAAACATAGCATCA
The DNA here is from genome assembly GCA_045598285.1 of Lachnospiraceae bacterium. GTDB lineage: Bacteria > Bacillota > Clostridia > Lachnospirales > Lachnospiraceae > RGIG5612. Next base: position 30,303 of record JAZLLU010000017.1, on the reverse strand, counting down.
AGCATATATAAAAGTGCTTTTTCTATATTACATTGAAATCCTTCGTAGTCTGCTTCGAAGGCTTGCCCCGCAGCGCCATTTATTTCTTTTAATTTATTTGATAAATCCTTAAATTTAATATCATCCATTTTATTCTGCCTTGCAAATATTAACTAAAACATCAACCATCTTTTCCATAGATTGAATAGAAATATATTCATGAATACCATGGAAGTTTTCGCCACCTGTAGAAAGGTTAGGACATGGAAGTCCTTCGTAAGAAAGTCTTGCTCCATCTGTTCCACCTCTAATGGCCATAACCTTAACTTCTACGCCTGCATCAGCAAATGCCTTCTTAGCTTTATCAACAACTTCCATATGAGGTAAAATTTGTTCTTTCATGTTGTAATAAGAATCTTTTAACTTCGCTTCTACTACACCTTCACCGTAAACTTTATTGAGTTTATCAGCAACCTCAACAACAAATTTCTTTCTATCTTCAAATTTTTCTTTATCATGATCTCTAATAATTAAAGCCATCTTTGTGCATGTTACGTCGCCCGTAATGCCATCAAGATGATAAAAGCCTTCATAGCCTTCTGTGTGCTCAGGAGTTTCTTCAATAGGAAGATTTGATACAAACTCAGTTGCGATACGAGCTGCATTAATCATTTTATTTTTAGCATCTCCAGTATGTGTGCTAAGTCCGTTAACCGTTACATGCAAAGAAGCTGCATTAAAGTTTTCATATTCAAGTTCGCCTAAGGTGCCACCATCAACTGTGTAAGCGTACTCTGCGCCAAAGCCCGCAATATCGAAAAAGTCTGCGCCTCTTCCGATTTCTTCATCAGGTGTGATTCCAATACAAATCTTTCCATGTTTAATTTCTGGATGCGCAATTAAATATTCAACTGCACTAAATATTTCCGCTACACCCGCTTTATCATCAGAACCCAAAAGAGTTGTTCCATCAGTAACAATTAAATCTTGTCCAACATAATTATTTAATGATGGTAAATTTTTAGGTGATGAAACAATGCCATTTCCAAGTTCAATATCTCCGCCTTCGTAGTGAACTACTCTTGGCTTAATATTTGCGCCTGAAACTGCTGGAGCTGTATCCATATGAGCAACCAAACCCATAGGCGCTACATCAATTCCCTCACTGGCAGGAAGATATGCATAAACATATCCTTTCTCATCCATGCGTGCATCTTTAAGCCCAATGTTTTCTAATTCTTCTACAAGATATTTTCCAAGTTCTTTTTGTTTAGCAGTAGAAGGCGTTGTTTCGCTCTCTTCTTCTGATTGTGTGTCAAAACTAACATATTTCAAAAATCTTTCTTCAACTTTCATAACAATTCTCCTACAAAAATATTCTTTACAATTTTACCACATTAAATAAATTTTAGGGTTTTCTTATTTTTGACACAATCGTCTAAATAAAGATTTATTAATGTTTGATATGGTATTCCTATCTCAGACGACATTGATTTAAAATAATCAACTGTACTAGCATTCATATTCATTGTAACTTGTTGTTTAATTTTTTTTGCATATGGATTTTGTTGTGGATTTAATTTTTTAATATCATATTCTGCTCTCATCTTAATAATTCTCCCTTTCAAAAAACTGTGCTTGCTTCTTCAAAAGTAATTCCATGTTTTTGTCGATTTATACACTCTTTTTCATGATTCCATTCAAATTTCATTCAATATTCCTTTCCTTATAATATAATTATGTTATAATTATGTCAAATATTTTGAGTAACCAATATAATCCCCCATCCAAAACACAAAAATGGAGCTAGCGCTATTCTTTTTATTCTGAGCATCAGCAAAATAATAATTGCAGTTATTAATGCGATAAACAGCGCCATAATATTTTGCCAAGCGGTTGCATATAAACTCAGCATAAAAATCAATTTATAGTCTCCGTTTCCAATTTTCTTTTTTGTTATTAGCCAAATAATAATAGATGCTAAAATAAGCGCGCCAGTAAATAAACATGCTAAAAGAAAGCTTTCCCTTATCTTTTGCATCCATAAAAACCTAATCGCAATTCCAGCTAAAACTAGTTCGTTTGGAATTACGAAATATTTGTAATCATAAAAAGTAATGCAAAAACAAATAATTGCAAAAACTATTGGGCCTGCGGCCCTTAAGGCCGCAAGCGCTACAAACAAAATATTCATTTAATTTCGATGAAACAAAATAATTAAGAACTAATTATTTAACTTCGATAAGCTCGTAGTCCCTGGTTCCGAGCTCTAATTTTACTGCATGAGCTAATCCTGCATCCCAATCAGTATTTGGATGAACAAGTGTAAATACATCCCTAGACTCATCATGTGTATGTTCTTCGATTACGCATCCTGGAATTAAAGGTTGCTCATTAATTTTTTCAACACAAGCTTGATCTATTGCAACAGGATCGAATCCCGCAAACATACCAACATCAGCAACAAGAGCAGTATTTCTAGAAGGTGAGCAATCGCAATCTTTTTGAATATCGATTGCCATCGCAATATGAAATGCTGGCCTATTATTAATTGTTGCCTTTGCATACTCCGCAATTTTTTTATTTAAGACTGGCTTTGCCTCATCCCATTTGCACTCAATCGCATCTTTAGGACAATAAGCAAGGCAATATCCACATCCTAAACATTTATCTTCATTTATTACAGCTTTGCCATCAACAATGCTAACACCTTCATTAGCGCAATGTCTTACGCAACTTCCACAACCAATACAATTGTTTGTATCTATTGCAGGTTTGCCAGCAGAATGCATCTCCATCTTGCCTTTTTTAGAGCCTGCGCCCATTCCAAGATTTTTAAGAACTCCGCCGTATCCAGCGCTCATATGTCCTTTGCAATGGCTAAGTGAAATAAGCACATCTGCCTCTGCTATTGCAGCGCCAATCTTAGCTTCTTTAACATACTCTCCGCCTTCAACCGGAATTAATCTTTCGTCAGTTCCTCTAAGACCATCAGCAATAATAATTGGAACCCCCACGCTAAGTTGGTTATATCCATTAAAAGCTGCACTTTCTAAATGGTCAACAGCATTTCCTCTTTGTCCAACATACAAAGTGTTAGCATCTGTAAGGAAAGGCTTACCGCCATTTTTCTTTATATGCTCGCACAAAGTTTTTGCATATTGGTGACGAAGAAAAGCCATATTTCCCCACTCGCCAAAATGGATCTTAACCGCTACATATTTACCTTTAACATCAAGTTCATCTATTCCTGCCTTAGTAATTAATCTGTCAAACTTATCAAGAATATTATCTTCCATTGATGTTTTCAGATCTGCAAAATAAACTTTTGATGACATTTGCTAATCCTTCTTTCATTTTTATTATTCTAATTATATATAAGACAGATTAGCATTTCAATACACTGCTATCTTCTTATTGCATTTTACTAACGATATTGTAATAACTTTTTGTTGTTATCTTATAAATAACTGCGTATACCCCTGCAAAGATTATAAATACAATTGCTGCAACTAAAATGACATACCAAAAGTCAGTTATTCCGAACATGGTAAGTATTTGCCAAATAAGGTGGAAGCCAAATCCAAGATGCACACCCGCTGCAAAAAGTGGTACTAAAAACACTGTAAGCATTTGCGAATTAATACTCTTTTTAATATCCTTCTTTGTCATGCCGACTTTTTGCATGATTTCAAATCTCTTTTGATCTTCATATCCTTCAGAAATTTGCTTATAATAAATAATCATAGCCGTAGCAAAAATAAATATTATGCCTAAGATAATACTTATAAAGAACAATCCTCCATATGTCATTACAAAATCTTCTCTGGCATAAATAACGCATTCGCTTCTTGTCCATGAATATCCCATTTTATTATTTTCAGTTATTACAGCATCAATATCATTAAAAACATCTACGATTTTATCATCATCTTCATCTAAGTCATATCCTACGAATAATTCAATATCAAACATAGGAGCACCGTATTGATCTTCAATTTCTTGAAAATGCCTTAAAACATCTAAACTGGAAACTACAATACTCAATGTCGGAAGTTCATATGTGTTTCCATTCCATTCTTCAAAGTCATCAACACTTTCTTTAACATCAAAAGCAAGACCGCATATTTTTATTTGTTCGTCAGAGTATTCAATTTTATTTACTTCTTTGTTTAAGGCTTTACCTCTTCTACACGCTGTTAAGACTTCGTTGTCTTTTAATGAATAATTGCTTCCAGAAATTTCATTATATGTATCGACATCTATAAATCTAAGTCTGTAAAGCATGTTTTGGTATTTTAAATCTACTTTAGTAATATCAGGCTCATAACATTTATCCGTTTTTGCTGCAAAAACAGTAATGTCTTTTCTGCAAATTAAATTCTTTGGTTCTACTTTATCTTCCTTAAACTTTTGATTAACATCATTTATAAGTTCTTGCGTATCTTTACCTTGAAGTGAATCTACATTCAAAAAACTTACATTGTGCGTACAATCATATGGAAATTGCTTCTTTAGAGAATCTTCTTGTCCAAAGTATAATGTGCATGTCATTGAAAACATAACTAAAACCATCGTTGCTAAAATACAAATTGATGCCAGTCCCGCTCCATTTCGTTTCATTCTATATGTCATGGATGAAACAGAAACGAAATGGTTTTTCTTATAATAATATTTTTTCTTTTTCTGCATTAACTTACATATCGCTACTGAGCCAGCAACAAACAACATATATGTAGCTACGATAACAAGTATTACTGCAATAAAGAAAACAAAAAGCGCATCACTAGGATTAGATATTACTATCGCTAAATAATATGCAACTGCCAAAATAATAGCTCCAATAATTGCTATAACCCAGTTTGACTTTGGCGGTTTTTCTCCTAGATTTTCATTTTTCAAAAGTTCTAAAGGTTTGCTGGCGCTAACTTGAATTAATGCTTTAATCATTAAAATTAAGAAAATAGGAACAAATACCATCAATGTATAAATAATTGATTCAGTTGAAATATAAAAAGAAAATGAAACATTTTCACCAATTAATTTTGCAAGTCCAAATTCTGCCAGCTTAGAAAGTATTATTCCTGCAATCATTCCTCCTACTATACCGATTACCATTACAATCAAGGATTCAATTGCAACTATTTTTCTAATACCTTTTTTATCCATTCCCAAAACGTTATAAAGTCCAAATTCCTTAAAACGTCTTTTTACTAAAAATGAATTCGTATATATAAGAAATATCAGTGCAAAAAAAGCAATAATAAAAATGCCAAGTGATAAGAACTCTGCGAGCACCTCTCCTCCACTTATTTTCTTTAGCATCGGAGAAACCTTAACGCTTTCAACTATAAAATACATAGTTACCATTCCTATACATGAAAGAATGTATGGAAGGTAAATTTGTTTATTGTTTTTTATTCCCGCAAAAGCAAGACGTGAAAATAAACCTTTTTTCATTTATTTCACCCCCGTTGCAAGCATAGTTAATGTATCAGAAATTTTTTGATACATTTCTTCATCGGTGCTATCTCCCTTAAAAATCTGATGATAAACTTCACCATCTCTTATAAATAAAACTCTTTTTGCGAAGCATGCAGCTTTAACAGAGTGTGTTACCATTAAAACAGTCTGTCCTGTTCCATTTATTTCTCTAAAAAGTTCTAAAAGTTCATCCGAAGATTTTGAATCAAGAGCACCTGTTGGCTCATCTGCTAAAATGATTTTTGGATATGTAATTAAAGCTCTTGCAACAGCAACTCTTTGCTTTTGTCCACCTGAAAGTTCATGTGGATATTTTTTTAGAAGATTTGATATCTCCATGCGCACAGAAAGTTCAATTAATCTGGCATTCATTTCTTTATAATTTTTTCCAGCAAGAACAAGCGGCAGATAAATATTATCTTCTACTGAAAAAGTATCTAAAAGATTAAACTCTTGAAAAACAAATCCAAGATTATCTCTTCTAAATTGTGCAATATCACTTTCTTTTATTTGAGAAAGATCCATACCATCTAAAACAACGCTACCTTCTGTAGCCTTATCTAACGCTGCTAAAATATTAAGAAGAGTTGTCTTTCCAGAGCCAGATTCTCCCATTATTGCAATAAACTCTCCTTCTTCAACCGAGAAGTTAACATTTTTTAAGGCTTCAACTTTATTGCCTCCAAAACGAGTTGTATAAATTTTCTTAACGTTACTAACATTTAATAAAGACATAGTTTTCCTCCTATTACTTTGATAGGCCAATTATAGAAAAAAGCGAATTCACCCTCCATTGATTTGGCTAACAATTCGCTTTGTTAATCTTACATTTTTGTAAGGTCCTTTATTCCACATGTAAATCATATCTTGATAAATCCAAAAAGATTTTTGTTCCTTTTGCTATCTCAGAATTAATAGATATTTTTATATTTAATTCATCGCATATTTTTTTACAAAGGAAAAGTCCAATTCCACTTGCATTTCTTTCTTCTCTTCCATTGTATCCTGTATAGCCCTTTTCAAATATTCTAGGCAGGTCATCTTTTGCTATACCTATACCATTATCTTCAATACAAAGAATATCTTTTTGGTACATATATATTTTTATGCAGCCTTCTTCTTTTGTATATTTAAGCGAATTTGAAAGAATTTGTTCAATTACAAAAGAAAGCCATTTTTCATCGGTTAACACTTCATCTTCAATGCTTTCATACGAAAGTTTAATTTTCTTTTCGATAAAAATCGGCGCCAGTTTCTTTATCGTCGGTCTAATAACATCATCTAAAACATATTTCTTAAAAACATAGTCGGTTGAATCAGAATCAATTCTAAGAAATGTAAGAACCATCTGGACATACTGCTCAATGCTTAAAAGTTGCATATCCATTTGTCTTGCAAATTCACTATCTTCATTCTTAATTTTTAGTTTCATTGCCGAAATTGGTGTTTTGATTTGATGAGCCCATATAGTATAGTACTCAACCATATTATTAAACTTAAAATTATCAGTATCTTTTATCTTTTTTAATTCCTCTTTAAGCAAAGATATTATTTCCTGATAATCTTTTTCTGATTCATCTTTTGGTATTGGCAGATTTTCAATCATTGAAAATGAAAGTGTTTTTATATTTTCTAAAGTTTTATATTTTTCATTTTCTTTTTTATAATCAAAAATCATAAAAACTATTCCAACTATAATGCAAAGTATAATCGGATATACAAGAGCCATAAAAGGGATATTACATAAAAAGAAAATAGTTAAAAAAATTACAATAAAAATTAAAAACAAAAGGATTATTTTCTTTTTTGAATATAAATATTTAGAAAATTTTAATTTCGAATTATTCAATTATGTATCCTTGTCCCACTTTTGTTTCGATAAATTTTTCTAGTCCTGCTCCATCTAGTTTTTTACGAAGTCTATTAATATTAACAGTCAAAGTATTGTCGTCAACAAAGCAATCAGTCTCCCAAAGACGCTCCATCAATTTTTCACGACTAACAATCTTGCCTTTGTTTTCTATAAGACAAAGCAAAATTCTATATTCATTTTTTGTTAAATCGATTTTTTCATTGTTGTATTTTAAGCTACCATTAGATTTATCTAAGAATGCGCCTTTATGGGAAATCACTTCTGATGATGGCACATAATCATATGTTCTTCTTAAAACTGCTTGGATTTTTGCAATTAAAACTGCTCCGTCGAAAGGTTTTGCAATAAAATCGTCTGCACCAACATTCATAGCCATTACGATATTCATATTATCTGAAGCTGAAGAAATAAATATAACTGGCACTTTAGAAATTTTTCTAATTTTCTCGCACCAATAATAACCATTAAAAAATGGCAACTTAATATCTAAAAGAACTATTTGTGGTTCTTCACATAAAAACTCTGGAATAATATCCTGAAAATTTGTGCAAATATAAGAAGAAAACTCCCACGACTTTGAAAGTTCAGATATTTCCTTTGCAATCGTCATATTATCTTCAACAATAAATACCTTGTACATAATAAATATGCTATATAGTCAAATACTTTTTGTCAAATTAATATTATTTATGCTTTGATGATAGCTGTCGTGGGAAAATTAGACATCGCTTTTTATCAAAACCTATAAGGTCGGCTCTATTCGCTTTAAGCAAAGCTTCCTTCACAAGCTTATAATTTGCCGGATCTTTATATTGAATAAGCGCCCTTTGCATAGCCTTTTCATGATACGACGAAGGAACATAAACTTCCTCCATAGTCAAAGGATTCACGCCAGTGTAGTACATGCACGTAGAAATCGTAGATGGTGTTGGATAAAAATCTTGCACTTGCTCTGGCATATAACCCATATCTCTAATACTCTCGGCAAGAGCTATCGCATCTTCTAGAGTTGAACCTGGATGCGACGAAATCAAATATGGAACCACATATTGATCAAGACCTAACTGCTCATTAATTTTCTTAAACTTTTTACAAAAAGCATTATAGACACTAAACTTTGGTTTACCCATAAGTTTAAGAACCTTATCCGAAACATGTTCCGGAGCGACTCTAAGTTGTCCACTCACATGATATTTGCAAAGTTCTTTTAAGAATGTATCATCTTTATCAGCCATAAGATAATCAAAACGAATTCCCGACCTAATAAATACTTTTTTTACACCTTTAATATTTCTTAGTTTTCTTAATAGTTCAAGATAATCGCTGTGGTCAACAACTGCATTTTTGCAAACGTCCGGAAATAGACATTGCTTATTTGTGCAAACACCACACTCTTTTTGTTTATCGCATGCAGGTCTTCTAAAGTTTGCTGTTGGTCCTCCGACGTCATGAATATATCCCTTAAATTCTTTATCCTTAGTCATAGCAGTTGCTTCCTTTATAAGCGACTGATGGCTTCTTGTTTGAAGAACTCTTCCTTGGTGGAAAGACAATGCACAAAAATTACATCCGCCAAAGCAACCTCTATTACTAGTAAGCGAAAACTTAACTTCTTTTATCGCTGGCACTCCGCCCTTTTTCTCATAAGATGGGTGATATGTGTTCATGAATGGCAAGTCATATACATCATCCATCTCCTGCATAGTTAATGGTCTTTGCGGCGGATTTTGAACAACATATCTTTTCTCCCCATATTTTTCTGTAAGAATTTTTGCCGTTACATGGTCCGTATTTTTATACTGAATTTTAAAACTCTTTGCGTAATTTAATTTATCTTCTAAAAGTAAATCAAAATCAGGAAGTTCGATATATTTTTCTGTAATATTTTCTAACGTATTTGTCTTATAAACTGTTCCTTTAACATAAGTAATATCTTTTATATCCATTCCACTATTTAAGGCATCCGCAACTTCGACAATAGAAATCTCGCCCATGCCGTAAATTAAAAGGTCGGCTCCCGAATCCATCAAAATAGATCTTTTAAGTTTATTTGACCAAAAATCATAATGACCAAGGCGTCTTAAACTCGCTTCAATTCCACCAATAATAATCGGACAATCTTTATATTTCTTTTTAATGAGATTGCAATAAACCAATGTTGCTCTATCTGGTCTTTTTCCTATTTCGCCGCCTGGCGAGTAAGCATCACTATGACGTTTCTTTTTATTAACAGTATAGTGATTGACCATAGAGTCCATATTTCCTGCGCTAACTAAAAAACCTAAACGCGGTTTTCCAAAAACGCTAATAGATTCCGGATTGTTCCAATCCGGCTGAGAAATTATTGCTACTTTATACCCTCTTGATTCTAATACTCTGCTAATAATAGCCGCGCCAAAAGAAGAATGGTCGACATAGGCATCCCCGATTACGTAAACGAAATCCGGTTCTTTCCAACCTAGTTCGGCCATTTCTTTTTTTGTTAAAGGTAAAAAGTTTTTAACCATTAAATTGTTTTTGCTTGATAGTCTTCCTTTTCATAATCGTTTGGCAACGGTATGAATTTAGAAACTTTTTCTTGATATTCTTTATATCCTGGATATTTCTTTGATGAGATGCTCTCGCCAAAAGTTGAACTTCCCATAAATAATAAAATTAAAAGCATACATCCAACTATTGTCCAGTTAAAGATTCCCCATGTTGTGACACCAGCACCGATTGTAAATAAATACAAGCAAACCCATGTGCTTTGTTCAGCAAGATAATTTGGATGTCTAGAAAGTCCCCAAAGACCTTGCGTATTAAATCCTTTATTGTAAGGCGCTGGAAGGTTCTCAAGTTTTTGACCCTTGTTAATCATTGCCCATTTAATTGTTTGGAATTCCATCTGCTGTGCATCTGCAACAGTCTCAAGCAAAATAGCTCCAAGTACTAAAACAAATGCAACAATATCCATTACACCTAAATGAGCAGTTGATGTCATGCACGCAACCATTGGGAATGTAATAATTAAAACTAAAATATTTTGATAACCTGAAATAAATACAAGATCAAAAACTGCCCATAAGAATTTATTATTAAGAGGTGGCTTACTTCTTAATATTGGCCAACGATAGTCTTCTTCGCCTTCCCAAAATCTAATTGAATAAGCTCCTTTTTTAGCAAAATTATAAGTAAGACGAGCGCCCCAAATAGTTATTAAAATTGCCATAAGAACAAGTCTTATATGCATTCCGCCCTTTGCAGCTATAACCCATGCATACGCAATAGGCATAATACTCCAAAGTTTATCCATTTGAGAATTGTTTCTACTTATCTCACCTACTACGAAACAAAACAAAATGCTGCATCCTACCATGATGCCTAAAACTTTTAATGTTTCAATTTGAACAGGCTCTAATTTCACTCCTGATAAAAAGCCTACTACTATAAATGCTGCTACAATTACTCCCGTAATAATATTCTTAACAATATTTTTCACTAAAATTCACTTCCCTTTTATTTATTACTTTTTTCAGACTCAGCTTCTTCTTTAAGTGTTTCCTTCTTTGCTATATCATTTGAATCAATTGACTTTCTAAATACAACAAATCTTTGGAATAAAAATTCTGTAATGAAGTTAATAAGCATATTTATTATTGTTACTAATAAATCATTCCATCCAATACCTACAAGGTAATCTTGAAGCAATGTGCTAAGCGGTGTGAATACAACATAATAAGCTAATACAAGCAGCATTGCCTTTGGAATATTATTTGCACTCTTAAATGTGTATCTTCTATTAATAGTAAAGTTCCAAACAACACTTAAAACTAAAGCTATAAGATAACTAACCCATGCTTCCCAATGGAAAACTTCAAAAAGTAAGGCATTAACACCAAATTCAATAATTCCAGCGGAAGCAGCAACTAACACATATTTAATTGTTCTTAGAATTTCCTTCTTTTTCATTAATATACACTTCCTAAAAAAATCAATGTGTTTTCCACATTGATTTTTTAATTATTTCAACGAACTAAACTATTATATAATTATTATTTATTATATTCAAATATTTTTCCTGGATTAAGTATAAGATTCTTATCAAACGCAAGTTTAATATCTTTATGTAAATCAATCATCCTCTCTCCTAAGAAATCTTTAAGAAACTCAATACGCCCGTTTCCAATTCCATGCTCGCCGGAAAGTTGTCCACCTAATTTTTTTGAAAGAGCATAAAGTTTTACAAGACAATCATAAGCATTCTTGTCAAACTGCTCTTTTGACATCTCATCTTTTTTAAGCAATTGAGTGTGTATATTTCCATCGCCGCAATGTCCAACAAGTTCAACTCTAAGGTCAAACTCTTTTCCAATACATTTTGCCAACTTAATATATTCTGCTATTGCATCCTTAGGAACAACAACATCACATTCTTCTTGAATAGGTGTGTCTGCTCTCATTCCTTCTAATGCTGCGCCACGAACAGACCAAACCGATTCAACTCGTTCAGGAGTATTCGCGATATAACAATCAAGTGCACCTCCTTCAAGTGCTTTTTCAGATGCTGCCTCAATAACTTTTTCTAACTCTTCCTTAGTTGCAGCATCATACATAACAATCAAAACCGCTTCGCCTTCTTTTACAGGTAACGCCTTACCAAGATTGTTTTCAATAATTCCAACTAATTCTCTATCAATATATTCAACAGCTGTTGGGCAAAATGGAAGTTCCAAAATCTTAGGAACCATATCTGCGCACTTATCAAGAGTATTAAACGGAAGCACTAATGTATTTGAAAATTGTGGTTCTGGAATAAGTTTAAGTGTAACCTCTGTAATTATACAAAGAGTTCCTTCCGAACCAATAATTAAATCTTTGATATCATAACCAGTTGTATTTTTTACAACATTCGAAGAAAACTTTGTAATTGTACCATCTGGCAAAACAGCTTCAATACATCTAACAAAATCTCTTGTAAGACCATATTTAACTGCTCTCATTCCACCAGCATTAGTGATTACATTTCCACCAATTGTTGCAGTTTTCTCTCCAGGATCAGGAGGATAGAAAAGTCCACCATCTCTAGCCGCTTCCTGGATATCTAAAAGAAGTGCTCCTGGTTGGGCAGTAATGGTTTGATTTTTATGATCTACAGGATAAATTTTATTCATCCTCATTATTGACAACATTATTCCGCCATATTTACATGTAGCGCCGCCTGTTAGGCCTGAACCTGCACCTCTTACTACAACAGGAATATTCCTTTTGTTGCAATATTTCATAATTTCTGAAATTTCTTCTTTATTTTCAACTTCTACATAAAGATCGGGAGCATAATTGCCATACTCAGGCATCTCATCATGAAAATATTCATTAGCAATTTCTTTTCCTACAGCAACTCTGTCAGGAGAAGTAATTTTACGAATATAATCAAAATCTTTTTTCTTCATCTTTCTATATGGAAATGCCATGACTAATCCTCCTTCCTTTCTTTTAGTAATTTAGTGAATTTAGGAACAACCTCGTACAAGTCATCAACTACACAATAACTTGCAACATTAAAGATTTGAGCATTCGAATCGTTATTAATTGCAACAATCGTTTCTGCGCCGCTCATACCAGCAACAAATTGAATTGCTCCTGAGATTCCTATAGTAATAATAAGCGTCGGCCTAACTGTATGTCCCGAAAGACCTATTTGGAATAAGTTATCTCCTACTCCATTTTCAATAAGTGGTCTTGTAAATGCTAGCGTTGCGCCAAGTTCTTTAGCAAGCTCTTTGCACATCTCTACGCCTTCTTCATTTCTAACACCTCTTCCAATTGCAACAATAACGTCGGCTTCTTCTATCGCTTCTTTCTTTTCAATAAGTTTTGAAGAAATAATTTCAATACCCGATTCAAGCATTTTATCAGTTATGTTTCTTACTTCAATAATTCCCGAAGGATTTTCCACTTTTTTAGCTTTATCCATAACACGATATCTTACTGTAGCAAACTGTGGACGAGTTTTAGCAATTAAAATCTGTGCCATAATATTTCCGCCAAAAGCAGGACGAATTTGTAGCATGTCCGTGTTTTCTTCAATATCCAAAGTTGTACAATCTGCTGTAAGACCTGTATTAAATCTAGTCGCCAATCTAGGAGCAAGGCTCCTTCCTAACGAAGTTGCACCTATTAAAATAGATGATGGTTTTTTATCATTAATACAATCAGCAATAGCTTCGCTATAAGCATCAACCTTAAATCCTTCGAAGAAGGAATGCTCATAAACATAAACTTCATCAACGCCATACTCTAAAAGTTTATTTGCGTTTTCTTTCGTACCCTCAGGGCCAACCATAACGCAATTAACCTTAAAGCCTACCTTGGCTGCCATCTTCTTAGCTTCGCCAATTAATTCATAAACAACTGGATGGATATCTCCACGTTCTTGTTCAACATAAATTAGAAAGTTTTTCCACTCAGTTTTATCTATTTCTTTTACTTTTTCTTCAATAGAAATTGCTTTTTCTTCGCATACTCTTACGCATGCTCCGCAAATTCTACAGTTCTCATTTGAACTTACCTTTCCGTCCTTTATTTCAAGCGCACCGAAAGGACATTTTTCAATACATGTTCCGCACAAATTACATTTAGCATAATCAAAACATATCTCGCTCATTTATATGTCCCTCCTTAAATTATTTTTTTCTCGACTAAAGTATCGAAAAGTTTTTGTGCTTTTTCACCAGAGTCGCCTTCAATATTAACTTTTAAGTCGCGTGCAGGAGGTGCAAACATATTTGCAACAGATGTAGGCGAACCCGAAAGTCCATAATGATTTACATCCTTGTCTGGCAAATCATCTAATGACATAATTTTTACTTCTTTATCAGCCGTCTTCTTCTTTAATTTATAAGAAGGAAGACGAGGCACACACATATCTTTATCTACAGTGATAAGACATGGATAATTCATTTTTGAAACCTGAGAAATTGATGCAAGATCTTGCGCTATAGTTATGCTCTTTTCATCAACTTCCTTAACTTCGCAAACCCAAGCGCAATGAGGAATGCCTAAATGTTCAGCAATAGCAGGTCCAACTTGCGCTGTATCACCATCTGTAGTTTGACGGCCACAAAGAATAATATCTGCGCCACCTAAAACTTTAATTCCTTGTGCCAGTGTATAAGAAGTCGCTAAAACATCTGCGCCAGCAAATCTTCTATCTGAAAGAATGACCGCCTCATCTGCACCCATAGTATAAGCATCCATCATCATTTCCTTAGCATGATCCGGGCCCATAGTAAGTACCGTTATAGATGCATTCGTTAACTCTTTAATTTTTAATGCCGTTTCAAGAGCAAATAAGTCATAAGGATTAGTTCTTGTATTGTTACTCAATCTTTTCATAGCTCCAGTTTCTTGGTCAATCTCAACTTCGCTAGTAGCTGGAACTTGCTTCATGCAAACGATAATCTTCATTTTTTTCTCCTGATTTTATTAGAATGTACTATCAAAAATACAATTTTATTTTAACATATTAATTTTTTTGGACAGCAGTCATTTTCTTAAAAACTGTTGATTATCATAAAAGACCTGCACAATGCAGGTCCTCTAAATTAATCGAATAAATTTTTAGCTCTTGTATAATTAAATACCGGCCCTTCTAGGCACACATAAGTCTCATTAATTTTACAATGTCCACACTTTCCTACTGCGCAAGACATCTTTCTTTCAAATGAAACCCAGATTTTTTCTTCTGCCGCACCATTTTTTATGCATTCTAATGCGGTGAAATTCATCATAGCTGGCGGACCAACAATCACTATATTATAATCGTCAAACTTATCAAAAGGAATCTTCTTTACATGTTCCGTAACAAAACCTTTTTCAAATCCATCCACCTCGCTATTATCTAACGTATATATTGTATTAAACTTATTTGTATATCTTTTTCTATCTTCATTAAAAAGCGCACTCTTTTCATCCTTAAAACCAGCTATCAAATAAACTTCTTTGCAAATATTTTCATTATCATAAAAATAATTGAGCAAAGTTTTAACCGGAGCCATACCAGTACCACCGCATATAACTACTAAAGGTTTATTTTCAAACTTCTCTACTGGAAAAGAGTTACCATAAGGTCCTCGCATAAATAAAAAGTCACCTTCATTAAGTCCAAAAATGCCTTCTGTTAAGCGACCAACTTTTCTTATAGTAAACTCTAAAAATCCCTCACCTTTTCCACTTACAGAAATAGGAGCCTCTCCAACTTTTGGAATTGAAAGTTGATAAAATTGTCCATGCAAAACTTCGTCATCGCATTCAACTCTAAAAGTAAACTCTGCGCTAGTTTCGCGAACAATCTTTAATATTTTATGTGGAGAAGGTTTCATAATATTTTTCATTATTTTGTCTCCTCCTTATATTTTTTTATTAATTCAGACAAGCCGTTTACAGTATCAATAAAATCAATATCTTCTGGGCATCTACTTACGCATCTGCCACACCCTACGCACATATTTTCTTCGCCGAATCTTTCTTTATAATCGTAAAATTTGTGCATAACCTTAAAACGCATATTTTCACCAGCAGTTTTTCTGGCTCTGGCTCCACCTGCTGTTTGCGTAAAATCTTCAAGCATGCAAGAAGACCAAACTCTTTTTCTTTCACCTTCTTTAGACTCTTCGCTATAAATAATATCTACTGTGTCAAAGCAAGAACATGTTCCGCAAACAGTATTACATCCACCGCAACCAATACACTTTTCATTAAATTGATCCCAAAAATCTTGCTTGCTAATCCACAAAAGAGTGTCCCTATCTTTGATTATTGGAACATCAACTTTTCTTTTGTTACTCTTAACATACTCAGGTGCGAAATCAATTTTTTCTTTTTGTTCAAAGAAACTTAAGAATTCAGAATTTTTAACTTGTACTTTAATTCCATCTTCTAATCGCATTGCGAGGTCATAGTTGTCAGCTATATTGGTTCCCAGCGAAACGCAAAAGCAATTTTCAAAAGATTCTTTGCATTCTATCATTACAATCTTTACTTTCTTTCTTAATCTTGCATAATAAAGGTCTTCAACTTTGCCATTATTAAGAAAAATATTGTCCAAGCGTTTCATAGCATTTATATCACAAGGACGTGCAAAAACTAAAATGCCTTTATCATCATTAAGTGTACTTTCAATAACTTCCGACTCAGTAAAATAAAACATCGTCTGGCTAATTGGATAATAACTTTCTTTTGGAGAAAAATCCGACATCTTATCAAATACGATTTCACTTAGAGAATTTATTTTGTCATATTTAATAGTTTCTGCATTTTCTCCAGCACCAGTCATAAACTTCTTCGGTGCACAAATTACATAATCTTTTGAAAGTTCTTTTAAGATTTCATCAAACTCATCTTCAGAAACTTTATAACTATTTACCCCATCGCTATTAGCAAAACACTCATCTTCTAAATATAATTTTTCCTCTTTAAGAAATCCCAAAGTAATTTTTGCTAACCCTTTATAAAAGTTAGTATCTGCCTGGCTTTCTACATCAATTGCAAACTGCTTAACCCATGTCAAATGTTCTTTAAGAAAATCTAATTGTTCCTTATTAGAAGCACCCTCGTCAATTAAAAATGCCATAAACTCTAATTCGCATCCAATATGGTCTTCTAAAAACTCTCCATTCTTAGAAGCCAAAACAACCTGGTGCTCATTATAAATATTTCTAACTTCTTCCCATGCTTCTTGCATAACAAGTTTTTTCTTACTTGTATAGACAGATTCAAAAGGAAAAGCTGCATTAGCATCCTTTACTCCTGCACCTAAGAAAACTTTCGCAAAATCAGCGGCAAGTGTTTCAAGCGTTTTTTCTAAATCAGTTTTTTCTTCATCAATATAATCTGCAACCAACTTAAATCCCAAAGTTAATTCATCTTCGCCTTCTTTAGGAAAATTAATTTGGACTAATTGATTAAATAATTTTTCATCAACTTCTTTTTTGTATAAACGAGAAAGAAGATGATACATATTACCTCGTGAATTATTCAACTCTTCTTCCTCCTTTCATTTTTAGGAGCTCTTCTGGCAAAACTTCCTGCCACGAAGCATGTCTTAGAATATAATAATTTGAAGGATGATTTCCTGTGTCAGGCAATTTATGAATATCTTTTTCATCCACTGAAACTAAAAGTTTTGACACATCACTTTCTGGATCTTCTATATCTCCAAAATGCAAAGCACTTCCAGAACAATTCTTAACGCACGCTGGAACTTCACCCGCTTGCCTTAACTGCGTGCAAATGTTGCACTTATCCATAACTCTTAACTCTTTATTAAAAGTTATAGCATTATAAGGGCAAGACTTTTCGCAAGCGTGACATGCAATGCATTTATCTTTATCTATTGAAATAACTTTATCTTCTTCATTTATATAACATGCGTTGGTTGGACAAACCTTAACGCAAGAAGGATTTTCGCATTGCTGACACATAACAGTTAAAAAGTACATTTCCAAGTTTGGAAAGACTCCTGTTGGTCCAACATCATATACATGATTTCTTCCTGCACCTAAAGCAACCCCATTTTCTATCTTGCAAGAAACCTGGCATCCTTTACACCCTATGCAACGATCTACATCAACAACAAAAATATATTTACTCATGCTCAAACACCACCTTTGTTGCATCTTCGTAAACAGGAAGCCATTGTCTAAAGTCTTCAGGCTTAAGCCAAATTCCTTCTGGCGCACTTTCTGCCTTTTCAAGAGTTACCTGGAAAGCTCTTAACGTATATGTTCCAACGACATCATTAAATGGTGCATCAGACTTAGTTAAAATATTTACGTTCATCTCTTTCCATCCATGTGTCTTTGTATTTAAGGTTTCTGGATTCCAAAATCTTTCCATCCAAACAACACCTGGTCCTATTGCCTCAGTGCATACAAGTTTTCCTCTAGTCTTTCCTCTTTTAGATTTAACCCAAACCCAATTGTTTGTTTCTAGGCCGTACTCAAAAGCAGTCTTCGGATTAACCCAAACTTCTGCTGCCGGATACATTTCTCTAAGATAAGGAATATTTCTAAGCGTGTTATGATGATAATAAGGAACTCTTCCACTTGTAAGAATAAGCGGAAATTCTTTCGATGTTTCATCATCTCTTAAAGGACTCTCTATTGGTTCTAAATAATATGGAAGCGGCTCATAGTCTTTTGAAGCAGGTGGCAAATCGCACTTACTAAATGGACGACCCGTTCTTCCGAGAGTAATCATATTTTCTAAATAAAGTTCTAACTTTTTAGAAGGTGTTGCAAATCCATTTGCCTTGCCACTTTCTTTATCAATATCTTTATAAACGTAGTACGTACGCCAATCTTCTTTGCTCATATATTCAAAAGGCGTAATCTCACAAAGTTTATCGAAAGTTAAATCTATACGTTTTAAGAAATAATCAAATACTTCTTTTTCCGAATCCCAATAAGGAAGATTCTTTCCCATAAATTCTGGGTCAAAAGCTCTCTTGCACTCATTATCTCCTCTATCGGCACAAGCCTTTGCTAACTGAGCCCATATAACTGTCTCGTCTACAGTTTCCCAAAGATGAGTTACTTGCTGCCTTGCACAAAGTGTATTGGCTGTTTCGACCATCATATTTGTCTCAAGCCATTCTTCTGTTGGAAGCAAAATATCGGCATAAGCAGAAAACGATGTCGGATACATATACATATGTACAATTAAATCAAGATTTTCTATAACCTTTTCAATCTTACTACTATTTGCAACTGCTCCGAATTTATTTCCAGAGCGGTCTATCCAAACCTTAAGTGGATAAGGCTTACCTGTAATAGCCGCATCTAAAATAGAAGTCGGATGACCCGCAAACCAAATGCCAAGTCCTTTATATTCATTTCCACCTAAACGTTTTTTAAGTTGTTCATCAGGAAGCAAGTCTGCACAAATCGGTACAGGATAGTTAGGCATATCAAAAGTGCCAGAAGTTCTAAAGCGTTGCATAAGCGCACCCGGGCGCTCTACATTTCCAACCAAAGAATCTATTATGCAAGCTGCCATAGCTGCCTGCACAGAATTAGGCGTTTGGTCAGTAGCAACACCTATAGCTAACCCCGAAGGAGTATTTTGGGCAAAAAGTTTAATAGCATCTTCTATTTTTTCTTTATCTAACCAACAAAGCTTAGCAGCTTTTTCCAAAGTATATTCTTCTACGCTTTCTTTAAGCATAGTAAATCCAGTTTTATAAACTTTGCCCTCAACCTCAAAACATCCTTCTAAGGAAACATCTAAAGTATCATCCCATGGAAACTCTAAAGGTTTCATAGAATTTGTCTTCTTATCCCAAACATAAAAAGTATCTGGCACGCTCTTATTTTCAGAAACCTTCGCACGTGGCATAAGTTTTGTTTCGCTATCAACTAGATAAGGAAGGTTAGTCCACTTTAATACAAACTCCTTATCATAAAGTTCGTTTTCAATAATATATCTAATCCAAGCAAGCATCAAAGCAACATCACTTCCCGGTCTAATAGGAAGCCAAATATTTGCCTTTGCTGCATCGGGTGTAAATCTTGGATCAACAACAATCGTCTTCACACCATTAGCCCTTAAATCATTAACCATTCCTCCCCCGCTGGCAGGACATGAATAAGAAGGGTCTGTACCCCAAAGTAATAATGTTTTAATTTCTGTATCAAAATAAAGTTCGAGTGCATTAGAATCTGCAATACTAGGATCTGCGCCACCATACATCATTGTGTATGCAACGACTCTAGGAAGATAGCATTGTGCACATCCTGGTTCAAACCAGTTTGGAGTTCCAAAGATATTGCAAAATCTTGCAATGCTCCAAATCTCAGGATTGCCACCGCCACCTGTAGAACAAAATACGCTTTCAGCGCCATACTCTTTTTTAACTTCGACGAGTTTGTCCGCAATTGTGCCTAAAGCTTCGTCCCATGAAATCCTTTTCCACTTTCCTTCTCCTCTTTCTCCTACTCTTTTCATAGGATATTTATTTCTATTTGGATGATAAAGTGCTTGTATTCCAGCCAGGCCTTTAGCACACATTCTGCCTTTGCTCATTTTGTCATCCGGATTTCCTTCTATCCTGATAACTCTTCCATTTTTAACCGTGGCAATAACACCGCAGTTAGCTATGCATGCTCTGCAGCATGTATTTATCTTTTTAATTTCATCTTTTTGTTGGATTTTTGTTTCAGATTTTTGAATGCTTACTACATCATCAATACTTTTTGAAATATTTAAACAATTAATCCTATTTAAATATTCATTACTACCCATAAAAATTCCCCAAAAACAACTAAATCAATAAGCTAATTGATTATATATAATATCAGCGACATCTTTCACTAAATAATCAAATCTCTCAACATTAATAATCGCAACACAATCCCCTTCTTTTATATCTGCAACTTTTGCAAGCGATGTATAATCATAATTCAACAATAAGTTTCTATGTATTACCTCTGTCGTTTCAAAATCCTTTTTCATAATATCCATTGGTGCAACTCTAAATGAATCACCTATTATAAAAAGTCTATTTCCATTTTTATTTGAAGATGTGATTGTCTTGCCGTAGGTATCGATATCATATTGATCATTCCAAACTTGAGTTTCTACTGTGACATCTTTCTTATATTCAACTCTATAGTTTGTATATTCTGTTGTGTTACCAGTAACCCAACCAATATCTCCTTTAGTCGTTGGCTCTGTATACCCTCTAATATCTTTTTTATTAATGCTCATACCGAAAGCATCATATATTAGATTTGTCACCAACAAACCACCCACTTCATTCCAATGGGTGTCACATTGATAATATGTGTTATACATACTCTTTGGAGCAGCCAACTCCCTAATAGGATAGTAAAAATTCGCATTACTATTATCATGCATATATTTTTCAAACAATAACTGTCTTTTATAAACCGAATTGATTTGATAAGACGGCATAAATTCTGGATAAACTTGTTCTTTATCTGGACCTATAACAATTGCTAACTTAACCCCTCTCTCCTCAAGTAAGTTTTGAAGTCTTTCATAAGAGTATCTCCAACTTTCCATCTCTGCATCACTTAAAATGCAATTTCCAAGATAGTAATCAACCGCCTGAACCTGGTCAAGATATAGCCATCCATTTCTTCCTATAATAACGTCGCCTTGAATAGTTGGTGCCAAATAAGCAAGACCTTCTGGAATAGTTGGAACTCCTTGCAAAATAGGATCAACTACTACTTCTTCCTCGTTAGTCTTTTGCTCTTTTTCCTTCTTTGCTCTTTCTTTAGCTTTTTTCTCTTCTTCTTTCAGAGCCTCTTTATACCACGATGGCGTCAATTTATCGGAAAGAATTGGCAACACATTATTTCTGAATTTTCCTTCATAAAGTTCAGATAACTTATGCTTTTGTTCTGAAACAGTTTTAATAAACTGTTCACCCTTAATCCAATAAAAGATTGACGGCAAAGCAATAATTATCACAAATAATATAATCACTATTAAATATTTGACTTTTTTGAATTTCATAGTCTATAACTTTCTTTTTGGTGGATACCATCTATTAAAACTCTATCTCAAGCCCAACTTTCAAAGAGCAAACCTTATCGCCTAGTTCTTCTTTTAATATACCAAGAGCTTTGTTCTTTGTGCAATGCCCTGTGCAAATATATTCAACATTCGTCTCTTTAATTTTTCTTGCAAAAGTTCTAACTTCTTCTTCAGTTTTATTAAATAAATGAAATCCTCCGATAATGCCATAAACATTTTTATTTGGAAATGTTTCTTTTATTTCATTAATAATATTATCTGCTCCACCATGAGAGCAACTATTAATAATTATCAATCCTTTATCAGTATCTAAAACAAGACTTTGTTCATGAGAGAAATTATCAATCGTCCATCCCGACTTTGTTTTTTGATACATCATCTCTCTTTTTCCTAATTGCTCAAGGTCTTTCGTTTTATGAGGAATTAAATAAGCACCTTCACAAATCTGATAATCTCCCGATACATATTCTATTCTATCGCAAAAATCTTTTAATACATGTTTCGGAAGGCCTATATATTTCATAAATATAAATACTTTTTTATAACAATTTTCTTTAGTGCTTTCTCTAAGATAAAACTTTGCTTTTGAATTTTCCTCAAAAAATTTAGGCATTCCATTGCCATGATCATAATGAGCATGACTTAAGATTGCTATATCGATATCTTTAATATCAAATCCAAGTCTTTCTAAATTTTCTGCAAATAAACTAGATGCACCAGCATCCACTAAAATCTTTTTATCATTATATTCAACTAAAATCGAAAGACCCCATTCGCCTTTTAAAGTCTCGTTTGCAGTATTATCAACTATTACTGTTAATTTTGTGCCCAATTATATTTCCCTTTTGTATCTTTCTACTATATTACAGAAGACCTTGGATTATTTATCCTTGTTAACTTATTTACAAACTACAACAATCTCATTTTGTAATTCTTCATCTGGATGCGGAACATACTCTATCGAATCAGTATATTCACGCACAATCAACATTGATAGCTCATCCTCACATGTTGGTTCTTTAAGTTCTCCATTAAACTTAATAAAAATTTTTGTTTGTTCAGTTTCCTCAGAATATTCAATAACCATTGAAATATTTATCTCGTCAGACAATGTTGGAAGAACAGTTTGAACTACCAACTCTTCAAAAATACGTTGAAGTTTATTAATTGTCTTTTGTGGCATAATGTGCTTTCTGCCAAACTCTTCAATTTTTGTATTAATACCAATAAAGTCAAAATCATGTGAAGTGATATTTTCTTCAAATACTTTTGATTGATAAATAAAACGTCTTGTTTTTTCTTTGCTAGGAGTCTCAAAGATTTGCTCAGGCGTACCACTTTCATAAATTTCTCCCTGATCAAGATAAAATACCCTGTTAGAAACATCCCTAGCAAATTGCATTTCATGCGTTACTATCATCAAAGTGAGTCCACTTTTCGCTAACGCGCGAATAACGCTTAATACTTCCGATACCATAGTCGGATCTAGTGCACTCGTTGGCTCGTCAAGCAAAAGAATCTTTGGCTTCATAGCAAGAGCTCTAGCTATAGCAACACGTTGCTGTTGTCCACCCGAAATTTCATCTGGATAAGAGCCCGCTTTTTGTGCAAGACCTACAATATTGAGTAATGACAAAGCGTTTTCATATGCTTCTTCTTTTGGCACCTTCAAAACTGTCATTGGAGCCAGCATTACATTTTCAATCACACTAAGATGTGAAAAGAGATTAAATTTTTGGAAAACCATTCCTACTTGTTTTCTCATTTCCAAACAATCTTTTGAATTGTCCATGTCCCGGCCAAAAATATATGTCTTGCCTGAACTAGGTTTTTCCAGGCGATTAATCATTCGCAAGAAAGTCGTTTTTCCTGAGCCTGATGGCCCAATAATAGCTATTACTTCGCCAGCATTTACACTAGCATTAACATCTTTTATTATTGCATGCCCATTATATTCTTTTGTCAGGTTTTCTATACTTATAATTTGCTTTTCTTCAGTATTTATTTTTTTAAATATCTTTTTAGAAAAATGTTCTGCAATTTTTTGTGCACTAGGATAAGTTTTTCTATACTTTTTATAATCAAGTTTTATTTCTATTAAACCAATAAGTGACGTAAGTCCCCATGCCAATAACAAATATATAAGTGCATTAACAATAAGTGGGAAAAACGCCTCATACGTACGACTTCTTATAATATCCGATGCTTTTGTTAAATCCTGAACTGCTATATAACCCACAACAGAAGTCATTTTCATCATGTTAATAAATTCGCCTTTATAAGCAGGAAGAAAATGTCTTATAGCTTGTGGGAGAATAATCTTATACATCGTTTGTCTCTTGTTCATCGCTAAAGCTGTTGCCGCCTCAAGTTGTCCATTATCAACAGCATCTATTCCTGTTCTCATAATTTCTGCGGCGTTAACACCAAAATTCAATGAAAATCCGATTATGGCAACGCCAACTCCACTTATTCCAGAAGAAACAAATACCATATAATATAAGATCATCAATAAGACAACTACTGGAATTCCCTGAATAAATCGGATAATGAATTTTGTTATCGAAGAACAAGTTTTATTTTCACTTCTACGCAATAAGCAAATACAAAAACCTAAAATTGTTCCTATTATCAATGCTAAAATTGAAATGATAATCGTAACAAGCAATCCCGATAAAAGAAGTTTCCATCTATATTCTTTAAGAAATGTTTTAACAAAACTATCTATTATCTTTTGTCCAAAACTAAGGTTTTGTGTATCTGTATTTCCATTATTTATAATTGCAACATCAGCCTTACGGCAAAGCAAAACAATTCCACCTGTGTAATGTGAAGTTGGAAAATCTACGCTTTGACGTCTTTCATCAGTTATGGAAATTGTACCAGAAGCAATATCAGCCTTGCCTGATGAAACAGAAGTAATCAATGCAGAAAAATTAGACTGTGTAATCTCAACTTTTTTTGAAAGAGCTTTTCCTATCTTAAGTATAAGTTCAACTTCATATCCAGCCGAATTACCATTATCATCAACGTAAGACATAGGTGTTTGTGTCGAATCATGAACATATTTAATTACACCGCCTGACGTATCATAGCCTGTGTATTCGCTCATATCTATTTGCATTTTTTCTTCATCACCAGAAAACCATTTTTCTTTTAGAGCGTCTATAGTTCCATCTTCAATAAACCCATCTATCACTTTTGATACTTCTGCTGTAAGAGCAGAGCCCTTTTTCATCGGAAATCCATAAGTATCAGTCTCAATAATCTGCTTGAAAATTTCAAAATCAGAATTTTGTGATACAACAAGTTTTGCTACGGGCTCATCTAAGCCTACAGCATCAACTTCTTCGTTTCGTAGTGCTAATATCTGTCCTGTAATATCGTCATAGTATTTATGATTCAATCCAGAAATAGCACTATTTAATATATCATCAAAAACAGTACCTGTCTGGCTACCAATTGTTGAGCCAGAAAAGTCTGATGTTATTTCATATTTAACTGTTTCTTTTGATATTTCGTCCTTAATAGACTGACAACCGGATAGTATAAAACTTAACACTATAATTATCACGGTTGCCAGTATGAATCGTTTTTTGAAATTTTTATTTTGGATTTTTTTTGTTAACATCTAAATAAAAATTCTTAATAATTTTCGCAATTTACCTCAAAATATGCTTGTGGATGTAAGCATGTTGGGCAAACTTCAGGAGCTTTTTCTCCAACAACAATATGTCCACAATTTCTGCATTCCCAAACTTTAACTTCACTCTTTGCAAATACTTCTTGTGCTTCAACATTATGAAGAAGTGCACGATATCTTTCTTCATGATGTTTTTCAATTGCTGCTACAAGTCTAAACTTTGCAGCTAATTCAGGGAATCCTTCTTCCTGGGCAGTCTTAGCAAAACCTTCGTACATATCTGTCCACTCATAGTTTTCGCCATCAGCTGCTGCTGCTAAGTTCTCTGCAGTTGTTCCGATTCCATTTAATTCCTTGAACCAAAGCTTAGCATGCTCTTTTTCGTTGTTTGCTGTTTTTTCAAAAAGTGCTGCTATTTGCTCAAATCCTTCTTTTTTTGCCTTTGAAGCAAAATAAGTGTATTTGTTTCTTGCCTGTGATTCACCTGCAAAAGCAGCTTCGAGATTTTTTTCTGTCTGTGTTCCTTCGTATTTGTTCATAATAACCTCCAATTTTTTTCTTTTATTATACCATATTTATTGTTTTATGCCTTTAAGGATTTTCTTTGCGCTACGACTACGCGGTTCAATTTTTACATTAATTCTTCTAATAAGCCACGTAAACAACCATGTTAAGCCATAGTATATAATTGCTGTTGCAATTAATGGGAAAAATGCCTCGTACGTACGTGAACGAATTAAATCTCCAACCTTTGTTAAATCTTGTACTGCGATATAACCTACTATAGCCGTTGCCTTAACAAGACTTATAACCTCGGTTTTATATGCCGGAAGAAAATGCTTAATGGACTGTGGGAACACGATATGAAAATATGTTTCACGCTCAGAGTAGCCCATAGAAAGTGCCGCTTCTTCTTGTCCGAAGTCAACTGCGCCTGCACCCATTTTTAATAGATTTGCAACTGTACAAATAAACAATAAAGTAAATCCAATAATTGATACAATTGTTCCACTAAGGTTAGATTGTTTGAATATCAAGTAATAAAGAATCATCAATATAACAACAACTGGTGTTCTTCCCATTATGCTTTCAAAAACTGCCCAAAAGCCGTTAAAAACTTTGTTTTTCTTTCGTATAATAAGATAAACTCCAAAGCCTCCTAAAGATCCTAAAATCATACTTGCAATCGCAATTAAAAATGTTGTACCAATTCCACTTACAAATAGTTTCCAACGATTTTCTCGCACAAATGTACGTTCAAAACTTTCTTTTAAGGATTCAAAAATTGTTGTTTGTTTTGTATTAATTTGCTTTTCATTTGTTACAACTACAACTCCACCTATATAGTTAGGGCTGGACATCAAAGCTGTTTCTAATCTCTCCGGAGTTATATTAAGAGAAGATGCTGCCATGTCTGCTTTGCCCGTAGATGTAGCCGCTAAAAGTCCTGTTAAATTATAGTCAGAAACATTGAGTCCATAACCGTATTCACGGCAGAAACGTGCTGCTAAATCTACATCATATCCAACCATCTGGCCATCCTGGACATAAGCAAAAGGAGCACCAACATCACTTGTAACGGCCATCTCAAGCACTCCGTTTTTTGCCGTTAAATTGCTAATATCAACTTTTTGTCTAGCGCTATCATTTCCAAACCAAATTTCATCAACCTGCTCGATTGTTCCGTCTTCCCAACATTTAGCAATAAATTCATTAAATTCATTATATACTTTTTCATGTGCATCATCCTTAGGGAACATGAACCCATATGAAGCATCCTCTAATTCAATAGCAATTTCCTGGTTAGGATATTTACCTCCCATAAGACGAGCTACTGGCTGGTCAGCAACATATGCATCAATCTTGCCGCTATCTAACGCTACTGAAAGATCTGCATAAGCATTAATATATACTAGCTGTACATCTGGGACTTTCTTAAGAAGTACCTCATCAAAAACTGAACCTGTTGGAATTCCAATCTTTTTTCCAGAAAAACTATCAAAATTAAATTTTGGTGGCGTTTTTGTAACAGCAACAATTCCGCCCTCATAGTCAGCTAAAGAAAAATCTACTTCTTCTTTTCTTTCATCTGTTATTGCAATAGCGCATCCCGCAATATCTTCTTTGCCTTTAATAATTGCTGGTAAAAGCGATGAAAAATTATAATCTGTAACTTCTAAATCATATCCTTTTTCTATACAAAAACGCGTAAGTATATCAACCTCGTATCCTACTAATACTCCATCTTTAAGATACGCAAACGGCTCGCCAACGCTTGTTGATGTTGCATATCTTATTGTTCCGTTTTTACCTGTAAGTTTATCATAAGGAATTGTTTTTAATGATTCATCAGTACCAAACCATATATTATCTATTTCTTTTAAAGTACCATTTCTTTGAAGTTCTATAATAAAGCTGTCAAGTTCTTGCCTAAGCCTTGTACTTTTCTCACTATTTTTTTGAAAAGCAAACGCATATGATTCTTCCTCTAATACGTCCGAAAGATATTGATCTGCAGCCGTTTGAACTATTAATCGACCTATTGGTTCATCTATCATATAAGCATCTATTGTTCCATTATCTAGTGCAGCAATCATATCATTGTTGCTACTATAAGGCATAATGTTTGCTTTAGGGAACAACTCTTTAGTAGCACTTTCAAACATACTTCCTGCTACAACACCAACATTTTTTTCTGCAAAGTCTTGTTTTGTTTGTTTATTTGTAACTCCTTTTGTTATTACTACTACTCCACCAGAATAACTAGGAGTTGAGAAGTTTACTGATTCCTTTCTTTCTTCCGAAATTGCAAGAGCGCACGCAGCAATATCATCTTTTCCACTAGCTACCGCCGTTATTAAGGCTGAAAAATTATAATTTGATATTTCTAAATCATATCCATACTCTTCACAAAACCTAACAATAATATCCAATTCATATCCAACAAATTTTCCATCTTTAATGTATGTAAAAGGTGCACCCACGTCTGTTGACGTTGCAAGACGTATTGTTCCATTTTCTCCAGTTAATTTACTAAAATCTACGACTTTTTTTGACTCATCTATACCAAACCATATATCATCAAGTTCCTGCATAACACCGTTTTGTTTCGATTTTTCAATGAACTTATCCATTTGTTTTCGAAGCATATCCGCTCTTTCACTATCTTTTGCAAAAGCGAAGGCGTATGATGATTCTTCAACCATAGTATAAATTCCCTGTTCTGGATATTCCCTTATCAGCAAACGTCCAACCGGTTCATCAAGCATATATGCGTCTATTTTCCCTTTTTCAAGGGCTTCAGCTATATCTGAATCATTGTTATAGTAGCAAATTTCTGCCTCTGGATAATGTTCTTTCGCAAACTTTTCAAAGATTGTGCCTGTTACAACACCCATCTTTTTTCCTGCAAAATTTTCTGTATTGTCTTCTTTATTTTTCGTATTTGCACATCCTGCCAAAAGTGGCAATATAAATGCGACTGTAAGAATCAATATTAGAGCAGATTTTTTGATATTCTTCATAAGCTGCTCCTTTCTGAATTGCCATCTATTGTAAGTGTCACTTTGTTTGTATAAGGTGGCTCATCAATATGTTCGTAACTTTCAATTTTTGCATTCGCACTCAGTATAGATAGTGCAATACTATCTTCGCTACTGCGTGGGTCGAATTTTATACCATTATAGAATATAGTAATAGAAGTATTTCTTTTGGATTCGCTATACTCTAACGCAAAACTAATTTGTGGCTCTTTTAGAGTTGGCTTTATTATTTGCAAACACAATTCCTCAAAAACCGCCTCAATATGATAACGTATCTTCGCAGGAACGGCGTTTTGTATAAGGTATAAGTTTAGTTCAGTTAAAGGACGTAGTGAATCGATATCCTCCGGTGTAATTTGAACTTCTTTAACTTTAAGTCTATGAACAAAGCGGCGCGTAAGTTCTTTTTGTGGATTATCAAAAATTTGCTCTGGTGTGCCGTCTTCATAAATGCCACCATCATCCATGTAAAATACACGATTACAAATCTCACGAGCAAATTTCATCTCGTGAGTTACGATTATCATCGTTTTGCCCATTTGTGCAAGTTTACGAATAACCGTCTGCACTTCACCAATCATAGCTGGGTCAAGTGCTGATGTTGGCTCATCAAAAAGTATGATATCTGGGTCCATCGAAAGCGTACGCGCTATAGCAACACGTTGCTTTTGTCCACCCGAAAGCATATCCGGATAATTTAATGCCCTCTTTTCCATACCAACCATCTTAAGTATAGCTATGGCACGGTCATACGCTTCTTGCTTAGGCATTTTCAAAAGGTTCATCGGCCCTTTCATAACATTTTCAATTACTGTTTGGTGTCCAAAAAGATTAAAACTTTGAAATACCATTCCCATCTTTTTTCGTACTTCACGAATATTGCAATCCTTGTCCGTAACATCCACGCCATTAACAATTACCCTTCCAGAAGTAGGTTTATCAAGAAGATTTATGCAACGAATTAATGTAGATTTACCCGTTCCAGAAGGACCAATAACAGAAATAATATCTCCATCATTAATCGTAACATTAACATCACGAAGCGGTATAGCGTTTGGATATTCTTTTCGTAAATGTTGTAACTGTATCATTACTTTTTACCTACTATTATATAAAGTCATAGTCTTTCTTTACCTTTTTCATTGGTTCGACTATGCTATTTTAAGATACTGTGGATTGGTGTTTTTTCCCTACCACTTGATGGTTTAATAGAGGCTCCAACCACAGTCTCTTTG
>JAZLLU010000016.1:0-106489 GCA_045598285.1 Lachnospiraceae bacterium | reverse complement strand
AAATCAACCCAATAGTGCTTGTTGCTCCTATCTCAAAAATTTGTGTAGGTATTTTAAGTATGAGTGCGCATATTAAAAATACTAATACTCCTCCAGCTGGTCTTAAAATATATGTCCACCATTTTTTGCAGTACTCAAATTTTACAAATTTTTCCTCGAACACAAATCCTAAAAATAATCCAAAAGACACTCCGTATCCAGAATAAAACTCTATATCTTTGCAATAGAAAAATCCTGCAATACCTATAATAAGCGGAACTAGAAAACCTATTTTGTAACCAAACCTACTCTCTAGCCAACCAAACAAGAAAAGGAAAATAACTCCTAAAATCCATCCAACTATAACGTCTGTCGGATAATGCACGCCTACAAATGGGCGAGAAATTCCTACTAAAAGCGGCATAACAATTGCAACCGCTATTGCGATTTTTTTCTTAGTAGTTGTTGCAATTAAGCCATACGTAGCAACAGACATCACTGCATGCAAACTTGGGAAAGAATACCCTTGTTCTTTTATTGACATAATATCTCCATCCCTGTGTGGCGCTGTTACGCA
This sequence comes from Lachnospiraceae bacterium, assembly GCA_045598285.1. Classification (GTDB taxonomy): domain Bacteria; phylum Bacillota; class Clostridia; order Lachnospirales; family Lachnospiraceae; genus RGIG5612. The sequence goes on along the minus strand of JAZLLU010000016.1, from coordinate 105,933 downwards.
TTCAATTTGTTTGTTATTCATGTAAGGTCGGCTTCTTAATACTATTCCTTTAATAAGGGTTCCGAAAATTGTACTTCCCGCCATAGCGAGCGATATTCTTCGGCCTAGTTTTTTATCTACGCACCAATATAATATTCCTAATACAACGATAAAAGCATATTCCTCTCCACATATCTGCAAGAATTTAGCAATCAATGTTGTAAAGCCGTTAACAAACGTCTGCATCCACAGAATAATATCTATTTCCCATCCAAAGAAAAAAACTGTTCCCATTTTTCTACTCCATTCTAGTTTTTTCTATATTATATACTTTTTTAAAAGAAAATGAGTGCCAATTTTCTTTAGCACTCATTTTTCCTACTTTTGCAGTGTTGTTTTTTCTTGAAATCCTGCGGAGCATTTTTATCTGATAGGAAAGGAATTTCCTATCAGATAAAAAAACGGAAGGCAAGGCCTTCCGTTTTAGTCATGTTTAGTCTATTTTATTTGCTAGCGAGATATTCGTTCATTTTTGTGACGATAGCGTCAACGTCTGTGCCATGAACTGCACATGCATCAGTTAAGCTTTCTGCTTGAGCTGATGGACATCCAAGACAGTGCATACCAGTTTCTAATAAAATAGGAACTAAGCCTTCGTCTACTCTTAAAATATCGCCAATTGTCATATCTTTTGAAATTGTTGCCATAATGACCTCCTAAAAACTAAAACTTATATGAGCTGCATCGCAGCCAACTTACAATTTATTACTTATAGGCAAAGCAAAAGCAAGAGCCGATAAGCAAAGCAAATTATAATATAAAAGGGGGAATTTTTCAACATGAACGATATAGATAAGATATATAAGAAAATTTATCAAATTCCTTGTATAAACAAATGAAATAAGTTAAAATGTCAAAATAATATTTATAGGAGGTACCAATATGGCATACGTAATTTCTGATAATTGTGTAAATTGCGGTTCTTGCGAAGGAGCTTGCCCAGTTGGAGCTATTGCTCAGGGCGATGGCAAATACGTAATCGACGCTAATGCTTGCGTTAGCTGTGGAACATGCGCTGATACTTGCCCAACAGGCTCTATCTCAGCAGAATAATAACAAATAGATTGTTTGCAAACACAATGAAAGCACCGAGTAATCGGTGCTTTTAAGTTTAAAATTTTGTTCATGCTTCGCCACAAATAAATTTATTCCATGTGTGTACATCTTCGCTTTAGGGCGCGCTTTTTTCTAATTCTAAAAATAAGCCATAAAACAAAACAAACAACAATTGCGGCGCCAGTTAAAATTAAATACTTAACTAAAACATTATCGTCAGTCTTGACTGAAAGCCAGCAAGCGTTCATGTCCTGGTTTGCTTCTTTGCTTAGACTAGCGAAAGCTTCGCCACGTGCTAGTACATCTTCGCTTGGATAAGCAATAGGACTTTCAATAACTTCAGGGTCCATATAATCTTTTGCCTTAGTAGCTGGCACGCTGTATCCTAAAAACTCTAAGTTTTGCCCCATAATCTCTGGGTCTGTTACGAAATTAATAAAGCACTCGGCTTCGGCTTTGTGTGCGCATCCTTTAGGAACGCAAAGCGCATCAACAAAAAGATTAAATCCTTCTTCAGGAAAATAAAAACCGAGGTTAGGATTTTCTTCGACCATCGTTAAGTAGTCACCAGCGTAGTATGGGCCAATCCATGCTTCCTCGCGCTCAAGCTTATCGAATACCTGATCCATTACATAACTTTGCACAAGATTTTTTTGAGCTTTAAGTTTTTCAGTAACGGCTTCGTACTCGTCTTTGCTTTCACTGTTAAGAGAGTAGCCTAAAAGATGTTCTCCGATTGCAAAAGCATCACGTGGATTATCAAACATCAAAATCTTACCAGCATAGTTTTGGTTCCACAATAAATCCCAACTGCCGATATCAGACTCATTAACATATTTTTTGTTGTAGATAACACCAACGCAGCCCCATGTATAAGGAACGGAATACTTGTTTTCCGGGTCGTAAGCCATGTTTTTATAAGCATCATCAATATATTTATAATTCGGAATATTATTAAAATCTAACTCCTCAAGCATATCCTCCGAAATCATCTTTCCAATCATATAATCAGAAGGAATGATAACGTCATAAGTCGAACCGCCCGATTGCAACTTTGTATACATCGTCTCGTTGCTATCGTATGTCATGTAATTGACTTTTATATTTGGATAAGCTTTTTCAAATTCTTCGATAACATCGATGTAGCCATCAGTTCCATCAGAAATATATTGGCCCCAGTTATAAACGTTTATAGTTACGCTTTGGGCCGCCTGTGCATATTTCGGCAGAGCACACACTAGTAAAGAAATAAAAATGATAGCTAGAAAAAATCTAACGCTAAAATTTTTGAAAGCGCTAATTTTTTTCATATTAGAAATTTTTACAGCGGAGAGCCTTTTCATGAATTAGCCTCCCTGTGTTTTATTTTCTTCGTATTTTTTGCTTGTAAAACATTCATTACAATCATCAATGCTAAAATTACGAGGAACATAAGCGTAAAGAGTGCGTAAAGTTTTGGGTGTAAAGGTTTCTTTGTGTAGTTGTAAATTTCAACTGGAAGTGTGACGAAACCTGAACCGGTAACGAAATATGAAATAACGAAATCATCTAGTGACATAGTAAAACTCATCAAAGCACCAGATATAATGCCGGGCATGATTTCGAAAAGTGTAACCTTAAAGAAAGATTGAAATGGCGTACAACCAAGATCAAGTGCAGCGTCGGTGAGGTTAGGATCCATTTGGTGAAGGCGTGGGAGCACATTCAAAATTACAAATGGAAGATTGAATGTTATATGTGCAATCAGTAAAGTCCAAAATCCTAAAACCGAATTAAGCTTAAGCATACTACCTGTAAAAGCGAACATTAAAGCGAGCGAAACACCGGTTACGATATCAGGGTTTGTCATTGGAATGTTTGTCATGCTCATTACGAATGCACGTGTACGTTTTTTCATCTTAACAATACCAACTGCGGCAGCAGTACCTAAAACTGTTGCAATCGCAGTTGAAAGTACAGCGATAATCGCCGAGTTTCTAACTAAAATTAAAAGAGTGTCATCCTTAAAAAGTTCAGCGTATTGGTTGAATGTGAACGACTTAAAAATGGCAATGTCGTTGCCTGAATTAAATGACGCAATTACCAAAATAATTATCGGAACATATAAGAAAATAAAAACTAAAACTGTTATGACTTTAGAGGTTTTTTTCATAAAACGGTTACCTCCTCGTCATCAGTATAATTTGTAAAGTGATTCGCAATGCCGATACATATGAAAATCAAAATCATCAAGATAAGGCTCATAGCTGCACCAAGGTTAGGGTTATAAGCGCCCTTAAATTGTGATTCGATAATGTCACCGACAAGAATTGTTCCAGGCGATCCTAACTTTTGCGAAATATAGAAAGTTGAAACTGCTGGAACGAAAACCATAGTGATGCCAGATGCAATTCCAGGAAGTGAAAGCGGCAAAATAACTTTTCCAAAAACTTTACTTTTGTTGCATCCTAAATCTTCAGCTGCCTCGATTAGTCGAGGATTAATCTTTGAAATCGCTGTATATAAAGGCAAAATCATATATGGCAAATAGTTGTAAACCATGCCTAAAATAACTGCGCCTGAATTTCTAATTAATGGAAGTGGGGTAAGCCCTAGCGATGTGATGAGGTTGTTGATAATACCTGTATCTTCTAACAGCGCGACCCATGCAAGCGTACGAAGCAAAAAGCTCATACACATAGGAAGCATAATTAACATCTGAAGAAGTCTTTGAGTGTTAGGTTTGCACTTTGCAATTGTGTAAGCGACAGGGTAGCCGATAACAAGGCAAATCAAAGTTGCCACAATGCTAAGCCAAATAGAGCGCAAAAAAATCGGCGCATAATCCGCTATGCTTAATATATTGCCAAAAGTGAAAGCGCCTGTTATCGAGTCGGTAAAGGCAAAGAATATAACTATGCAAAGAGGTATAATCGTGAAAAGCAACATCCATATTATATAAGGAGTTGCTAGCCATTTGTTCTTCATCTAAACTCCTTATATCATTATTCTTCTGCGCTGGCGATGTCGTCATACTCTGCTGAATAAGAACTGTAATCGCCAAACTGTCCAGAATATTCGCTTTTTTTCATTACATGTATATCATCAGGATTTAATTGGATTCCAATTTCCGAACCTTCTTCGTAAAAGTCAGTCGTTTGGATAAGCCACTTAAAGCCCTTAAAATCAACGATTGTATCGTAGTGTACACCTTTGAAAGTAACGTTTGTTACTGTGCCACAAAGATGTCCGGCGTCACATGTTACGATATCAATATCTTCAGGACGAATAACTACGTCAACGGCTTCGCCAGGCGCAAAGCCTTTATCTACACACTCAAACTCGCGACCAAAAAATTTAACTTTATAGTCAGAAAGCATAACGCCCTCTAAAATATTTGATTCACCGATGAAGTCTGCTACGAAAGCATTCGCCGGCTCATTGTAAATATCTTCCGGAGAGCCGATTTGCTGAATCTTTCCTGCATCCATAACGACAACAGTATCAGACATAGAAAGAGCTTCTTCTTGGTCATGCGTAACATAAACGAAAGTGATTCCAATTTCTTGCTGGATTGACTTAAGCTCGTTTTGCATATCTTTTCTAAGTCTTAAATCGAGCGCGCCTAATGGCTCATCTAAAAGCAAAACTTTTGGACGATTTATAAGTGCGCGTGCGATTGCAACACGTTGTTGCTGGCCGCCAGAAAGAGAAGAAACTTTTCTGTTTTCAAAACCTTTTAGCGAAACGGTTTTTAGCATCTCACAAACGCGTTTGTCGACTTCTGCCTCATCAACTTTTGAAATGCGAAGGCCGAAAGCTATGTTGTCATATACATCCAAATGTGGAAAGAGAGCATAGTTTTGAAAAACAGTGTTGATATGTCTTTTGTATGCTGGCACATCGTTGATTTCTTTTCCATCAAAAAAGACCTGACCGCTTGTCGGATTTTGAAAACCACCAATAATTCTAAGCGTGGTAGTTTTTCCACAACCGGAAGGTCCTAATAATGTCATGAACTTTTTATCTTCAATGTCAAGATTGATGGAGTCTAATATTCTCTCACCATTGAATTCCATGACAAGATCTTTAAGTTTTACAATTACACCCAATTACACATTAGCAAGGATTTGCAAAGCGCTTTTTTCGAGCATCTTCTCACAATGCTCATTTAGGAAAGCACCCCTGGCGTGGCTCATCGGCTCCCTGCTGCCATATTCTAATGCAAGGTTACAAACAAATCCAAACTCCTTTTCTGTGTGAGAAGACTTAGAAAGGAGTAAGTAAAATTTATTGCTATCGTTATCTTTATATAAGGTATTAACACCATCATAAATTCCTTTAAGGTGATGAGCAAAATCAATAACAATATCTAAGTTCGCAAAAGAAAATAGTTTCTCAACTGATGTTGTAATTTTTTCATGTATCTGAGCCACTGCGTTTGAAGCAAATGGGCTAAGTGGTAATGAACCTGAAAAATCATTAGAAAACAATGAGTCGCCAAGAGATTCTTCTTCGTTCATCATCACGAGCTCTGAAAAATCGGTGTCTATATCGTCAGGGTCTTCAACTTTTGTAATCATGAGCACGATGCAGTCCATTGATACAGGAATTGCTTCAACCATTAAAGGAAGGTCACTGGCATCAAAGCCTACTTCTGTCTCGGCTTGTTCCATCATATCTTGAAACAAATCTTTCGTTTTTTCGCTACCATAAGCAAGCTCGCTAAGCTTGATTTGCCTAGCGGCTAAATCCGAACGATTGAGTGTGCACTTTATTTGATTGTCGTTTATTCGTTCAATTTTCATATAGAAGAAAATAATGGAAAATGCTTGAAAAGTCAACAAAAAAATCTTATACTAATTCTTGCGTAAGAAAAAAGTTTCGACGACTTGTAACTCTTTTGTCAGCAAGCTATGTTGAATTACACTCTTACACATCAATGAATTTAAATTCTTAAATTCGATTTCCAATTTTAAATAATTAGTTGTTTCTTTTTTTCGTGCGCAAAATGCGCAAGTTCTTTAGGAGTATTATCACATGCACCACCTTTGGAATTGCGTAAATTTTATGAAAGGAGGATGGTATGACTAAAACTGAAAAGACTAGGTACATTTCTTATATGGCGCTAAAAGATGAATTAAAATCTTTCTCGGGACAAGGTACTGATTTAAAACTTGAAGGACATTTAAGCGATGCTAACGAAATCGCTGCTGCATGTGTCTTCAATGAAGATTGTTCTTACATGCGAGACTATGTAAGAGATAAAGAAGGACACCTTGTATCACTTAACTTTGATAAGGTAGAAAATCTTTAGAAAAGAACCTCTGACTAATCTACCTTTAAGCGCTAAGTCTAAATTAGAGTGTAATGAAACGAATAAAAAACAAGAACGAAAGAACCGCTCTTTTTTGGGCGGTTCTTTTTACTGATAGGAGATATCTTCCTTAATGGTTAGTTCATTGTTTTTGACATATGTATTTGATATAATGATTTAATTATTAAAAGAGTTTCGATATATATAAGGAAAAGGAAAAGATATGAAATCAAAAAAGAAATTGTCACCAGTTGCAAAGGCACTTATTGCTGTATTATCAGTTTTGGCAGTTTTAATTATCGTTGTTGTTCCACTTATTTGGTACAATGCTAGCATTGATCCAAAATCTGACAATGAAGAAATAGTTATTGTTGAGATTGCAGAAGGATCAACAGTTAGTAGCGTTGCTAATCAATTAAAAGACGAAGGAATAATTAAGGACGTTACAGCATTTAAGATTTATGCAAAACTTAATCATAAAGATTTAGTTCAAGCTGGAACTTATGGATTTGCGAAAAACATGAGTGTAAAAGAAATTTTAACAATGCTTGAAAATGGAGAAATTTATACGGGTTACCAAATCACGTTTACTTACATCGAAGGCAAACCTATGTGGTGGCTTGCATCTGAAATAGAAAAGCAAACGAACAACACCGCAGATGATGTTTATGCGAAGTTAAAAGACGAAGCTTATTTAGATAGCTTAATTGAAAAGTATTGGTTTATTACTGATGAAATAAAAAATCCTGACATCATGTATCCACTTGAAGGATACCTTTTCCCTGATACATATACTTTGCTTGATGCAAATGTTTCTGTTGAAGAAATTTTCTCTATCATGCTTAACAAGATGGATGAAGTTTTAAAAGAATATAAAGCGCAACTTGAAGCAAGCAACTTAACGATACATGAATTTTTATCTTTTGCATCTGTTGTTGAATCAGAAAGCATGGATGCAGCTGATAGAGCTGGTATTGCTGGCGTATTTTATAATCGTTTGGATAATGGTATGTCACTTGGAAGTGATCCTACAACTTATTATTATCTTAAAGTTGACCCTCACTCAAGACCTTTAACTTATGATGAACTTAATACAGAAAATCCTTATAACACAAGAGGCCCGGGAATGGAAGGCGAAGTTCCAGTAGGCGCTATTTGTTCAATAAGTCTGGAGTCAATAGAAGCTTCTATTAACCCAACGCAATTTGATGCACTCTTCTTTGTAGCTGACAAGAATGGTAAAACTTACTTTACTGAAAGCAATTGGGAACATGAAGCAAAGATTGCTGAATTAAAAGAAAAAGGTTTGTGGTTCGATTACGAAGATTAAATTATGAGAGCTATCCAAACAAAAAAAGAGCGCTTCATGAAAGAAGCGATTAAAGAAGCGAAGAAAGCAAAGAAGATAGGGGAGGTCCCTATCGGTTGCGTTATCGTTTATAAAGATGAAATTATCGGCAGAGGATATAACCGCAGGATGACTGATAAGACAGCTCTTGCTCATGCTGAAATTTCAGCAATAAAAAAAGCTTGTAAAAAAACAGGTGATTGGCGATTAGATGATACAGAAATTTATATTACACTTGAGCCTTGCCAAATGTGTGCAGGTGCAATCGTTCAGTCGCGAATTAAAAATGTTTATATCGGCGCAATGAACCCTAAGGCTGGTTGCGCCGGGTCAATCTTAGACCTTCTTCACGAAAAAAGATTCAATCATCAATGTAATGTCGAAACAAAAATTTTGGAGGACGAATGCGCCCTCCTTCTAACAGACTTTTTCTCTGAATTAAGAAAAAAATAAGCCCCGTGTAACTGGGCAACCAACGACTAGCATAGGCACCCCAAAGTCACACAAAATGTGCTGCTTAGTGCTGCTTCGTTCCCGACCTGACACGGTTCACAACCTTTTGTTGCAATGGACCCAAACGTCAGCGCCGCTGATTGCCCACTTACACGGACGAATCAAAATTATAATTCACTTATATATCTTTCGTCAAGAGCGTCATTGACTTTGATTGAACGTGTGTGCAACAAATTTATTGAAACATTGTTTTTTGTTGCACAGAATCTTTCTGTTACAAAGGCTTTTCACCACAAATCTTTTAATAGCAGTCTTTTTGTTGCACGTTTACAAAAAATAAATTAAAAAACGTGCAACAAAATATAAGCTTTAGATAAATATGTGGTGAAAATCAAACTATTTCTTATGAAAATGTGCAACAAAATTATCTATATTTAATGATTTGTGGCTATTTCTTAAGTTAGCCACCGTAAGTAGCGAAGGTGTGGCGCGCGACGCACTTCGCTACTTGCGGTGTCTGACTTTGAATGACAGTACCTGTTCTTTCGAGCGCCACCTTAGTTTATAAATTTAAAAAATATTTTTACCGAAAAAGGCACCATTGGTACCCGTTGAGCATTATGAAAAATGTTGGTGATTTTTATAAGGTTAAAAAAAGCTTGATAAATCAAGATTTTTTGATTTGGTACTTTTCTAACAAATCATCATAATGAATAAATTTGATGATTTTACTTAAAAAATATGTAGTTTCGGGTACCAATGGTGCCTTTTTCGGTAATTTTATCAAAACATTTTATTTTTGATTAATATATGGAGCTGGCGTAGCCAGCGAAGCGGCGCCAAAGGCGACGCAAAGGGAGATAGTAGTAGAGGCGGTGGGTTTGTGGATTATCGGCGAGGTTGCGAGAAAGTGGGAAGGATGCGGACAACGTCAAGTTGTACGCGGCCTTTCCACTTCGAGTGCCGATCATCCATAAATCCACTGCCCAAAAGAGCTAGACAAATTGCAATTTGTGGAGATAAAGTGGCGACCATAAGGCGACCACATAGACAACAAAAAATCCCTTGATTTCTCAAGGGATTTTAAAGGCGACGACCAGATTTGAACTGGTGATCAGGGTGTTGCAGACCCGTGCCTTACCACTTGGCTACGTCGCCATTTATATGTGTGCCTTAAACTAAGGCGCCCGATTATTATAGCAATACCTCTTTTTGCAGTCAAGAAACTTTTACTGCTTTTGCTATTTTTGGAGCAGAAACTTTTACTGCTTTTACTACTTTTGGAATACCTTCAATGCAATTGTTTCAAGAAGGTTGTTGTCAAAGAAAAATTTCAAGACATCGCTTTGACTAATAATTTTGGTAGCTTGAACTCCAAAAGGTGTTGCCGCAAGCGATTGAATAATCAAACATGCAATCCAAATTACTAGGAGGGCTTCAACAATTCCAATAACCGCACCAAGGATTCGATTTGCGCCTCCAATTATTGGAATTTTAGCGATAACATGTGCCACGCCTAAGATAACTCTTATGACTACATAAATCAAAACTGCAACAATAAAGAAAGCAATGATTTGAAGGTTTAAACTTGAAAGCGGTTGGCCCTCTGTAGTTTTGCCAATTGATGTGCCTTCTAAAAGTTTTGCAAAATATGGAGCAATAAAAAACGATGCGGCAAGTGTCACAATTAATGCTGCTGTTGTAATTAAAATTTTTAGAAAACCTCTAGCGTAACCATAAACTGCTGCCGCCGCAATAAATAAAATAACTATAATTGTTGCTATTGTACTCGCTGCCATAATTACCTCTATTTCAATTTTATAAATTCTGTACTATCTGCTTTTGCATAAATAAAATTCGCTGTATTTTTCAAAGGAAGCATATATGCAATCCTGTCTTCGAAGGAATATGAAAATCTTTTTATTCCAGCAAAGCTGTAGATTTCGCAATCATTCGATGAAGAAAGCAAAACATTCTCTCCAGCGAATCCAGCACGATTATAAGCAAAATCAAATCCTTTGTCGGAAATCAAACGTCCTTGTAGGTTATAAACTTTAATGCAATAATTATTTTCAATAGATTCATCTAAAACGATAAACCCAATGTGTTTTCCATCAAAAAATACGCTTTGAATTTGCCAAGGAAATTCTAAGTTTTCTGTAACCAACTTTGGTTTGCTTGAAAAATCGTAAATTGAAAAACCGCTGTTACTAACAACACAAACTTTATTGTTGTCCATAAATTCAACGTTAGTAATAATCATTGACTCATATTGATTAAACCCACCTACAATCATATCATCACTAGAATTTTTATCAGAAAAATCGTAGAACGCTACTCTTGAAATAATTTCTCCCTCTCCAACTCCTGCAAAAGCAGCAACAAGTTTAGAGCCATCGCTAGAAAGGGTGATATCCATAAGGTAGCCGCTTGATGAAAAGACACTTTTTGCAGTAATAAGTTCTTTGCCCTCTTTATTTAACAACTCGATATAGTTTGATTCCTTTTCATCAGTCGCCACCGCAATTACACCTTGTTTAGAAACTTCTACATCAATAATATTTTGTGCAATCGTAATTCGATTTAAGAGTCCTCCCTCATCAAAAATGCAAACATCCGTTGTCTTCATGTCCGCAACAGCAATGTAGTCTTCGCAAACATCTACAATTGGCTGAGCCATCTCAAAGCTTTCGGACCATGTTACGCCGCCTTTATCAAAATAGGTGATTCCATCACTAGCGACTTTAATATATCCACTAAGATAAGGGTAGTAGGCAGTATGTTCATCGGAGTTTGTAATTTCAACTGATGAAACAACCTTGTATCCATTGTATTTTTTAAAGAATGTTGCAAAGAAAACAATCAATCCTGCAGCAACAACAATAGACCCGACAATTATTAGAATCTTTTTTATTCTTTGTCGTTCTCTGTTCTTGCCTTTTACGGTTCCTTTAAATTCAACACTTCTTTGTACGCGAGTAACTGCCATTATTTCAATTCACCGTTAAGTTGATCAAGCGCTTGCATAATTGTTTGTGCCTTGCCATCTTTTATTATTGCAATAAGCTCGTTGATTTTTTCTTCAGAAAGATTTTTCTTTCCTAAATAAACGCCATATGTTTCATTAAGTTCTGCACTTACTTGTTTTACAGTTTCTTCTTTTTCACCATAGATTTGCTTAAGCGATTCGTATTCTTTCTTAAGTTCCTCTAGTGCAGCTTTGCAATCTTTTTCAATTTCTTCTTTAATAGCCGGAGCTGTTTCTTTATCGAATGCTCTTAATGCGTCGTCTCTTTTCTTTGAAACCTCAGTATATTCACCTTGAAAATGTTCTATTTCTTTATCAAATTCTTGGAGATTATATTGGCTTTCATCTTCATCAGATTTAATATTTCTTGTGATTTTCTTTACTTGCTTTTTATTGGCATAAGCTGCATCCACATTAGCTCTGCCCTTTATTATTGCCTCTGCTTTGTTTCCTGAATGGGTTGTGATATATACTAAGATATATAACAAAACAAAAATTATAATAACCAAGCAATAAACAATTATCCTTAGAACTAACGATTCTCTTTGCAAAAGCAAGCAAACTACATTTGGAACAACTCCTAACGTGATAATTGCTGTAATTAATATTGTTACGATGTCTTTAAGTCTTCTAGGCGCAAACATCGAGTAGTAATATGATGTGTTGCAAAAGCCTGGTACTTTATAAGCCTTAAAGAGCGCCTTGTTTTCATCTTTGCGTTTTTTTGTATCCTCTCTAATACTTAGAGTATTGCTTTTTATACGCTCATTAACAGCTTCGTCTTTAGCTTTCTTCTTTTTCTTGTCAGCACTTTTAAGTTTTTTGTTTGCCGCCTCAACTTGCACATCCAAATCTCTCTTAAGTGCACTTCTGCGTTCCTTTATAGCTGACTCAACTTTGTCGACCATATATCTTTTTTGATTTTCTAATTCTTTTTCCTTTTTGCTAAGTCTAGCTTCAAGTTCTAAAAGTTCTTGTTTTTTTTCATTATTGATTTGAACTGCAAGCCTAGCATGTTCAAGTTCTGTAATTCCACCACTTAAAAAATTATTATTCATTTCATCCTCCTAAATATTTGAAAAAACTTTTCCAATGCTGTCTTTAATAACTAAATCTGCGCTTGAATCCCTAGGCGTCGTACTCTTATTTATTAAAACAAGTTTGTTTCCTCTATAGTAATCAATAAGTCCTGCTGCCGGATAAACAACCAAGCTCGTTCCTCCTATAATAAGTACGTCTGCCTTGCTTATTGCCATAACCGCGCCGTTAATTACATCGTTATCTAGTCCCTCTTCGTAGAGCACCACATCCGGTTTAATCAGCCCTCCACAATGATCGCATTTTGGAACATCATCGGCATCTTTCATATATTGCGCATCAAAAAACTTTCCACACTTTGTGCAATAATTTCTGTGCACGCTTCCGTGAAGTTCATAAACTTTTTCACTTCCTGCTGCCTGATGAAGTCCATCAATATTTTGCGTGACAACCGCTTTTAATTTTCCGGCCTTTTCTAACTCGGCTAATTTAAGATGCGCCGCATTTGGTTTAGCATCCAATATAAGCATCTTGTTTTTATAAAATCGATAAAACTCTTTTGTGTTTCTCATAAAGAATGTGTGACTAAGAATCGTCTCCGGCGGATAGTCATACTCTTGATTATAAAGTCCATCAACACTTCTAAAATCAGGAATGTTGCTTTCCGTAGAAACGCCAGCGCCACCAAAGAAAACGATATTGTCGCTTCCGTCAACCCATTCTTTTAATTTCAAAATTTCATCTGCCATTTTTTTCTCCATGTTTGCCGGTACATGTCCCGGACACAATTTGCTTCTATTGAAAAAATCTCTATCTGTATGCTACAATCCGTTTATGTTTAGATTGTGGGCAAAAATTATAAAAGACAATAAATTGCTTCGTGACACTGTCATCAAAAATGAATCTGATACTAATCGTACTCGCAAAATTTTTGATGCACTCGAGTCTGTTTGCAATGAATTTGATTTAAGCGTTCCTATCTGGCTTGACTCTAACATCGCTGATTTCAAACGCGTTGCAAAAACTCGTTTCAACAAAGACTCTTTCGTTGATAGCATCGACTTCGATTATCTAGAAATTCAAATCATCGAAGAAGACGACTAATTTTTATACTTCGATAAAATTTCTTTAATATTCTTTTTATATTCTTCTACTCCTGGTTGATTAAATGGATTAACCCCTTCTATGTATGCGCTGATTCCGCATGCAAACTCAAAGAAGTAGAAAAGCTCTCCTAAGCTAAACTCATCTTTTTTAGGAATACCAATATAAACTTGCGGAACTTCGCCCGCTAGATGAGCTTTTGCGGTTCCTTCAATTGCTGTTTGATTAAGTAAGTTTACTTGCTTTCCTTCTAAATACTTAAAGCCGTCGAAATCATCTTCAAAACTTGGAATCATAAGATTCGTTTCTTCGCCTTCAACATTAATTACCGTCTCAAAAATTGTCCGTTCGCCTTCTTGAATCATCTGCCCCATTGAGTGAAGGTCTGAGGTAAAGTTTACCGATGCTGGGAAAATTCCGAAGCCTTCTTTTCCTTCGCTTTCACCAAAGAGTTGTTTAAGCCATTCAGAAAAATTCTTAAGGTCAGGATCGTAATTAACAAAAATTTCTATAAACTTATCCCAATCATAAAGTTGTTGTCTTAGCGCTGCATATTCAAGCGCTGCGTTTTCTTCGCCAATAAGTTCTTCGCGCATCGATGCTGCGCCTTCCATAAGTTTATCTATGTTTGCGCCGCTAGCTGCTATTGGCAAAAGGCCAACTGCTGTAAGTACAGAAAACCTTCCTCCGATATCATCTGGCACAACAAAAGTTTCATATCCTTCTTTGTCTGCTAAAGTTTTAAGTGCGCCTCTTTCTTTATCTGTCGTTGCATAAATTCTTTTTGCAGCTTCTTTGGCGCCATATTTTTCTTCAAGAAGTTTCTTGAAAATTCTAAAGGAGATTGATGTCTCCATTGTTGTTCCTGATTTTGAAATTACATTAACCGAAAAATCTTTATCTTTTAAAAGTTCAATCACATCAGCTATATAGCTAGGGGACATATTGTTGCCAGCAAATAGAATTAATGGGTCGTTACATGTGCCGGCTCCTTTTGCTAAAAGCTTTAAGTTATACATAGCGCCTTTTAGAAAATCAATAGCGCTAAGGGCTCCTAAATATGAGCCACCAATTCCGCATACAACTAAAACTTCGCTATCTTTTCTGATTTTTTCGGCTGCCTTTTTAATTCTTTCAAATTCTTCTTTGTCGTAATTTACTGGCAAGTTAACCCACCCAGTAAATTCGCATCCTGGTCCAATCCCTTCGAGCAAAACTTTTTTTGCTAATTCAGCTTCATCTAAAAATTGCTCGGTCTCTTCTTTTGGAAGCCAATCAGTTCCTGCAAATTTCAAATTTAAATTTTTCATATATTTGAACTCTCCAAATATTCTCTTTGTTCTTTAGTGAGAACGTCAATATTTTTTCCTAGGAAATTGAGTTTTCTAATTGCAACTTCTTTATCGATTTCTTCCGGAACATCGATAAGTTTTGTTTTGATTTCATCTTTATGTTCAACTAAATATTTTGCTGAAAGCGCTTGGATTGCAAAACTCATATCCATTATTTCTGCTGGATGTCCATCTCCTGCTGCTAAGTTTACGAGGCGACCTTCCGCCAAAACATTAAGCCAATTTCCGTTCGGCATCTTATAGCCCATAATATTCTTTCTCATCTCGCAGCTTTCAACTGCAATCTCTCTTAGCTTAGCAACATCTATTTCTATGTCGAAGTGTCCTGCGTTGCACATAATTGCGCCGTCTTTCATAACTTCAAAATCTTTTTGTGTTATAACTCCTTTGCATCCTGTTACTGTGATAAAGAAATCGCCGAGCTTTGCAGCTTCGTTCATCGTCATAACTTCAAAGCCGTCCATAACTGCTTCGATAGCTTTTACAGGGTCAACTTCTGTTACGATAACTTTTGCACCGAGTCCTTTTGCTCTCATAGCGCAACCCTTGCCACACCATCCATATCCAGCAACAACTACTTCTTTTCCAGCAACTATAAGGTTTGTTGTGCGGTTTATTCCATCGAAAACTGACTGTCCTGTGCCGTAACGGTTGTCGAAGAAATGCTTGCATTGTGCATTATTAACAAGCACCATAGGGAACATAAGTTTTCCTTCTTTATCCATCGCGTTAAGACGGATAATTCCTGTTGTTGTTTCTTCGCATCCACCAATTACATACTGGAGTTTATCTTTCATTTCTGTGTGGAGCATATGCACAAGGTCACCACCATCATCAATTATGATTTGACACTCATTCGTAAGAACCGACTTTATGTTTTCAAAGTATTCTTCTTCCGTGCAGCCATAAGTTGCAAACACTTCCATTCCGTCTGAGACCAAGGCTGCTGCCACGTCATCTTGCGTTGAAAGTGGGTTAGAGCCAGTAACAAACATCTGTGCCCCACCAGCTTTTAATACTTCGCAAAGGTATGCCGTCTTCGCTTCTAAGTGAACCGAAAGTGCAATTTTTATTCCCTTAAAAGGAAGCGTTTTCTTAAACTCTTCTTCAAGAGAGTTTAAGAGTGGGCAATTTCTCTTAACCCATTCAATTTTTTGGTAACCTGATTTAGCTAAATTAATGTCTTTTATCCTACTCATTATTTCATCATTCCTAAACGTTTTGATCGTTTAGCACACTCCTTATAAACTTTTTCTTCATCTATCGTTAAGAATTTTCTATCTTCCATCAAGATTTCGCCATCAACAATTACTGTTTCAACCTCGCTGCCATTTGACGAATATACAAGGCCTGAAACTATATTGTTTTCTGGTTGGAACTGCGGAACATGAAGATCTAGAATAATTATGTCGGCAAGTGCGCCTTCCTTTATTTCTCCGATTTGACCTTCTTTTCCAATTGCCTTTGCACCATTAACCGTTGCAAATTTAAGTACATCTTGCGCACTTATGCATTGCGCCTTTTTGTTTGCACCTTTATAAATAAGTGCCGCTGTATTCATTTCTGCAAACATGTTTTGCGTGTTATTGCTTCCTGGGCCATCCGTTCCAAGGCAAAGGTTTACACCTTTTTCTAACATCTTTTCTGCAGGCGCAAACCCATTTCCAAGTTTCATATTGCTCTTTGGATTAAGCGCAACACTTACGCCATGCTTTATAAAGATATCCATATCGTCTTCAGTTGCGTTTACGCAATGCGCCGCAATTGTAGGTACATCAAAAACGCCAATATCTTCTACATATTTAATCGGCGTCACACCATGATCTTTTATCATATTTTCCACTTCCGATTCGCTTTCGGAAAGGTGAATATTATTTCCAATATTGTATTTTTTAGCGGTTGCCGTTAGCTTTTCTAGGTAGTCTTTCATGCAACTGTACGGAGCATGTGGACCCATCCAGAAGTTAACTCTTTCTTCGCCTTGGAACAAATCTATTTCGCTTACGACTTGCCCATACTTCCAAAGCGATTCTTCCGAATTTGCTTCGCCTGAAAGTCCGCGCGTGATAATCGCTCTCATTCCTGACTCATACGCTGCGCCAACAGAGGCAGACCTTTCACCCGTCTTAACGCCCTGGGCAGACTTAATGTTCATGTCAACGAAGCATGTAGTGCCCGTCCTAAGCATCTCCATAATTCCGAGCAGCGTTCCCCAATAGCTATCCTCTTCGGTTAAGCCCTCCTCAACGCCTAGCACATTTTCTAGCCAATCCCAAAAAGCTTGGTCATCGGCATAGTTTCTAAAGAGCGACATATACGCATGGGTGTGCGCATTTATTAAGCCCGGCATAGCAAGCTTTCCTTCGCCGTTAATTACTTTTTCCGGCACGAAACCCTCCGGAGCATCCTCTAAAGATACAATTTTATTGCCGTCAATATAGATGTTTTTTTCTTGTACTACAAAATCCCCTGCCACATCTAAAAGCAGAGTTTTTGCGTTTTTTATTAAGATTTTCATGCATTCTATTTTATATTAAAGTATCCTTTAAAACAACCCACCGGCAAGGTATAATAAAGAGAAGATTTCCTAGGAGAATTAAGAAAATGAGTAAAATTTTGCTTACAGGTGGAGGCACGGCGGGACATGTTACGCCGAACATTGCACTCATTCCATACCTAAAAGAAGCTGGATTTGAAATTGAATATATGGGTTCATATGACGGCATCGAAAAGAGCCTCATTGAAAAAGAGGGTTTGCCTTATACGGGCATTTCGTCAGGCAAACTTCGTCGCTATTTCAGTGCGCAAAATTTTACGGACCCGTTTCGTATTTTGAAGGGTTATTCTGAAGCAAAAAAACATATGAAAGAGTCAAAGCCGGACATCGTTTTTTCAAAAGGCGGTTATGTTTCGGTGCCAGTTATTTACGCGGCAAGTGCTCTTAATATTCCTATAATTACTCACGAATCAGACCTTACACCTGGCCTTGCTAACAAACTTTCTATTCCAAAGGCGACTAAGGTTTGTTATAACTTTCCCGAGACAAAAGATTTTGTGCCGACGGCTAAGTCAGTTCACACAGGTCTTCCTGTGCGCACTTTGCTTTTAAGTGGCAACGCTCACAAAGGTTATGAATTTTGTGGCTTTAGCCAGGACAAACCTTTATTAATGGTAATAGGTGGAAGTTTGGGCGCTGCATGCATTAACGATGCTGTAAGAGATGCTTTAGACGAACTTCTTAAAACCTTTTATGTTGCTCATATTTGCGGTGCAGGAAAACTTGATGATAGTTTTGATGGCATTGCTGGCTACAAGCAATTTGAATATGTTGACGAAGAACTTCCAGATTTGTTCGCCGCTTCTTCTTTGGTTATTTCCAGAGCTGGTGCAAATGTTATTTATGAAATTTTAGCTCTTAAAAAGCCTTCGCTTTTAATTCCTCTTGGGACAAATCAAAGTAGAGGTGATCAAATATTAAATGCTCGTTCATTTAAGCGTCGAGGTTTTTCTGAAACTCTTTTAGAAGAGGAACTCTCCCGCGAATCTTTAATTAACGATGTCAGGGAGGTTTTTGCAAATAAGGATTCTTACATTGAAGCTATGTCAAAAGCTGACGAAATATTTGCAGCTCAAAAAGTTGCTTCAGTAATTATTGATGTTTTGGGCAAATAATTTATTTTGAATATATAAAAATGGCGACTTGTCTAATTAGTCGCCATAATTTTTTTGAGGCGAAACATGTTTAAACTACTTACGAAAATTTTTATTAAAAACAGCGAAAACGTTGGGGACGTTAAGGTGCGTCAAAGCTATGCGACGCTTTCAAGCGTTTACGGAATTGTCCTTAATGTTCTTTTGTTTGCTGGCAAATATGTTGCTGGTGCAATTTCAGGCTCGGTTGCAATTATCGCCGACGCTTTTAACAACCTTTCGGACGCAGGCTCTTCGGTAATTACTTTGCTCGGCTTTTTGCTTTCTGGCAAAAAACCTGATAAATACCATCCTTTTGGCCACGGCCGAATCGAATATCTTACTGGTCTTATTATTAGCGCTATCATTATTGTCGTCGGCGTCGAGCTCGGCATTTCTTCTGTGAAAAAAATTATTTCGCCAGAACCTGTTGCTGTTAGTATAATTCCTGTTTTGATTATGGTTGCGGCTATTCTCGTTAAGTTTTATATGTATATATACAACCACTCTGTTGGAAAGAAAATTGGCTCGACCGCTTTGATGGCAACTGCTACTGATTGTCTAACTGACTGCATTGCAACTTTTGTTACTTTAATTTCAATCGGCATCGCTTTCTTCTTTAAGATTAATGTAGATGGTATCGCTGGTCTTTTAGTTTCGCTCTTTATTCTTTACGCCGGCATCTCTTCAATAAAAGATACTTTGTCTCCACTTCTAGGACAACCGCCAGAAAAAGAGCTTGTTGAGGAAATTGAAAAATGCGTGCTTGCGCATCCTGAAATTGTAGGCATTCATGATTTAATCGTGCACGATTACGGCCCTGGTCGTCTTATGATTTCTTTACATGCAGAGGTAGATGGAAGTGGTGATATCTTTGAACTTCATGATGCTATAGACCTTGCGGAAAATGACTTGAACAAAAAGTTTAATTGTCTTTCAACAATTCATATGGACCCTATTGAGTCAAACAACCCTTTAGTTAAGAAATTGCGTGAGGACACGCTAAAGAAAATTCTTGAGATTTATCCTGGTGCTTCAATTCATGATTTTAGAATGGTTCCTGGTCCAACTCATACAAATTTAATTTTTGATTGTGTGCTGTCTATGAATGATAAGGATTCTGATGAAGAAGCAGCCAAAAAAATATTTGAACATATACACACAGCATGGCCAGAGTATTATGCTGTTGTTAAAATTGATAGAAGTTACGTGGGACAATAATTTTGTTTTTAGCAATTCATGACTTTTAATAAAGCGATGACCTTCGTCACCGCTTTTTGTTTTATAATCTATTTTTTATTTCTTTTATTGCGCCTGCAAGTTTTTCTTGGTCTTGCTTACCTGGCGTCCACATACCGATTGCATTGTCGTTTGCATATCTTGGAATCAAGTGAATATGAAAATGGAATACACTTTGGCCTGCTGCCTCATTATTGTTTTGCAAAATGTTAAAGCCATCTGCTTCAAAAACTTCTGTCATTATCGTAGCCATCTTTTTTGCAAGAACGTGCGCTTTTGCAAGCGTTTCTTCATCTATTTCATAAATATTTGCATAATGTTCCTTTGGCAAAATCAACGCATGCCCAAAAGTTGCTGGACCCGCATCAAAGATTACGTTAAAGTTTTCGTCCTCATAAAGTGACATCGTTGGAATTTCTCCATTTGCTAGTTTGCAAAAAATGCAATCAGGATTTTTCATTCTTTTTTCCTCCTAATATTTTCTAGTTTTTAAGACTTTTTATTTTTTTGGCCTGTTAAAAACAACAGTGCTAATATCAGTCCAAAGACGAATCCTACTATATGCGCTACCGCGTCTACACTCTCGTCTAAAAAATTTGATACAAATATGAAGAGTAACACCATAATAACTCTAAACCACATATTTGATCGGCTCATGCGCCCTCTATTCTTAAAGGTTAAATAAACAACAACTCCAATAAGTCCATAGATTGCTCCACTTGCACCCGCTGAAACAATGTAGTCTTCCGAGAAATAATAAATTGCTGTTGACACTACGCTCGCTGCGAAACCTGAAAGCATATAAAGAAGCGCAAACTTAAAGTGTCCGATTTGATTTTCAATTGTCGTTCCAATTATTCCTAAGTAAATCATATTACTTGCAAGATGCATAAATCCAAAGTGCATAAACATGCAAGTTATCAATCTCCAAATCTCGTAGTGTTCAAAAATTGCCGGGCCATAAGCTGCTCCCTTGCTAAGCATGTATTCAGCACTTTCCACATTTCCGTTCAGTCCTAAAATTATGTATGCAATTACATTTATTGCAATCAGAATGATTGTAACCCAAGGCCAATTTTTTGTTCGAACCGCTTTTCTTGTTTTTGCTTGCGGTGTTTCGCTGATAGCTTGGACGAGGCCTCTTTTTATATCATAAAAATCTTCTGGCTGTGTTTCATATATATAAAGTTGTTGTTCAAATTCGTCTACAAGCCAGAGGTTTATCCCCTCTATTTGTGCTAAATTCTTGTCTCTATCCACATTGTTGGTGGCTAGTATAAACAAGATGTTTTCTGGAGATGTTGCTGTTTGCAAATGCCCCGCACAATTTCTAACAAGCTCTTCGCCAAACACCCTGCCTCTCGTACTATTCAATAGAATACAAAAAATTTCTGTGTCGCCAACTCTATTGTATAGGATATCCATGACGTTCATATTACTTGTCGTCACTGCAAAATTTTGGCTTCCTAAATAATTTCTTATGTCTTGATAAATCATTTAATTACTCCATATAAAACGCGAAGCTTTTTGTGCAATTTATTTTATCATCTCGCTCCATGAAGTTTTTAGTGCTTCAATAATATTAAGGTGTTGCGGACATGCGCTTTCGCACTTTCCACATTCAATGCAATTTTCCGGGGTTTGTTTTGCCTCTTTTATTTCTAAATAATCCCAACTTTCTAGTGGATTAGCATTGTAAAGTCCATACTCATTCCACATGTTAAACACTCTAGGGATTGCAACATCGTTCGGGCATGGCATACAATACCTGCAGCCGGTACATGAAATTTTAGTTCTAGCATTATAAGCATCCCTAACCTTCGCAATCAATTCCATTTCTGCATCGGTCATTAATCCTGCATCAACCTCATCAAAAATTTTCAAGTTGTCTTCGATTTGTTCTTCTTCATTGCAACCCGAAAGAATCGTCAATATTTCCGGATTGTTTGCGAGCCATCTAAATGCCCATTCTACCGGACTTCTCTTTATCGGGAATTCGTCATAAATCGCCTGTACATCATCTGGTGCTTTGCTAAGTTTGCCACCGAGCAAGCCTTCCATAATTACTACTGGAATTCCTTTGCTCGCCGCGAGTTTAAGTCCCTTTGTACCAGCTTGGTTATTTATGTCCATAAAATTATATTGGATTTGAACCATATCCCAATCAAAGTCGTTTAAGATATACTCAAACTCTTCATACGGGCCGTGAAATGAAAAGCATTTATATTTTATTTTGCCTTCAGCTTTTTTCTGATTCAAGAAATCTTTTACTCCGAGTTCCTTAAATCTATCCCATCTATCTTTTCCAAGTGCGTGTAGCAAATAAAAATCTATATGGTCTGTCTCTAAGCTCTTTAATTCTGACGAAAAAAGATTTTCCATATCTTCAGGTGTCTTTACGTAGTCAATTGGCATCTTTGTTGCAATTGTAACTTTTTCTCTATAGCCATCTCTAAGCGCTTTTCCAACAGTGCCTTCTGCGGTTCTATCAAGATAAACATACGCTGTGTCAATGTAATTAACTCCGCCGTCTATTGCCTTGCGGATTAACTTAATTGCTTTTTCTTCATCAATTACCGAATCTCCAGACGCTTCTCCGTTGAATCTCATGCAGCCTAGTCCAAAGAGCGAAACTGGTTTTTCAATATTTTCAAATTTCCTATACTTCATTTCGTTCCTCTCTTTCCTTTAATTCTTATTCACTCATTTCGTTTTGTTTCGAATCTTTTTCCTTGATTTTTAAACGACACTTTTGATAGTACCATCTACCAAAATTTCTTCTTTCCTTCGCAAAATGGTTGTGGGCAGCTTTCTGCATCTTCACAAATTCCATTAAGTTCTCTAGGACCATTTGCTTTTCTGCACCAAATAACCATTGATGGTTTTTCTTCATTTGTGTTTTCTTGATTTTCTACGTTCTTGTTTTCTAAATCTCCCATATTCTCTTCTCCTTACTTCAACTGCTTTTATCAAGAATCTTTTGTTCATTTATTTTGGCAATATTATTCTTATCTAAAAGCATCAAAATTTTACACTTTATTTTATCATACTTTCAACCTCTGGTGAATTTTTCCTCTACCTGTCACCTCCTCTACCTATCACCTTCTCTACCTGTCACCTCCTCTACTTCTTCTTTCATTTTCAATTTAATTTTTACTTCTTGCCTCCCAACGTCCCTTTTGTTCTCTACCAAAGGTGGCCATCGAACGAAACTGTTTTGGCGAACGAAGCACAGCCACCGCAAATAGCGAACTAGACGGCGCGCGCCCATCCTTAGCGCTGGCGCCGCCTAGTTCGCGTTCTGCTACAGAAAATCATCTTGGCCGTGGAATTGTGGATGATCAAAGATAATCCACAATTCACACGGCTTCTACTACTATATCCCATTGCGCCGCTTCGCCGGGTCTTCGCCCCGGCTCCATATATAAATTCAAAACAATGCTTTTTCTATAATCCAAAAAAAAATTAAAAAATAAAATTACCGAAAAGTGCCCCATTGGTACCCCAAAATCACATATTTAAGCTTATAAATCTATTATTTTTTATTTTACATATTTTTTTCTTCTTCTCTATATTCAAAAAACCTTGATAAATCAAGATTTTTTGAGAATGCTACATTTTAGTTCTAAAATTATTTGAACCTCGTGGGTACCAATGGGGCACTTTTCGGTAATTTCATAAAATAGTTTTTTCTGATAAATACTTTTCATCACAAAGACTTGTAAAAAAGTTTCTTCTGAACAATATATTATATACATCATATCGCTTATCAAGATGTTTTTGAAATTCCTCTTCTCTTCGTCGTTGGTGTAACGACTTTCTCAGTGCAAAAAATGTCTCGTCCGTTCTACTGAATAACTTAATATCATCATTCGTTATATAAATTACTTTATACCCTGAACCTATTAATGCAGTCATCCTTTTTTTATCATATTTATGCTGTTCCTTCTCAAGGTGAGTCATATTGCTTTCATATTCCGCAACAACTTTTTCTTTTGGCCAAACAATATCGCATCGAAGGTTCGCCCTTCCTAGTCCCTTAACGTATTCATTTTTAATATGTACTTTTCCATTCATTTCAAATATCGGCATACCATATCCTCCATCCTTTATCGGAAGTACTGCCATTGTCGCCAGCACAACCTCTCTAGGTGAATTGCAGTTATCTGATATATACCTCGCAGCATCGAGCGCTTTACGCGCACCTTTAATGGCATCCATTTTTCCAAGGTATCGTTTTATCTTGTTTGATGTTGTTACTGGCTGCCTATTGCGTTGTTTTAAAACACAGTCATTGTCAAAAACATATTCTGCGCAAAGCATATTTCCAATCATGACTGTCTCTGCAAGAGAAAACATGTTTGCCGCTAGATAAAAGGTCAATTCGGGACAAGAAACATATATTGACTCATCATCATTTCCCCTATCTAGCAATCGTAAAAAACTATTCTTTGGAATATTTTTTATCCATCTATATAATTCAAAGCATTCTTTATGATTTCTTTTATGATTCTCTGGGACCATGAAATTTAGTGGGAGAGTAAGATTATATTCTTTAGATAAATTTTTCGCGAAAGTTTCATCAATCTTAAAGTCAAAATTGCTTGGCAATGTTTCTAACTTCGGCGCGTAGTAATAATAACGGTCTGTGCCGTCCAGCCAGTACTCAAGCGCGGAATATTTAATTATTGGAATTTTCAAGAATACCTCCTTTTATTTTTTGCTCAGCTCTTTAAATATTTGAGCGCAAACTTTTAGAACTTAATCTAAACATCTTTAATATTTTTTGAAATAAACTTAGCAAGAATTGCTAGTTCAAAGAATTATTGATATGATATCACAATTTTGTAAAAGTTGATAGTTTGAAAAAATTTTATAGTTTGTTATAAAACGCTGCCTGCAAACTATTATAATTAACGCATATTAAAAAACACTTCGGCCGTTTATTTCGCTGAACTCTTTTACATCATGTTCAACAACGTCCCAATGTTCAGCAAGTTTTCCATTTTCGAGGCGATAGATATCAACAACTTTGTTGAGTTGGCCATTCGCCCTAAAAGTACACTTAAAGAAGACTGCTACTTCATTCTCGGCATTTTCAAAAATCTTTAATATTTCCATATGAGGATCAAAAGTAAAGAAAAACTCTAAGAATTTTTTAAATCCTTCTTTGCCATCAGCGGCCGTTGGATTATGTTGCATATAACTATCTAGCATATATTCATCTAGATTTGTAAGGTCTTTATTGTTAAACACCTCTTCATAAAACTTTTGGATAACTTCTACGTTTGTCATAGCTACACCTTCCTTAAATGTTATTCTAATTATAACATATTGTGGCTATGTTTTTTTGTGGGAATTGTGGTAAAATTTGTGGCATGAGACTTAAGAATATACCAGGCGCTAAAGAGGCTATTGCCGAAAGCAAATATGTAATCCCTGAAGAGGAAGGCGAGTGGTCCGTAAAAGGCAATTGGCGCGCCGTTTTTGGAAACGACAATCCTATATGGATTGAGATAGGTATGGGTAAAGGTACGTTCATTATGGAGATGGCGCGCCTTAATCCAAGTATAAATTTTGTCGGTATTGAAAAATATTCAAGCGTGTTGCTTCGCGCGGTGCAAAAGCAAGAAGAGGCGCAACTTCCAAATGTAAAGTTTATTCGAATGGATGCCGAATACATTTGTGGCGTTTTCGCAAATGGCGAAGTTGCTAAAATCTTTTTGAATTTTTCCGATCCTTGGCCAAAAAAGCGCACAGCAAAACGCAGGCTAACATCTCGTCAGTTTCTTGCAAGGTATGATAAGATTTTGAATGTTGATGGTATAATTGAATTTAAAACTGATAACGAGGTTCTTTTTGATTTTTCTTTAGAAGAAATAGAAGAAACAACGTGGACTCTTCTTAAAGCAACTCGCGATTTGCATCATAATGCTAGCATGAACGAAGGCAATATTATGACAGAGTACGAAGAAAAGTTCTCTGCAAAAGGCAATCCGATTTTTAAGTATATTATAAATAGATAAAAAGCATATCGCTTGCGATATGCTTTAATTTTATCGTTGCATGTGACAAAAATAAATCTTCTACTTTTCATCCACCAGTGACTGGAAAAAAGAATCCAACAATATCTCCATCTTTTAATTTTTGATTGAGTTTAGCTCTTTCGCCATTAACACTAATAAGCAAAAGTTTTGCTTTTAACTTCCCGCATGAAATTTTATCGAGCACAAAGTTAACATCTACTCCCTCGGGAATCTCCATCCAACTTTTTTCATCTAGGCACGACCTATCGCAACCGGCCGGTGGAAGAATTTTTACCTTCATTTTTCTTTTCCTTCCTGATTGGAAATCTCTTCTATCTTTATACAATCCATCGGGCAGTTCATTGCGCAAAGGCCGCATCCTATACACTTATCATTCGTCAGTTGCGGAAAAACATTCCTATATTTTCCTTGCTTACCTTCAAGCGAAAGTTCAATGCATGAAAGTGGGCACGCTTGTGCGCATATTCCACAATTAATACATTCATTAATATTAAAAATTGGTTTTTTACTCATTTGCACCTACCTCCGTATCCAAAATTTTGTCATCCATAAGTAGGTTTATTTCTAATTTTTCAATTGTTTCAGGAAGCGGCTCTCCTGTTTTCGAATCCCATCCGAAAGCATCCCAATGCATTGAAACTTGTTCTTTATTCTTAAGCGTCACGCCTTTAAGCGGTCCATCTTCAAGTGGTGGTTCGCCCACCATCCTTTTTGGCAGCTCTACGTCTGCCGGCTTATATCCGTGCTTTACATTAAACATCTGCCTTATAGTCTGAATTCTTTCACCTATTTCCATATAATGGTCGCCATCAAAATTCCATCCTGCTGCCGCATTCAAATAATCAACAACCTTCCACATATGTACGCCCATCATCTCGCCGTAGTAACATCCTCCCACAGCATCCGTCAACATAGAGTAGCATGCGTTCGCCTTACTAATTAACGCCATTTCATGTGTCGGCTGGATATCATTTGCTTTCGAATGAACTTTAACCGGTGGCGCCCACGAACATATGTCGCAAAGCGACATTGCGCCATACTGAATAGCCATTCCAATTGTATGTTTTCCTGGCGCTGGTTCTGCAACCATATGAATAGCCAATTGTGGGTCGTTTCGGGTGTCATGCATACCCGGCTCCTGGCCACCAACATGCATCGCAAATTCTTTACCGCCATATTTTTCCGAAGCTCTTTTTACACCATCAGCTAAATCGTTTCCAAATCCTTCACGGGCAACAAGCATTTTCGTTAACTTGACAATTGTATCGGAGTCTCCCCAATTTAATTTTAGTCCACCCGTTTGTTCTTTTGTAAGTATTCCTTTGTCGTAGCACTCAAACGCCCATGCAATTGTATTGCCAGCAGAAATTGAATCTACCCCCGCACGATTTAGAATTTCATTTATTGCAAAAATGCTCTCTAGCGAACTGTTTTTAAGAAGCGGACCAAAAGCTTCGATCGTTTCATATTCAGGTTTATGAGTCTCTTCATAATCCACATAAGAATTTGATTTTATATTTAATTTTCCACCGCATCCTATTGGACATGAATAGCAATGATATTTTACTTTCTCTACTCGATTAATTTTATCTGGATTATAAACTGTGGTCATGCCCTTGGCTTCTTTTGACCCTGCTGACCAGTTTTTAATCGGCCCGTCACCACTTGTTATTGCCATCGGTGTGTTCGATGGCGTTCCCCATTCGCGAAAGATTAATGTAGTCATCGAACCATCCAAAGGAACCGAAGGCATCTTACCTAACATCTTGCCGCCAAGACCTAAAAATCCACCAAAGCCACTTGGCATACTCATCTTCATGACCTTTTTGCCAAGCGCTTTTGATAACTCTTTAACTGCATCTTTGTCTGCACATGGCATTGGTTTTGAACCCGCAAGTACAACAGCTTTTAATAACTTGCTTCCCATAACAGCACCAACACCGCTTCTAGCCGCAATACGGCCTTGCTCATTACAAATTCCTGAGATGAGCGAAAGCTTTTCGCCAGCTGTTCCAATTAGTGCTATGCAAGGTCGTTTATTAGACTGTGAATCTAAGTCGTCATGCATTTTATTTTCGGCATCAGTTGCATCCATGCCCCAATATGCCGAGGCATCGCGAACTTCAGCCGTGGTATTATCACAGTATAAATATACAGGTTTGCTTGATTTACCAGAAATAAAAATTGCATCATAACCGCATTGCTTAATTGCAGGAGAAAAAACGCCGCCACAATTAGCGTCGCCCCATCCTCCTGTTAAAGGGCTTTTACATGCAACGGTCCATCTTCCGCAAAGCAAAGCGCCCGTACCTGTAAGTGCGCCTGATGCAAAACATAAAATATTTTCAGGCCCCAAAGGATTTGCATCTGCTGGTATATTTTTATACAAATACCATGCCGCCAATCCTTTTCCTGAAAGAACTTTTTCGTATACTTGACTCGGTATTTTTTTAATCTGGGTGCTACCTGTCGTTAAATCAACAAGTAACACCTTGCCAGTACATGATTTCATTTAACAATATTCTCCATATTCGCAGCCGATTCCCTCAGCATAAACCTCGTCGATCAACTCTTCTTTTCCAAAAAGTGAACGTTTGTAAAGCTTTAAGGTTCCTGTGCCGTTACCGCCATTCCATAAACGGTTATGTTTTTTGTATCCTGTTGGCGCTTCATAATTTATGTTGAGCATATCTTCTTTTTTACATGTAATCATTGTATCAAGTTTTGAATTAATTGTGGTTTGCACAACATGCCAATTAATTTCGTCGTCAGTTTCCCAGCAGTCAAACTTAGTTCCTGAAAATGTCCAGAATTTTGAGAAGTTAAATTCATAGTCTTTGCCTTCATAATAAAATTCACCAAGAAGTTTTTTGTTTAATGCCAAGAAGTAAATTTTTGGACGACCGCCGCCTATATTAAATACACTGTTTTCAAGCTTTTTGCCCGTCTTTTTACTTGTAAGGTTGTTTGATGAAAGCCATACCCATGGACTTGTAAAATCACCACCCCAGTTTTTGTCTGCATAACCATTACATGTTTCTGGGCGAACAATATATTTCTCGCCATTGAGAATAATTTCGCCTGAGTATTTTGTCTTCATGCCTTGTGCATGCCAGAACATTTCAAACGCATTAATTTTTCGGAAAAACTTACTTGCCCCGTAGCCAACATGAAAAGCAATTTGCTTTTCAATATCTAAGTTCCAACTCATTTCACCAGCATCACACATCCACTCAGGATGAGCTGCTGCCTCTTCAGGTGTTACTTTTACGCAGCCTTGCGTATGTGTTTCGGAACATGTACAGCCATTAGCCTCTATGCTATACGGTGCATCCGGTTGAAGTTTAACGTCCTTCCATGGATAAAAGTTGTGAAGTTGACCATGGTCTTTGCCCCAAAATCCAACATTTACCATAAGATACGAAGGAAGTGTTCCTTTTGCCTGCTCTTCAGGTTTGTTCCATACGATTACTGGTTCATCTTTTGCTTTGTCAGGATTGCAAACAAAGAACTCAACATAAAAAGGTTTCTTTTCTCCTGTCTTTTCATTTTCTGCGGTCAGTGAATGCCACCACCAGTCATAACCTTTTTTTGCAAGTGGTCCGCGAAGCATCATTTGATCTCTTGTGATATCACTAATATTTGCCATAGTTACCTTCTCCTTTATCCATTTTTCTTTGCCTGTTCAGCACGTGCTATAAATCTTTCAAGTCTTTTTTGTTCCATGCTAAGATAAATGTTTCTAATTGGCGGAATTATTGTCATAAGTACTTTTGAAAAAACATATATGCCGCACGGGTATACATTTTTCTTTTCTTTTGCAATTCCCTTGATTGTTTTATCTGCAACTTTTTCAGGCTCTTGCACAGGGAATGGTTTTTCCATTTCTATTCCATTTCCACCAACATTGAAAAAGTTTGTATTTGTAGAAACAGGGTATATGCATGTAAGTTTTAAGTTCTTAACACCTTCTCTACGAATTGCCTGTTGAAATCCTTTCATAGCAAATTTTGAAGATGCATAAAGTGCATAGCCAGGAAGAGCCATCTCTCCCATTGCTGAAATCGTATAACAAAGATGCCCAGCCCTTCCATTAAGATATTCTAAATATTTTTGATAAATGTAAATATGTGAAATCGTATTTAACTGATATATGTGCTCGATACGATCCCAATCAACATAGTTAACTTTTTCATAATACGGTGCACCCGCATTAGAAATAAAAATATCTGCAGTATCAAACTCTGCATTGATTTTTTCAAACAATTTATCAACGCCTTCTTTTGTACTTAAATCGCATGTGAACGGAATTACATTTTCTCCAAATCCAGAAATGCTTGCAGCGCTTCTGCATGCAACGATAATTTTATTTCCGTTTCCTTTTGCAAGTTTTTCTAAGATAGATTTTCCAATTCCACTTGAGCCTCCAGTTAAAACTATGTTTTTATTTTCTATCATGTTTTCTCTCCCCTCAGATACCTGATTTTGATTTATTGTCATTGCAATTTCAAAAGCACTGTGACATGCGTCGGCAATCGTTCCACTTGAAAGTGCATCACCAACTCTATAACTTTTTATAGTTTCAATTTTTTTAATTTCGTCTGCCAGTCCAGGCATTGGACGAACGCCAAGCGAAAGCACAACCAAATCAGTCTCAATGTTTTTCTTTTCACCCGATTTTGTATCTTCGCAAATAACACGACCTTCTTCTATTGCAACAAGCTTTGTTCCTAGCAAGATTTCTGTTCCTTGCGATTTTAAGCGTTCCAACTCATCATCAACTAACTGGAACCAAGCACCTGGCGCTATCTCACCTGCCATCTCGATTACAGTTACTTTGTTTCCTTTTTCGCCCAAAAGCTCAGCGGTTTCTAAGCCCGTCATCCCCGAACCAACTACCACAACTTTCTTTTCCGAAATTTCTTTTTCCTTCAAAATAATTTCGTCTGCTGTACAAACATTTTCTCTATCAGTTCCTGGAATTGATTTAGGAACAAGCGGAACACCACCAGTTGCCAAGATAACTGCGTAAGGGTCTATCTGCTTTATATCATCTACGCAAATTTCTTTTCCAAACTCAAACTTTACGCCTTCTTTCTTCGCTTGCGTCATTAAATCTTCAATGCACCAATAAAGTTTATCTCTGAGGTTGCATTCAGCTGCAGTTATAACTTGTCCTCCAGCTTTTTCATTTTTATCATAAACTCTAACATCAAAATTTCTTTTTGCTAATGTCACTGCTGCAGTTAACCCAGCAGGTCCTGCTCCGACAACAACAATTTTTCTTCCATCACCATTTACTGGCATGTTCTCATATTCTTTTTCTTTTCCAAAGCCCATATTAAGTGCGCACTCAGTTGGTTTTCCCAAAGTTGCATTATTCATAAACGTTTTCATGCAATGAAGACATCCTATACATCTACGAATATCTTCCGGACGATTTTCCTTTGCTTTCTTTGCCCAGTCTGGATCGCAGAAAAATGTTCTTGCTGACGCAACGAAATCCTGACAGCCTTCTTCAAGTTGTTTTTCAGCTTGCTCAGGTGTTCTAATTACATTCGCCGCAATTACAGGAATGTTAACAACACTCTTTATTTCTTTTGCAAGATATTTTCTCCAACCTGGTTCATATGTCGTTGGCTCTAACCATCCATTAAAAACTTCGTAACATGCGCTAGTTACATTAATTGCATCAACGCCTAATTCTTCTAGTCGTTTTGCAATTAGTTTGCCTGTCTCTAAGTCATATCCTTTTCCTTTTTTGCCTATGCGGTCATACATTTCATCAACAGTCAAACGAACTATTATCGGAAAATCTTTTCCGCATTTTTTGCGGATGCCTTCAATTATTTCTGTGATAAAACGCATTCTATTTTCAAAGCTTCCGCCATACTCATCCATTCTGTGGTTTGTGTTTGGCGAAAGAAATTGTTGAATCAAATATCCATGTCCTGCATGCAATTCCACACCATCAACGCTTGCCATCTTGCATCTAACTGCTGCATCAACAAAATCATTAATAAGTTTTTTAACTTCGCGCTTGCTCATAGCGTGCATTCGCATCGCTCCATGCACCGCAAGTTCACACTTAGATGGAGATTGTACTGACATGCAAATTCCTTTTGCTTCAAGACCTAGAAGTGTAGGAGTGCTTGCATAAATTTTATCCAAAACCTTTGGGAATGTTTTTACAATTGGAATTACCATTGGAAGAGTGTTGATTGCACTTGAATATCCTTGACGTCCAGCATGGTGTAGTTGGATACAAATTTTTGTTCCATGACTATGAATTCTTCTAACGAATTCTCTCATTGGCTCAATATTATAATCATGGCTCATAGAAAGTTGTGTGAATGTGGATGCCCCGCCCATATCGTTAACGCGAGTTATTCCTGGAATAATAAGGCCAACACCACCTTTTGCACGGGCTTCATAATAATCCATCAACTTTTCGGTTGGTTTCCCATCTGTCTGCGCCATGCTGACTTCTGCCGCTGCCATCACGATACGGTTTTTTACTGTCATCGTGCCAATTTTCATCGGAGAAAACAAAACATCATATCCCATCTTCTAGACCCTCCAATAACTTCTTGATTTTTTTATTAGTTTATCATATAATTTTCCTTGCGTCTAATACGCGCACCTTTAGCTCAGTTGGTAGAGCACCTGACTCTTAATCAGGGTGTCCAGGGTTCGAGCCCCTGAAGGTGCAGACAAAGAAAACACCGAAATCCCTTGAAAAATAAAGGTTTTTCGGTGTTTTTTATTGCTTTTAATAGTAAACTGTTTTAATGAATTTTAATCAAAAATAATGGTTCAAATTGGTTCAAATGCCGCTTTTTAAAAAATTTGGTTCAAAATTGGTTCAAATTTTTAGTACTTTTTATTTCTGAAATTGTTTATTAAGAAGATTTTACAAATTTGACATGTATTTTATTTGTACACACCCATATTGTTCACTATTAGGCGATATAGAATTCATCAAATTGTGAGATCGTTTTGTTTTTTAAATCTCATGTTTGCCATACTTTGGCATATATTCCATGAATGTTTTGACATCTATTAGAAACTTTGCGTTAACTGCTTCGCTTGTTCTGTAAGTGTATCGTGATGCATCAGCGCAGTGTACCATTCTATCCACCAGGGTAGCTGGTATTCCCAATTTTTGTGTCATTTCTCTTTTTGTTAGATATTGGTGGTTTATTAGTGTATTTTCAGCAATAAACTTAAATTGTTCCAATATAGCTTCTTGTTTTTTTATCACTTGTGTCATTCTTTCATCTATCTCGTTTTGTGTTGAAGTGAACGAATTAAATGTTGCAAAACCATATTGTCCGATTTGTATTGAAGAGCCAAAACCGCCTGCACTTTTATGTGTGTATTTTATTTCCTTGAATTCTGCAACTAAATCTTCAATACTTAACGCTGGCAAATCATCTTCCTGGTCATATGTGCCTGGGGTAATCATTTCCGTTAATTCTATTATCTTTGTTTTAGTAATCTTAAATATTTTTGATTCCAAAGCCACAATAACAAAGCTGAGATTGCATTCTTCCATCATCGCTGGGTTTATTTCAATCAAACTTTGAAAATCTTCTCTAGATGTACATTCTATTGCTCCCAACTCTAATGCGCCTACCACTTCATCATTAATACATAAAGCATTTTCTAAAACACCTACACCTTTAATTTCAAATTCTGATACTACTTGCCAACCATATCGCTCGAATACTTCTATTATCTTTTCTTCAAATTTTTTTTCCATTCTATCTCACTCTTGTTATTTTCTTCAATAAGTCCACTATCGTTGTTGATAATTTATTGTCTTGTTTCAAAAGAATTTATTTTGTCTTCAAATGAAGTCTCCCTAATATCACAATTTTTTGGTATTGAAACTTTTGTTAACTTATTGCATCCGAAAAATGCATATTCATCTATTAATTCGCAACTATTCGGAACATAAATTTCTATAATCCCTTTACATAATTGAAAAGCTCCAACTCCTATTGTTTTCAATCCCTCCGAAAAAAGCACATTTTCTATGTTGGATTCTTCAAAACAATCTATGTCTAATTTTTCAACTGCTGTTGGAAAATATATTGAGTGAATATTATTGTTTTTTTCAAACGCATAACTTCTTACTATTTTTGTTCCTTCAGGAATTTTGTAGTCAATAATGTCTATATTACACGGGCAACATAATAATTCGCTTCCATCTTGAGAAAACAATATTCCATTTTCTGATTTATAACAGTTATTATTCTCATCAACTTCTATAGCTTCTAAGTTTTTACAATTACAAAACGCTTTTTCACCTATTTTTTCTATACTTTCCGGTATATTAATTCTTTCTATTGAACTACATCCATAAAATGCTCCTTCGGATATTTCGGAAAGAGATTTTGGAAATCTTACATTAACAAGCTTATTACAATAATTAAATGTACTACCTATCTTAATTATTGAATCTGGAAATTCAATGTTTTGTAAAAATTCATTATTATCAATTGCCCCATCCGCTATTACAGTAACTCCATCCAAAATTTTATAAACTGAATTTTCACATCCGCTAGGGTAAAAAATTAGTTCTTTTTTATCTTTGCTATAAACTACATCATCTATTAAGCAAAATTCTTTTTCTTCTCCAATTATTTTTAATTTCTTCAATGCATTACAATTATAAAAATAATCTTTAAGTTTATAAGGATCTAAAGAAGCTGGTATTGTTGCGCTAGCCATTGAGTTACAGCCTTCAAAGCATGTGTCGCCCAAAGTATTAATGCTTTCTGGCAATTCAATATTTTTTAATGACTTGCAACCTGAAAAAGCCGACCACCCAATTGTTTCTAATCCTTCTGGTAAATTCAACTCTTCAATTGCTGCACCTGAAAATGCTAAGTCTCCTATCCTTTTAACTGATTTGGGAATCTCTACGCTCTTCAATTTTTGAAAGAATGGAAATGCAAAGTTTCCAATAGATGTTATTCCTTCTGATATAACAATTTTTTTAACATTTTCATCGTAACGTTTTATATCGCTTTGCCAGCTCGGAACTCTTTTTCTATTTTGCTCTTCGCTTAGAGCTCCATCATACAATTCAAAATCTGGCATTTCTCCACTTCCGCTTATAGTAAGTGTCCCTGATTTTGAATCATATTTCCAAGTTATATTATCTCCCTCGGAGCCTGATTTATTTGCTCCACAGCCTATACATATATATAAAACAACGATAATCATTATTGCTACTAAAGATATTAGACTTAATTTCTTTTTCATGTTAATCGCTCCTATTATTATGGCTATATAGATACTTTATTGTTTATTATTTTAAACTTCAATGCTGTGTTGTTTCTTAATATTTATAATTCTTTTGCCTAAAACCTCATCCCTTTAGAAAGTTTTGCTTTATTTTATTTGAAGTTTTTTATTTTTTCCATAGAAGGTTCTTTTATATCAAAAAATTCACATGCACAAGTAATGGATTTTTCCTTTTGACTTTGCTCAGAAAATCTATGATCAGCGCCCGTGACCGTATGCAACCTGATACCTTGTTTTTCAGCAAAATCCGCAACATCAGAATAAGGGACAATCTCATCGCTTGTTCCGTGAATCATCAAAATATCTGACTGAAAGTTTCGATAGTCGTTTTTTCTGATATCTGCGTCTGCAAGAGAATCCACGAAAGACATTGTTACCGGTATTTTGACATCAAATCCTGTTTTTACAACTTTACCATTTGCAATCGCTTTTTTATCATCCGCATTCATTATGGTATTTACTAAAACATCATACATGGTAACCGCTGTCGAACGAAGAACAACTTTTTTAAATGGATTATCGTGATCTGAGATATACTTCAAAAGCAAATACCCACCAAAGCTTGTCCCATTTGCATACAGGTTAGCCTGTGGAAAATACTTGCGGGCATAATTAATAACTTTCGTAAGATATGCATCACATCGCTCCAAAGTAAGTTCTTCGCTGACATCTTCGCCGTGGCAAGGCCAGTCAAATGATAACACAATCGTATTCTTGTATTTTGAACTCAGATGCTCCGCCAAAGCCATTGTTGAAGAACTGCTCTTACTTCCCGCAAAACCATGGCAACAAATTACAACATTATCAGCATTATTATAACAATTGCCTGAATTTTCCTGCACATAGAACCCATTTTTTATTTGTATGTTGCGTATTGATATCATTTATATGTCCTTCCCGCAATTTTTTTACAATCCATTTTCCTCTCTCAACTTTCTTATTAAATATTCTCCATCTACCGAGGTATAGCGAGAATATCTGGCAGATTTAAAATATCTTTCCAACGAATCAACCTGTGCTTTTGCTGATTTATCCTCTGGTTTCATTGCTAATCTTTTTAAAGCTCTTCGATAATCTTCAACCTTTGCAAGAACAACGGCATTGGCAAGGTTTTCATATGCGTCATTATTATTTTTAATTTGTCTAATTTTCACGAATTCCCCTTCCATATTTTTTTAATCTTACTTACTTTAT
The DNA here is from genome assembly GCA_045598285.1 of Lachnospiraceae bacterium. Classification (GTDB taxonomy): domain Bacteria; phylum Bacillota; class Clostridia; order Lachnospirales; family Lachnospiraceae; genus RGIG5612. The sequence continues at coordinate 69,731 of JAZLLU010000016.1, read as the reverse complement.
TTAAGATCTTGTGTATGAATATGCTCAACTTTCATTAGCCTTATTTGAGAGTTTACAATTCTTGTGTACTATACCATATTATTCCTGCTATCAGCAATAGCCTTACTTTGACGTCATGCTTTTTTAATACTTCATCATGGGAGTATCTTTCGGAAGATATCAAAAGAAACGATTTTCAATTATATTTCTTTTTGTAGCGACGTTACCCTTTCTCCATTCTCTTTTATTATCACAATGTCTCCACAGTAAATAGATGCCTTTAACACTGATATGTATATGAAATTGCGCAAATCTGGCACCATGTTTTTTTCATACCTAACGCCTATTATGTAATGATACGGATATTCCTCCTTCACTACATATTCGTAAGCCGATTTAAAGAATCCAATCCCCTTAATTTGTTTAATTCGTTCTCCGACATAAAGGTTACATACTATCTTGCATGATTTGTTTTGTTTAGATATTTTTTTCATATGGCAAATTTCCTCCCATCATTCATAAATCAAATACTTATTTTCAAAAAACAATTGATACTCACATGGATGAAGTTTTCAATGTGCCAATCAAAGCACAATAAAAAGCCGTTGCTTTGATTACTTCCGAACGACATACTCCACCTATGGAGTATCTTCGTCTTTAATCAAAACAACGGCTATTAATTAAGCCATATTTATTTAAAAACTATATCATATCGTGTTTATCATAACAAACCCTCAAACAATTATCAATCACTAAAGTTTCAATCGCCAAGCGTTGATTAGTATATCATAACTATTATCTATTTGCAAGTGTTTTCAGGAGCTGGATGCATTAAAAACATGGAAAAGAAAAAAATGTTATCTCATTTTTTTATAATCTTATTTACTTTCCAATTACAGAAAAAACAAATTAGTGTTTTGCTCCACAATGCGGGCATACTACTGTCTTTCCATTACAGTCATGACTAAAATAAAACAACCTATAGCAAGACTTGCATGCCTGTGAGTAATCCGTTGATTTTTCTTTATGTTTTGTTCCTTTTATTTCCATTTTCTTTCCTCCTAATTTATATCATTTTCATCTAAGACTTTAATAACCATCTTGTCTTTTTTATTTATTACTTCCTTACAGCAAAATACTCCTTCATACCCTGGAGGTACTATTACAGTAACACCAAATGAATCTAATATCTTTTTAAAGTTTTCTATTTTGATATGATAAGCCAAACATATATTTGCTTTCAAATTATCTTTCTTTAAAAAATATTCTTTTTCTAATTGTGTTGTAAAATTTGCTTTTCCGAAAGTTCCCTGAAGATTATAGTTGCTAATTGTTTTATATGAGACAAAAACAAATTTTCCCGTTTCTGTCAAAAAAATTGCACTATCTGATTCAGTATCTTCCATCCAATACTTCCTATATTTTTCCTCTTCAAACCTATCGTCATGGATACAAGTATACTTTTTATTTTCAAACAACTCATCTACTTGTTCTGGAAAATTATCACTTGCTCTATCCCAGTTTGGTGGATATATACAATTTGAGTTTTTAAAAATCTCGTCAATACATGTCATGAAAATCTTTAACCAAAATCCATAATTTTTCTTTTGAATTTCAGCCATTACATTTGCAATCACAACAGCCTTTCTGTCTTCACCTGTAAAGTAAATACTTGTAAAATTTTCTTTTTGAATTGTTTTTACGATTTCCTTATATGCTTGTTTTTCTGGACCATATAAAGTCCATGCTCTCCCAGCCATATACTCATACTCCTTATAATTATATAGAACCTTCACACTTGCGTAACCATTTTCGTGCGTCCCCTTCGTCCATTTGGGTTAGACTTTCAACGTAGTCTGTATCTGAGAACCGAATCCCATATGCTTGATATGTTGCAAAACTTAATCGAATCAAGCAACGTTGTCTCAGTTGAAATTTGGGTATATATTCGTTTCCACCTATACCTACAATCATGTTTCTAACATAATCTCTTTTGTTATTATCTAAATCGTCCATCATCTCACTAGGCGAAAGAATATACTGGTTATTCAATCCTCCTCTTGTCTCCAAATCAAATGATTTAATCTTGTTATAAATTTCAGTTGCTTTTGTTAATAATTCTTGATCCATTTCATTTCCTCCTAATTTATCAATTTCAGTATTTGCTATTACTAACAAATATGTTGATTACACCCCTGCAATCATAAATCACCATACAAATATTAGTTGCACTATGCTGTAGCCCTCGTAAATCAAAAGTGCTGGTATTGCCAATTGAAAAACTACTAATACGCAAGATGCTATTGTTATTGCTGTTTCCCTGGTATTGTGCACATTTTTGAATTTATTCCAATGCTTTATCCGATTTTTTGCTTCTATTAGTAAATTCTCTTTTCCAAATATGGTTGACAATATTTTAAGTCCATCAAAAATACCTAGTGGCATTGCATTGATAATTGCCATCACAAGATTTTCCACAGCCACTAAATACATAATAAACGGATTTATAAATTCAATACTTGCTAAAAACATAAATACCCCATATAGTAGCAAGTTCATCTCAATACCGGCCGCATATATTTGTATTCTTTTGAATTTGTTTTTTATATGACCATCTTCCAGCAAAACATATCCCATAGGAAGGAAGAATGTTGTTCCTACTCCTATTTCAAATAAATATCCTCTATAAGAAAGGCAAGCACAAGTATGCGCTAACTCGTGTATCATTACCCCAAATACCAATCCGAGTAAAAGCCCAATAAATAAGTCGCACTTTCCTTGCATGTATCCAAAACTTTCATTGTTGCTCTGAATGCATATTCCCAAAATAAACATAGGAATAAACATTATCATCAAAAGTATATTGCAAATTTTGGCAAGTTGTTTATGCATTTTGTTCGGATAACAATGTATTAATGGATACATACAAGATCCTATGCCAACTTTTATAAGTTCTTTCTTTTCTTCAAGTAGTTTTGCCTCTTTTAATTCCAAAATTCGATTTCTAACATTCTCCTTACTACAATCAGGCAATATCTTATAAGGATTATTTTTCCCATTTAATTTTCTTAATAAGGTCACTGTTTCTAAGTCAGTTTTATAAGAAACCGACTTAAAGTAGTGTTTGACGATATATTCATCTTCACTTATCCGCTTATAAATTAAATATGGGCTTTTACGTGGATATTTCATTAAAATAGTCCCTCCAATTTATGTCCTGTACCCACGGAACATAAATCATTTTTATTCCACCAGTTGTTTCTTCTGGTACGTAATATATACATTCTGGCGCTTCACACTCTTCATTAGCATCTGTGTATAACACCTCGTCAAAAAACATTCCGTCTCCCAAAGAATCATAAGCTATTTCCCATAATTCTTTTTCATATGGAATCATAATGTAAACCGTGATTATTTCGCTATCATCAGCTGCTTGCGTTTCTGCTACATGAACTACACGCGTTAAAAAGTAGTTGTTGAATTCCTTAACTTTTTCGCTTTGTTCTACCGAAAGTCTTTCAACTTTTCCATCTAACTTACTAATTAACACTTCATCATTATTCTGAAAACGTTCAACAACTTCTTTGCCAAGTTTCATTTCTTTCATCCACTTTATCGCTTCGTTTTTGACATCCTCTGAAGAATACTTTGCTCCCAACAATGCTAATGTCTCATTTTTGCCAATCTTGACCCATGATTCGGCTTCAGGTATTAATCCTGCTTGCTTTCTAAGCAAAAGTTCTTGAGCAACAAGAAAATCATTATCGCAACACTTATCACCAAATTGTCTATCTATGAAACTTGAAACTTCTTTTACAGAGCCACCCTCGCATATGATTGAACGAATATCATCTTTAGCAAAATTTTCAAAGTAATAACGATAAAAAGTATCCGGTTTTCTTAATTTATATGCCATTAGATAGTACTGTGGCATGCTCGCACTTACAGCTTGTCCTCTAGGATAAATATATTCTATTTTCTTTGCCCATTCTTTAAAGTCGATTGGTGCTCCTATTTCTGACAAAAATTCTTGAATTTTTACATTTTTGCCTCTTCCAAATGAAATATCTCTCGTTACTCTATATGCTTTTTCTCTATTGGCTCCCAATTCAATCAACTTTTCAAATATATCTTCCCTTGTACATACCAAACTTTGTACCAGTGTTGATTTGGTGGCTTCATATTTATATTTTGTAAAATCCCATGTACCATCTCCTCTTGTGATGGCTGCTATGTTTGACACGAACAAGATTAAATTTTTACCAACAAGATTTACGTAATCTTCAACAAGTCCTATATCACTCCAGATTTCCATTTCGAGCGGATTACTTGCAAATACCGTTCCAGCCAAACCATGATTCACGAAGTAATTCATGTGAAAAAACTTAAATGCCTCTCCTGCAGCATAATATGCTTTCGCTACATCTTCATCGTTCAAGGAAATATCATGCCATATATAATCCGTTGTCTGAAGAGCCTCAAGAAAATCCATCTGCGCAGTCACATAAAACTTTAATTTTAATCCATTTTCTGGAAGAGTATCATTCTCTACAAATTCAACTGTTGTTGTCTCTAATCTTAAATATTCCTTAACATATTCAAGCGTTGCATTTGAAACATTAACAATAATAGAACTCATATCTTCCCATGATTTTAAGTAATCACAAAATTCAATTGGAAGATTATAATCTAGCGGGTTAATGTCTGCTGTAATGCCTAAAAGATACGCAATATATGAATTACACATACTTCCTCTATAATTGAAATACGATTTTCCGCAACTTTTTTCATTGCAGAACTCTTGCATCTTTTTCAAAAACAAGAAAACGTTAGCTGTTTTATTTTCTTGTATTAGTTTAAGTTCTGCTAAACATCTTTCTTTATTTGTCAGTTCTGATCCTTTTTCTGATTTGCTAAGCGCTTCTAAAACAAGTGCTTCTAGTTCTTCATAATTTGACTTTACATATGCTTCATCTTCAATTTTGTTCATATAATATGAGCTTACTTTTTTACTATTATCCATAAATATTACCTCCATAGATTTTTGTCTTTTACATATTCATCAACTTTTTCTTAGTCCATTTTACCTTTAGTATTTGTCAAATACTGAAACAGCATAAACTAAATCACTAGTGCTTAGTTTAAGTTGACCCGCAACATAAACTGCATAATTTGAACCAGTTGTTCTAAGTTCAACTAATCCATAAGCTGTTGATTTGGCTTTTAATATTCTATCCATAACAATTCTCCTTTTCATACAGTTAATTAATTGGTTTATACATTTGTTTTATCTATTTTTTATATGCATCTATTTTTTTAAAAAATTAACTTTTTTTGTTTTTATCAATTATTTCTTATGCTGTATTAAAATCTTCATTTATCAATCTTAGCTCATTATTTTTGTAGCCTATTCGTTCACCCAATCTCGCACTTTATTCAATGGCTTTTCATACTTCTTTAGCATTTCCAATATTTCTGTCGATGTCAACGCTGATAGCTTGCGATATGGTTTTACTAGTGTTGCTATGCTCCTGGTTTCAATAATCTTCGCTGTCTCTTCGCCATCCTTCAGAATATTTGGCTTAATAGTTTCCAATGTAAATGGTGCGGTTTGCTTCCCGTTTACGCTTAAGGTTGTTATGGCATTGAATGCATTAAGCCGTGTCAATGAACTTTGTAATTCCGAATTATCAAATCTGATTGCTGCAACTGCTGCATCTCTCGGAGACAATCTAAATGCACTGAAATTAGCTGAATTCGCTTCTAGGGCATCTCTGATTTCAGCTGATAATTGTGCCTCATGTTGGTGACACAAAACCATTGATATTCCAAACTTTCTCGACTCTGCCAACATTCTTGGCATTGGATTTGTCTGAAATAGTGAGGCCTCATCCACTACAACAAGATGCGTTCTATTCCTATCCTTTCTTACCAACACCGCGTTCCAAAGTTTCATCAACATCAATGTTCCCACTATTCTCGCGGCATGTGTTCCAATCACTGGAGAAGCCAGGTCTATTAGGGTGACAGTATTCGTGTCAATCGTATGAAGGAAGTCCAATGCATTTGCTCCAGCGCCGAGTGTTTTTCTCAGTTGTTCAATGCTTGTAAGCCTCTGGAATTTGCATAAATACCATCCGAGATTGTTATTGAAATAATTGCTATTATCAAGTCCGTATTCCTGCTTTATTGTCTCAGCCAGCTCCGGATATTTGTCGACGATTGCTCTACACACTTTAAGCATGTTTTCCTTACTTTGTGAGATAACGGCAATACTTTCCAGCGAAGCCCTGCTTCCAAGAAAAGCTATGGACGCTTTAGCGAAAGTGCTCAACCATCTTTCATATCGTGGTCCTACATATATTTCGTTAGGAGGATTAAATATGTTTCCAAAAAGCTCGCATAGGTCACTAATATTCTTCTCCTCCTTTACAGGATCATCGCTATCCCAGATATTAAAAGGAACCGGATTAGCCGTGTCTCCAATATGAACTACTCGTACACGATCCGCATACTCTCTCGGTATCGTACGAAGAATAACATCAATCGTACTCCCATGAGGATCAAAGAATGTAAGCCCGTGCCCCTGCTTTACCGCATTGAGAATCACTGTGGAAAGAAGCGTTGATTTACCCGTTCCTGTCTGTCCAACTATCTGATAGTGACGCCTAAGATCTATTTCTCCGATAGAAATCTTTCTCCTGATTCCAGTTGTATCAATCGCTCTACCGATTACAACAGCTTTTTTATCTTTTGTGTTCTTATGACTTACTGGAATTTTTTTCGTTTCTTCCTCGCATATCTCAATACCAATCATTGGCTCATACACTTCAGGCTCAAGTACCATAATCCTTGCAGCATAATCTGGCTGAACTGAAGCTCCCTCAATTGGATTATTCCACATAGCCTTAACCGAGCGTTTCTTTACGTTACCAATGTGACGAAGTTTTACACCACTAATCGCTTCTTCAAGCACCATTCTCAGTCTGACGGAAGGAATCTCCGGCAGAAGAAGCAACACTCGTATACGTACTGGACTTCCAATATAATCTTTCGAATTTATGTTTTTTTCATCATAAGATTGAATAGTGTTTTTACGACAAGTATCCTGTGCTTCTTCGCTGGCCGCTCCGACAGTAACTCTAAGTACAGCACCAGTTTTCTGCAATACACGCACAAGTTCAGGAAACTGTAATGAATAGTATGTAGGCCATTTTGAAAAACTGTCATGCTTACTCGACGTTGCTGCACCAAAGCCTATTGCTGCTCCTATAGATGTACTCTCTGCTATAGGAAGATAAAGCTCGTACAACTCTATCAATGATTTGTCAATAGTACCTTCAACTTTATGCTGTTTGGTTGTTTTCGCCGTTTTTTCTGAAATCCATTCAAGGTCACTCATCCCAATGTCTGCCGTTCCAAACACCACCATCTTAACGAGCCCTTTAATAGGTACTTCAAGTTGCCATCCCAAAAATTCGCCCTCACTCAACGCAGAAGCGCATTTTACCATTCTTGAAGACAATCTTTCGGACAACAACTTATTGGTTTTTTTATCCGTCTTAAAAAGCTTATTCAATTTTATTACAGCTTCTGTTTTATCTGGGAAAAATGTATTCATTATATACCTACTCAGTTTCTACTTAATATTTGCACTCTTCAACACTACTTTGTTCTAGTTTTCTCCATGTGGACTATTCGGGGGATATTCCATTTTCATTTTTGCTAATCTCCGGCTTAATACCATATTGTTCAAAATAAATAGTTTTTCCAGCATAACAAGCCAAATATAAAATGACCATTACAACAATAATAATTATCCATTTTTTATTTATTTTTTTACTATCTACATCAGTTCTCATAAAACCTCCTTGCATCACATGTAGAACTGGAGCTATTTTATTAAATCCCCTAACGAATATGTTAGACTCTCCACCTCTCCATAATATGCTTTCTGGAAATATTCATTAAGAATCAGTTTTGGTTCCGTCATAATCTTTTTTTTAATCATGGCAGCAAAAATCTCCTTCCCCCGTATAGCCGATAGGACAGCTTAAGGGATGAAGGTTTAGTTAATTGCGCCACAAATTGGACAACGTCCAGAGTCAGGTATGTTTACAACATTATGACAACACCAACAAGTAATTCTAAATGAATAAACATGTTTTATTAAAGCTCTTCTTGAAATTTTGTACATAATACACCTCTTCTCTCCGTATAGCCGATGAGCCAGCTTGTATATTTGTTTTATCTACTTATTTATATGCATCTATTTTTTGAAAAATTAACCATTTTTTAATTTTTTCCTATTATTTCTTGTGCTGTATCAGAATCAGCATCTATTAATACAACTTTTCTGTTTTGTGCTGCCAAAGGTCCCTCTATTCCAACCCCATATATATGCCAAGGATCTGAACTTCCTAAACCACATGAAATAATATTTTTTTCAGATACCCCTAATTCAATTAATGTCGCTTTTACTGCTTCTGCTCGCCTTCTAGATAAATCTTCTGTGACAAAATTATCCGTATCTCCTGCTGTCGTTCCTATTAAGAGAATCTTAAAAGTTGGTTTATTAATCATATATTCGGCTATTGGAGATACTGTTTCATATACTTTTTCAGGATTCACATAAACATCCGAATCACCTAAAAACTGACATTGCTCTTCCGATAAAAACTGTGGCTCTGTAAAATCATTTTTAGCCTCATATGCTATTGGCGTTTCTTTTGGTAAGTCAATTGTTGATACTTTTGGATATTCTGTTTTTTCTGTTGCTTTGCTTGTTGGATCATCATGAATTTCTAAGACACCTCCTGTTTTTTCTATTATTGCACTCCAAATATTTTTCAAATTTACTAGTTGTGCTGGTGATAAAGACTGCTGTGGTTCACACACATCGCCCATTTGCATCCATAAAACCTTTACACCCGAAAAATCCGGTATAGCTGATTTAGATTCTAATTCTTCTGCTACTTGCGAGGGTTCGGCAGTTATTATATTATTACAGAAATTGAGAATACCTGTTGTGTTAAGTCCTGAGTCAATTACAACGATATTCTTTTCGTATGAATCATCTACGGCCGAAAGTGATCTAACGGCTAATCGCAATGACTCTAATACATCTGCTTCAGGATCAACTGCTTTTATACTATATAATTCAGATAAAAGACTTAATGTTTTTACTTCTGCATCTGCTTCCAATTTTTGTCTATTTGCGTTTGCGTATTGTTTTGGAAGTTCATACGAATATGAAAAATCAATCTCTGGAAAACCATCTATTGCAATCGCTGAAGTCATTCCGTATGAATAAACTGTATTAGCTGCAGCAGTTCTCACAGTTTCACTGCTTAGATTAACTGGAGCATTACAAGCCCTATTTCCGATTAAAAAAACTGTTGCTGTTTTATGATTTGTTTCATTTTTATTTCCACATCCGGAAAAAAGTGTGCTAACGATTACTACTAATAAAACTATTATTCCCATTGTTTTTTTCTTCATATCAATTACCCTCTCTTTTTATAAAAAATTTACTTTATTGAACTTTCTTAGCTTATATGGCCGAATCAAGTGCTTCTATTTTTGTTATTATATTTTCATAATCAAATTCAGATAGCGCCGAACTAGATGTAGGATTTCCGATATGCTCTTTTAGGCGTTCCCTTACATAATCGCAGTATTCTAATGCCTGCATTTTTATTAACAATTTGGTTTGCTGATATTTTTCTTCTTCTTCTGACTTTAGTGTATCTATAGAATCTGTCTCATATTCCTTTAATATTGAATCAGTCTGTAATAAATCCTTTTCCAAAAATAGCTTTGTTTCTTCTAAATTCCTTAACTCTTTTTGCAATGGATTTGATGTGACATATGAAACTCCAAAACTACACAGCGACGTAGCAATAGGTATGATTGCCCCAAACCAAGCATATGTTAATGCGTGTGGGTTTTGAGTTTCTTCCATAGAAATATCGCCCATAAAAGATATCTTATAATTTGATAAATCAGATAAAACCATATCCTTAAATTCAAACCTCAAAATAAAATTAAGAATTATTCCAATGAGGAATGAAGCCAGCAATATTATAATTACAATTTTTTTTACGTTATATCCTTGTGATTTATCCTTTAATTTCATTCCCAAATAAATCGGTGCGAAATCAAATGCAATTAATAAGCCAACAATTGATAAATATTGAATGGCTAAATCATCATATAAAAAGCTTCCAAAAAGTTGTTTAAACATAATGAAGTCCAATAACGCGCATAAAATCATTACCAAATATGACATAATTGGATATTCAAAAATATTTCTTGGCTTATATGTTTTTTTAAGCACCTCATCATGTGTATTAAATAAAATATTGCCTTGTTCGTTTATTGTCCAAATAGAAGAGTTTTTATTCATTATTTTGTCCTCCTTGTAAATTTATCCGCTTGATATCGTTCTTTGAGATCTGATATTTGATTTTTTATATCATTCAAACTATCAACAACCATCTCTTTATGTTTTACAAAAGACTCCTTTGCTCCTTGAGCCTGTATGTCATAATTTTGTATGGTGTCCATATGTTGAATTTTTTGTGTGTTGACATTTTTAACTGCTTTTAACATTGCATCTACGATTAAATTATCTAATACATTGCCATTTGCATCGTCAATATCACCCGCAAATAATGCTTCTAGATATTTATCAATTTCTTCTTGTTTATTTAAGAAATCCTCTGGTATTTTGTAATCAATTGGTCTGTACATGCCAAAAGGTTTTTGTCTTACAAAATCATTAACAACTGTTGTATTATCACTTTTTACTTCTTCTTTTTGTATTTTTTTCATGCTATTATTCCTCCATATTTTTTTCTGTTTCTACAATCCAATAGCTGTAAGCTTCTTGACACTTTTCCTTTATTGTTATCAAACTTCGATGTTGTCTTAAATAAATATCATGAGCCTCGCTTGAATCAATAATATAATGTGATTCTGGCTGACCATTTTCTTTGTTGTATTTTTTTAATAGCGAATCTAAATATATTTTTATTCTTTGTTGAGTATGATGTTTTACACGCTCGCAAACATACTCTGTCAAGTTAGCTGATTCTATTAGCAAATTTATGCTTTTAATCGCCTCTTCATAATTTTCATTTATTTGCTTTGTCTTTTTTTCAATTTCTACTTTTATTGGATGAGCAATTTTATTCCATTCATTTTGTCTTCGACTTTGGATTTGATTGTCGTTAAGACTTTGTTCGCCATGCTTTCTCATTGTTTTATTACTTGCATATGCTTCTTTTTCTTCTTGAAAATATTTTTCAAGATCTTTTAATTCTTTCTTTTGTGCTTCGATTTTCATTAATAACGTTTCGGTGCTTGCATATTCGCAATCATATGAATATTGATTCAATCCCCAAAGTTTTGAACAATATTCCTCGTATCTTTCATTTTCGCGTGCCATAAATGGAGTAGCCCAAACTTCTCCATTTTCTATATGCAACATCTTATTTTTTCTATCGACTTTACCTTTGAAAAAAAGAACAGCTTTTTCGAAAGGACTAACCGTCTTCATTTTTCCTTTTATCAAGAGTCGTTTATTATTAGCTTGGTTCTTTTTTCTTTCATTAGTTATGTTATAAAAATTTTTACTCATTTTGGACTCCTCCATTTTTCATCTTTTACTTATATATGTTGTTTTATTATTAAAAATTAATATCTTTATTTATCAAAAACTGATATGGCATATACTAAATCACTGGTGCTAAGTTTAAGTTGCCCCGCAACATAAACTGCATAGCTTGAACCTATCGTTCTAAGTTCTACTAATCCATATCCCGTTGACTTGGCTTTTAATATTCTATCCATAGTCATTCTCCTTCCCCCGTATAGCCGATAGGACAGCTTAAGGGATGAAGGTTTAGTTAATTGCGCCACAAATTGGACAATGTCCAGAGTCAGGTATGTTTACAACATTATGGCAGCACCAACAAGTAGTTCTAAATGAGTAAACATGTTTTGATAAAGCTCTTCTTGAAATTTTGTACATAATTGTTTTCTCCTTATACTATGAATATTTTTTACCTCTATATATTTATATGTATTATTTTTTTGAATAATTAACAAACTATTAAAAATTTTCTTTACTTTCATAAATTAAAGCACCTTACTAGTGGATCAAAATGAGCAATAATATTCAGTTAATAATCATTTTTCATTACATTTTGCATTTATTAATTCTATTCATAGCTCTAATAATTAATTCAAAAAACATATCATGCTTCTTTATTTATTATAATTGTCTGTTTTTTACTTTTATTCGAACTAAAAAAAACATAAAAAAACAGCCCTCTATGTCGGGCTGTTTTCGAATATGGTTTTCGGACAAAAAAGTACATATATAACGTGATTGCCCTCTAATGTCGGGCTGTTTTCAGTATTTCTTATAAATGCCTAGAGACTTTGTCTAATTTGTGATTGCCCTCTAATGTCGGGCTGTTTTCCACCAAAAAACAAAAAGGAGGTAACGCATATGTGTGATTGCCCTCTATGTCGGGCTGTTCTCGTCATCACGGAAAATTGGTGTTTTAATAACATTCCAGATGGTTGTGATTGCCCTCTATGTCGGGCTGTTCTCGCTCAGCATCAAATTTGACCCAGAGACCACTGCGACAGGTGATTGCCCTCTATGTCGGGCTGTTCTCACAGATATATATAATACATATCTGAAAAATTTGTAATTCGTGATTGCCCTCTATGTCGGGCTGTTCTCCAAATAGAGTTTGACACATCACTCATCACCCCTATGTGATTGCCCTCTATGTCGGGCTGTTCTCGTGGAGCAGAAATGCACGAGATACAATAAATTCAAAGAGTGTGATTGCCCTCTATGTCGGGCTGTTCTCTACTGTACTTTCAACAATAATTTAATATTCTAACAAAAATTTCCCTATAAATATACCAATTTTCTGGTCAATCAATTTATAGTAAAACTCCATACGCTTTGATTTTATCAGAGAAACTAGTCTTTCTAAAAATATAATTTTTTATTTGTTCGATTGACCCGAAAAAATACATCTTTACTACCGCATTTTTCCGGTCAATCTAATAATATCATTCTTTTTTTATTTATCAACTTGATAATTTTTCAAAAAATCAGCAAAAGGATTGTATGACAAAGACCCTGTATCATATTTTCCTTTACTTGATGAATCATAATTATTTATCTTCTTGCTCTTACTTTTTTCTTCTTGCTTTCTATTTTGTTCTTGATTTTCTATCTTTTCTTCAGATGTTCTTATTTTTATAGAAGAATCCTTTGTTTCTGCTTTTCGTTCCAATAGTTTAGCAACAGTATTTAAAAATCTTTCATCTTTTGCGTCAATATGTAAAGTTTCGTTTTCAAACTTATATGTGAATTGGTCTGGTTTCAATTCTCTTACTACAATTTTTGCAGATTGTTTTTCTCCCCCTCTATTTCCATATTTCTTATTTCCGCTGCCTACTGTGACCTCCGCAACAATTTTATACTTTGCCAATATATTCATCAATAGGTTGATTACATTTTTTTGATATTTCATATCATAAGTAAAAAATCTATCAAATATCTCGCTATATAAATCGAGAATGCTCCTATCCAAAACACTGTATAATTTAAAATGGTCAATATAATTCCGAAGTTCTATAATATTATCATGCTCTTTTGTATTTTCGAATACTTCCATTCCGGCATAATACAACCATTCCTTTTCCCCGTTATCTTTCCCGATTTGTGCATTAAGAAATCCTGTGTAATCCATAAATGCATTTACCTTACTTCCCGCACTTCCAATAACATTTGTTTCTAAAAGCCTATCCATATTATTTGTTGGAGAATATACCCCGATTCCATTTACATACATACCAAGAATTTGATATAAAATAGCATTTTTTATATTGCTACCATTTTCCATCTTTATTGTTTTGTATGCCTCTGGTTTTTCAGAATCATTATAAATGCAAATATAGTGAAATCCCAATTGAAAATATAAAAGATCCCTTTCCCTTAAAAATGACCAGTTAATTAACTGTCCTAAAAGATCATTTGCAATCTCTCCATATTCAACTAATTCTCTGAGTTCAACATGATTCTTTAATTTCTGATACTTTAATAATCCTTTTTGCTCTTTACTATTATTACATTTTCCATTTTTTCTATAAGTTGCTATGGAATCTTTGTAATAATCTTTCAATTCTTTCTCTGTTACTTTATCCACTATATCTTCTAGTATCCTATCAGGACTGAAAAGTTTAGAAATAATTATATTACGATTCACTTTCGGATTCTTTGCATCGCAATACACATCAAAAATTTGCTCTCCATTCTCATCCTGACAAAATGCTTGCAGTGATGCATAAGAACTCAAACCTATTTCTTTTTTATAGTCAACGTATTTTCCAAGATATTCTGCATAATCATCTTCATCTTTAAAATAATCATATACTTCATTGGAAAACACACCTGATGTATTGATGCAAATGTCAATAATTTTTACGGCCTCCTCTATATTTTTCAACCGTGCCTTTTCATCAATATGCAAACTATTTTCTGTTTTCTTTGCTCGATTTATAATGTCATTTGCGTATTGTATGTAAGACCTCATTGAGCCAGCCAAAAGGTTAAGATAACGTGAACTCATAAACTTTCCTGTAATATACCATCTCAAAATGTCCTTTTTCTGTTCTGTGCGTTCTATCAATCCAGCATATGCCTTTGAAGTCCACTTCGGAAGAAAGTTATCTTCTGTCGGCATTGTTTTAATCACTGGGGATTTAAAAATAAATCCATATACTTTCTCGTTATCTTCACTTTTTAAATATTTTCCAAATGCTATTGCTATTGTTTTAGTGAGCAAAAGTGGGAAATGTGAATAAATGGCTTTATCCATAACCGAATCATTTGATGTTCTAACTTTACGTTTCTGATTATTTTGAATATTGTAATCCGTCATAATCTGCTGACACACATCAACAAATGAGCCTTGAATCTCTTTACACCTATTCTTAAAATTGTCAACGGCCCTCTGTTCTTTTGGATCTTTACCCTTTAGTTCTTCAATCGAATCCAAAAATAAACCATTTACTTTGTCTGATACAAGAAAATCATTATAATAGATTTCTTTTAGTAAATAATAAAGAGCGCTGTCCCATTGTTCCCGATTTTTTTCTTCGAGATTTATACTTGTAACTTCCATAATTTGACTGATGAAATCCGACAGATTTTTTCTTACAATAACACGATTAAAAGCCGGAACCATAGCATTGCGTGTTACATCATTCTTGTAAATATGATTAAGCACATTTTCCAGTTCATTGTCCGGATAAAACATTGGGAGATTGTTGCTATGAAACTTATCTTTTTTGCTTTGTAAGGATTTTTGTGTTTCTTTTTTAAACAAGGTTGCAATCAATTCTGTATTTCCGATGTTATTGCCATTTGCATTAGTTCTAAAATGGAAGCTATCATTCCTGAGAGAATAAATCTGTTCTTTTATGTCAAAAAGAAAATTCACTGCATAATCGTCAGCACCATGATAATTGTTTTTTATCAATTCTATGTCAGATTTAGATTTACCTCCAAAAAACTGCAAGATGTTTTTCAATAGGTCATCCTGATTATCTCCTTTATAGACATTTTTTATCTGGTTTTTATTTAATAACAGAATGTCATCAAACTCATCTATTCGTTTTCTTGTACCGGCTTCTTTTTCCTTCTGTTGTTTTTCTATCTCGTTTTCTATTTTAATAGGGTCTAGCACCGCTCTTGAAAGATTATTTGCCGCATATGCTACATTAACAGCAAGCTCTCTTTGAAAAGTTTCCCTTGCTTTTATCATCTCATAATCGAATGAATTTAGCCCATTAATGGCTTTTTCAGATATTTTTCCTAACTCAATGTCAGTTTCTTTTTTCTCCAAAAAAGCTTCATCCATTGCAAAATTAAAAACCGCTTTACCTAAACCTATATATTTTGTACTTATAAGATTTAATACATCTTTCCATACTTTTTCAGTTAAATAAGAAAGTTGAAGTTTGAACATATTGCCTTCAAGTCGATTTTTAAGAATTCGTTCAACCGCATTTTCTATATGATGTATCCAGAACATATTAATATTTTTATCTTCAAAAAAGAGAGTCCCATCATCATTATCTTGCACGGCTACTGCGAATCTATAACAACTGATATTTCTATTTCTTATTCTTTCAGTTAGTTCAATCATTCCATTTTTCTTTTCAAGCAAAGAAATTGTTTTCAAATCACTCTCTTTAAAAACCTCAGGAATCTCAACAAAATTTTCTTTAGTTATTCTTCTTTTTTCATGATGTTCCCATATATTGAAGCAAGAAGAGTCTATACTAGCTAAATCAACGTTGTTTCCTTTTTCATAATTCTCTGGAGCAGAAAAATAGACATCTATAAGACGACTTACTTTCCTAAGACAATCTGTTCTTGCTTTTTCATCAAGCTGTGCAAATTTAGAAAGGAATACTTCCAATCCCTTTTTTTCATCTGTTTTTATATTACGGGTCTCCTCCTTTTTCCCCTGATCGGATGGAATCGGCAACGTAATCAGGTCCTCGTTTTCTTTTTGGGGCTGTACCAATAGATTTTGATTTTTAATTGCACGGATATATTTGTCTTTCCCTTTTTCTATTTTGTTATAATCTGCTTCAAGGCGTTCATAAAATGCATAAATTTTTTCTAAATCTTCTTTTACAATATTATCATTTCCAATATTTTTCATTAAACAAACCAAGCCTTCTGCTTCTGACCTAAGACTTTTTCTAATTGCAAGCGAAACTATTTCTTTAGGAACAACTCGTTCATCTATTTTTGATGCTTCTTTTATTTTTCTTTCAAGATCTCCTTTTTTTATTAAACATCTTTCTTTTTGCTCTTTTTTATTTTTATCTAAATATACACGCTTATAAAATAGAATTTCATTTAAAGTTTTTGACGCTTCTTTATATAACTTGCCTTCCGATTCATACTTCTTTTTAAGATCATAATTCGCTTTTTTTATTAAATACTCATAATAATAGTCATCTTCTGGCTTTTTTTCCTTTGGTTTTGTACCAACTTGAACTGGTGTGAAAATATTATATAAAACTTTCACCGAATTATCCTTTTTTTTCAAAATACTAGAAGGTTCACTAATTTCATAATTAGGTGTAGTATAAGTTATTCCTCCTATCGGACTATCGTTTTCTCTGCCTACAGCCATGCGATGATGATTATCTTTTGATATTTTCATACCTATCCTCCTTGTTAAATAAACATTCCTTTTTCTGTTTGTTCTTTTATTATTCTAAATTTTTCTGCAATTTCTTTAGCAAGCCATTTTGGCTTCACTACTTTTAATAATGAACCATACCCCATTACCCATCTTTGGAAATATTCCTTTCCGTTAACAGTATCTTTATATATATAATATGTTTCACCACCATAAAGTTTGGAATTGGTTCCTTCTTTTAATTCCCCCTTTGTTCTCCGCGTCGTATCATTTTCTAACTTCTCATATATATTTTTATGGTTTTTCGGAAACAAATGCAGTTCCACTTTAAAACTCTTTTCTAGTTCCTCTGTTGGTAATCCCCACGCAGCTTCCAATTCATCAATAATTTTTTCATCTGTGATTTTCTTTTCTATCCCTGTATCACAAATTTCTGTCATTTCACCAATATAATAAAAATCCTTATTCTCTCCTATACAAACTGCTTCAAAAATATCTGAGGAAATCCATATTTTTACTGGTTTCCAATTATGTATATGCTGCTTTCCATATGCAAAATTAATTAAAGTTTGTTTATATATGCATTCATCTAACTTCTTTATATTCGATTCTATTTTTTCATCTTTTGATAAAAACGTTGTTTTAATGCGAAAAAAAGGCTTTATAGGATTAAACCATTTTTCAATATGCGGATATTCGATTCGTTCTAATGGAATCAGATATTTTTCTTTTCCATTTGTCAAATAAGATGGATAAAAATATATTTCAGCATCATCTTTTGCACCTCTTCGCATAAGATTCAAAAGTTCTTCATCAAAACTCTGACCATCAATATCAAAGCAGTCATGAAACACCGAATGTTTTGCTAATGCACAGATATCATCACGTATGGCCTGAATTGGCATTGCTGTTTTTTTCTCTATTTCTTTAATCGTAATTACACTATCTGCCAAAAATAACGAAAGTATTGCCGTGATTCTCTCATAGACATCATCCATAATCATACATTCTCCTCATCATATAAATCATTAATTTTTATGGCTGTATCAATCATTCCCTTTTTTAAATTTTCCGGCTTAATCACAACCGCATCAGTTCCTGCCGTTCTCAATATTTTTCGGATTGCATTATATCCTCTGATATTATCTTCGTATCTTAGAATGCGTTCTTTGTTTTCATTATCATATTCTATTATTTTTTCCGTAATTCTCGCATTCGGTCGCATTTTTTTCAGTCGGTTAATCAGGATTTCCGTATATTTTGTTTTTCTAAAAAGTATTTCCACATCTAACAATTCACCCGTATCAAGTCCAAACATTTCATCAATATACTTATCAAAAACTTTTTTTCCATATTCTAGATTTTTATATTCCGTGAAGGATATTTCTTTAATGGACGCAAAAGAAACTATCGTTATCGATTCTTTCTTTTTTTTGTTCTTTGTTTTTCCTAATAGATAAAATTCATTTGTTTCAGTAGAATACAAAATCCTTCCAGTAGCAAAAATTTGAGTTGAGCCGTTACTTTTAAATACTATTTTTATTTTTTTATCTTCATAAGGAATGTCTAACAGTTTTTTAATAATATCCATACTGTTTTTTTTCAAAGTGTTTTTTCTTCCTCGAACAATAATGCCTTCATCCTCATCCCATTCAAACCAGTCTCTGATTCTATCTGCTATTTTCTCTTCTTCATCAGTAATATTACCAAACTTGTAACAAGTAAAAAAAGTAAACAACTCCTCATATGTTGACAAAATTATTACTGGTGCTTTTTCCGCAAGACAATAATAATTCTTCTTGTCATGTTTTTTTATTTCTATCAGTCCTTCAGTATTCATTTCAATAAGATGTTTCCTTATTGCGCTACTCCCCATCGGATAAAAAACATTATTTTTAATGTTCTCTAAGCTCAAATCACGTTTTTCTGACGCAAGGCAAAACAATAATGCCCATTTTATTAATGTGCCCTTTGTAACTCTCGAAAATTCTTTTGGCATCGAATTAGAAGCAAAAGGAGTAAGACTGATTTTCCTATTTCTGCCTTTTGGAACATCAATAAGATTATTCCTTTGTAAATCGGAAAGAACATCTGAAAGGGTTGCTTTTGGTAGACTCGCCTCCTCTCCGATATCCTCGCAGATTTCTTTTCTAGTTTTTTCACCTTTTGAAAGAGATTCCAAAATCTGTCTTTTTAATTTTTCGTATGAAAATTTTTTTCGTCCTTTTTCAATCATATCGTAAATGATTAATGATACATATATGTAAACATTTTTGATAATTCTTTTATCTGTTTCTTTTCATTTCCACTCAGCGTCAACTGATTTTTTTCTTTAAGACTATTACATAAAGCCGTGATGTGCTTTTTCTTATTCGCAACATCATTTTTTTCAATTGCAATCTCAGCCAGTCCATATTCAATAACGTTTAATAATGCATATTCTTTTGTTTCCAGTACAGTTTTGCTTATTGATGCATAATGATTTGCTAACTTCTTATTCTTTTTCTTTATCTGAATCAACGCTAAATGTTTATAAATAATTTCCCACGGGTGCCCACTTATTGCGATCGTTTCCCCAATAGTCTTCTTTATTGCTTCTTCAATATCATCACAAATATAATCTAATTCTTTTGGTAATGGATTACTATAAAATTTTGAAATTGCTTTAACATAGACATACAATGCAAAAGATAGATTAAACCCACTCTTTTTTTTGTCTATACCTGCTTTCATTATGTATTCAAACTGTTTCGTTAAGTCTCGTTCATTTCCAAAATATTTCAATGCTTCTTTTTCGTACTTTTCTTTTTCATCCATTTCAATATAGTAATGCAGAAGATATGACCTCGTAATATCCACATCTGGAGACCCATCTGGATATAAACTTAAAGCAGTCTTGAATTTTCGTTCTGCCCGTTTATCCATCATAAAAGCTAGCGTTTGTCCACTCTGACTGAGTATCTTTGCATAGGCATTGTTGAAGTCTTTATTTGATGACATTTTTTGTTGACTTTTCATAATCGCTCGATAAAGCCTTTCATTTTTTTGTGAAAACTGATATGCTTTATCAAACAAATATTCGTCTGAATAGGAAACTGACATTTTATTTCTTATACTAATCATATTCTCAATACTGCTATAGGATTCTAACTTTTGGCACTCTAAATAATGTTTTTCTGCCTCTATTGGATCTCCAATATGATTGTATATTGAAATAGCTGCATCGTTTAGTTCAAACTCTGCTACCTTGTTTTCGAAGTTGGTATTCTTGATTTTTATTTCATCTAATATTTTATATATGTAAAGAAGCTTTTCTTGCTCTATAGACTTTACTCTAGTAGCATTACGAAGTTTCAAGGCTGCTAACTGGTATGCTTCATCGGAATCTGCTTCCTTGATTTTACTTTCGATAAAACTAAACCACGTATTTTTATAATATTCCTTCATTTTGCTAGATGAATTTGTTTCTACATTATAGATAATTTCTAAAGCATCATAATAATCATTTCGGTTATAAGCCTCTAAAACTTTAGCAAAATCATCATCGATTGCGTCATAAGAAAAAACAAGGCTTTTATCTGCTCCAACTAAATTTACAGCGTTTTGGCGAATTTCTTCTATATATTTTTCTGCTTTTTTTTCTTTTACATTATCACGTAGAGTTGTGCATAAAATATCCGCCAAATAAGAAAATGCCATTTTTTCAAAATTACTATACTTATAATTAATACTTCTTGGATTAATAGAACAAAATTTAATATTGTAGGCACCATTATATGTTATTTCTCTCTCTAAAACAGCATTTACAAATTCAAAATTAACAACATCGTAATGTTCGTTAGTTCCGCTACCTGTTTGTTCGTACTTTTTGTATATATTTCTTACTAGATTTTTATCTTCTTCAGATGCACCTATCTTTGTAAAAACAGTATTTATCTCATTTAATTTGCCTTTCCCAAGTTGAGCAAAATCATCTTTTTTACTTCCTGAAACAACCGCCGTTCTAGTCGGAAGGTTCAATTCGCATTCGTCTTGACAAGTAATTAACGGATTATGGAACAATCCTCGAATCATTGTATCGGCATACATGCGAAGGTACAAATTGCCTGCAAACTCATCATTTAATAGAGAGTTTTTTGGAAACCTATTTTTCCCTTTTGAACTTTTAACATATGCCAAAACATAATATTTTCCTTCTCTCTTTCCACAATCTAATTCCTCTTTATCATAAGTTCCTTCTTTGAGAAAGACACCTAATTTCTGCTTGATTTCTTCCATTACCTTCTTTTCATTTTCGTCGTTACTATGAAGATCTTTCGGAAAATTACATTCTTTGGCTTTACATATATTTTCTAAAAATGTTTTTATTCTCTTTCGTTCATTGTCAATATCTGTTCCTTGATAAATAACGCCCCCTATCATTAACAGTTTGTTATTTTTTGGTGTTTCAAAATTACCCGTTTCATCAATTGCTAATAAGATCATAGTTAATCTCCTTTGTTGGTATTTATTTTCTGTTTTAGCTTTAATATATCTTTTTTTTTTATATTTTTCAATATTCTTTAGTTCGAATAAACATAAAAGTTTTATCTGTATAGTGAAAATGAATATAAAACAAACTAACTATCAAAAAGAAAACTACGAATTAATTATTTCGAACATTTTGTCTGCAGATTGGTCTTTTGCCAACAATATCGCTCGTTAGTTCGAATAAACATAAAAACTGACTATTTACAATAAAAGAAAAAATATTCAAACATTTAAGGAGGAACCTTTATGGAAATTTCAAAAACTTTAATTAATGATATTGTAAATAATATGCCTGATACCAAGTCACCTGACTACGATGAATTCTTTAATGATTTGTGGGGCATGGTGTTCTTATACTTTCAAAATATCGAAAACGAGCTCAAGTCTAAAAAAGCAAAGAATAACTCAATAATGGGAAATATGAAGCCTTTATATACTGAATTTGCTCTTGAAATTCGTCAAACGCTGATGCAGTGTCTAAAATCGTACAAAAAAGAGAAAGGGGATTTTATGCCTTATTTTTTAAAAGCATGGAATAATAAATATAAAATAAAATTAGGAGAGGAATATGCCAAAATCTATACTGGCGGTATGAAGATTGGCAAGAAAATAAAAAAAATAAAAAAAGATATTCTTCAATATCAATCGCAAAATAATAATATTCCAAATAATGTCATCAAGGAACTTGCAAACAAATACCAAACAGATGAAATTGAAATATCCGCCATTATCAATGCTGTCAATTCCCCTATTGCCAGCACGGAAGAATCTTTATCTATTGATAATGATATGTCACGTGGTAATATCATCGCTGATCCTAAAAAATTGGATTCAATTTTCTGTTCTATGGACATGTTTTCTAATTATCTTGATGTTATTCAAAAACTGTTTGCAAAAAAAAGCGAAAAGGTTCAAGAATATTTGTCCTATGAAATAACCGGACAGGTTATGAAGAAAGCTTTTGACTTTACTTCATCTTCAGAAATTCGATTTGCTAAAAAATGTTTGGAAATGATTCAAGACTGTAATTTCTTTTCAGAAGTTACTTTTCAGAATTATATTGAATCTGGAAAACCTTATCAACTTACCGAAATTTGCCAATTAACTAGCAAAACAAATATATGCAAAGCGGTTAAATCTTTTTGGAACGAAGTTAACGAAAAATTTAATTTGTGCATAAATTGACACATAGTTATATTAGGAAGCTTATTGCTATATCTATTTATATAACAGAAAGGATTATAGAATGAAAAAACAACATATTAAAAACAACTCTAAAAAAATCAATGCCCCAGAAAACAACTTTGTTTTACACAATGCTTTGTCTTCGGCAATTAATGGTGCTGAAAAATCTTATTATTACAAAAAGCAACGACTTAGACATCCAAAAAAGTTTATTAACAATTATATTTGGCATGAGGAGTATGTTGCATAAAATGAACGAGAGTAATTATAAAACAAAACAACTTTCAAAGAGAATGCATCGACAAATAAATTCTTCTTTGAAAAAAAAGGAATTAATCCAAAAACATTTTCACTTGGCAAATCAACTAATAGTATATAAGACAAATGCACAAGCTACATGGTCTAATAATAAATGGCCAATGGAATTTTTCAGTATTAAGACGAGTCTTTTTTGGTATTCTAAATTTGACACTAACGGAAAAAAAGAATTATTAGAATTTTTGGAAACTTATGATTGCCTTGGGGAGGCTATAGATATAAATGGAAATCATTTCTTTTTATTTAATTCAGAAAATAACTGCATTAACTGTTTCAATCACTTTAATAACGATTATAAAGATATTGCTTTTATTGGTTGGCAATCTTTTGACAAAAAAAATATATTGATAATAGACAAATTAAATACGCTGAAAAAAAAGATATTGAATTCATGGATAACTCTACTGATTTTTGAGGAAATAGTAAACGGAAAAATATTCCCATATAATTTGAATTAGATTTGTTGGTGAAGTCCCAAAGTTTGTTGTTTAGGCAAAAGATAACATTTTAATATGGCAATCCGTCTTGACATTATCACGCAACTACACTTGCATATTGCGCTACTGAGTAGCGCAATATGCTCTAAAAAATCGTTAAAAGCTTTGTTATCAATTTATTATCAAAAATTTATAGAAAGGAGCATGCATCGCATCCGTGATAATAACAAAGTAAGCTTATGTCTTTTCAAAATGTTTAATTGCAAATCCCGACGAATTTATTATCATTTCATTACCAGACAAACTTACAAAACAAACACAGGCAATTATTGTAAAGCAAAGCATCCCACCTATTATTAATAGCGATTGTGAGTCAAGATTTTCCAATTTTTTGGAAAGCCTTTCCTTAATTAACAATGGTTTTTCTGGGATCATTAAAGTTGTTTCAGTCATACTAATACCTCCTTATAAATTACATATTGCGTATAATAGCCTGACCTCCCTTATAGAGACCATATAACATACCAATTCCCAAAAGACTAAGTGCTCCTGATTTCAAATCAAATTTCCAAGTAATCGTTTTATCTGAATCACATTCTATTGTTTCTTCATCAGTAAGGCCTTTTGACTTTATTTTTTCAGATTCAGCATCTTTTTCTTCCATTTCAGCAAGTGCTTGCACACATTCACAACATTGCATTTCTCCATTACAATTAATATAGCAAACAAATACTTTTCGTCCTTTACAAGACTGTTGCAGATTAATATTAAAAGCGTCACAACTTAATTTTTTATCATTAGTTAAAAGCAACTGATTATAATCTGGCTTATTAATCGTAAGTTCTGACAAAATTTGTGCATCAGCAAAAGCATGTGCTATTTCATCGTCTGTTAAAGGTGCACTTTCAATCTCAAAAATATCTTTATTTTCAGACATTAATCTAACTGCTTCCAATGCAAGTTTATTTTTTTCTGACTTTTCATTGCATAAATGACGTCCTATTTCGGTATAAACTGCTTTATTAATAATTATCTTCTTACCAGATGTAAGAAGATTCTCTTTGTTATTTTCAATAAAATTCGAAATTCCAGGTGACATAAGAGTAGATGTATCAACCAATATGCGTTCTACATAATTAAATGTTTTTTCAGTATACTGTTTATTTGTCATAATAATCTTCCTTTCTGCTAATCATAAAATAATATTTTCTAAGGTAACGATAGTTTAGCAATTGTTTCATTGATTGTAAAATAAAATAGGACTATAATAGTCCTATGTGGTCTATCTTGTTTTTGTGTCTATGTTAATATATGAAAAACAAACTAAAGGGAGGACTATTAATGAGTACATCCAAATCAGAACTAATTTATTCTGAGACTAAAAAAATGCCTAATCCCGATGAAAACCATACTTTAATGTGGTATATTTCATCTGTATTCCAGGAACGTAAAAAAGAAGCTAACGATAAAGGTAAAAGTACTTTGAAAGAAGAAAAGCCGGAATTGTTTAGCCAAGAAAATGTTGCAAAAAGACTTGGCATTTCAAAATCAATGCTACGAAAAAAACTTTATCATAAAAATACGTCGCGCGAATGGATAATCGCAATATGTACAGCTTATGGTTTAAATTCTTATGAAATAATAATCCCATTAACTAAATATGGTTGGCCTAGTCTTGATAACCAAGTCGACCGAGAAAAAAGAATTGAAAATTTTTTAGATGATTTAAATGAAATGCCATCAACTTTGAAAAAGATTAATGTCGAACTAGAATCTGCAGGCTATTCACCTCTTCAAATTCAAAAACGAGGTGAGAAATCTATCCATACAAATAAATCTAAATCAAATTACACTCAAGCTGATGCTATTTCAGTCAAAACCTCTGTATTCGATCCGTATGATTCACTAGAAACAAAATATCTGCCTTATTATAGAGTTTCAGCCTCCGTTATCGTAAAAAGTTTGAAAAATGAATATTTTAAATTATGGGCAACCAGTGATGAAAAATATTTGTACCAGAATATTTTAATAAATGACAAAGGAAAAATTGTCGAAAAAGGCCGCCCTCTGGAATCAACAATTGAACATCCAGACTTTGAACCATTCTTTAAAATGCTTTTAAACAAAAGAAAAGAAAAGCTGCAAATGTATGATAATATTCTCAATGATAGCAAAAATTATCAAGGACGATTCAGTGCAAATTTAAAAGAATTCTCTCTTCATGTTTTTTATGAAGAATACAATTACGCTTTTCCTGAACGCAATGAATATTTTCTTATGGAATATTGGAAAGGAACATATACTCTTTCTGTAGCTAACAAGAGTATGTTTATGCAAGAATTTATGTCAAGGGAAGATTATTATAATCACTATCATAAAAAAGACACAATTGAACGAAAAACATATTGCTCTTTGGAAGATATAGATGAAAAACTTTCACAATCTGATAATTGGTATAGTGATAGTGTCATTAGTAATTATAAAAGTACATTTTTAAGGCTTAAAAAATTACTAAAATCTAAAATTAAAGATATTCAAACTAAAAAATTATTTATTTGTAACTTTGATGCTATTTGGGAAATTCCTGAAAACGTACTGAAATATTACAATATAGGAGATATTTTTAAATGTGAATATGATGCTGATGGCGATATTTGTAATTGTATTGATACAGTTACAATAGAAGCTGGGACTACTAATGAAGTTATTTTAACTTTTGACGATGTAAAAGCAGCATTTGAATGTGGCTTTAAAAATTTTGATGAAATATGTGAATACAAACGTTCACACAAATCAATTACAGATGTTCTTATGTAACACAATAATACAATCCTACTCTTGAAAACTACTCTTGAAAACTTGAAAACTCTTGAAAACCCTTACAAATATATAACAATTATGATATAATAATCGTTGCTTGTTGATTGAAACCTTAGTGATTAATAATTAATCCTTAATTCTTTATTTTCTATATCCAATTCAACCTTCACTTCTTCAGTTGCCGGAAACTCAAAACTTCCTATTTCGTTGCCGTTTAAATAAACCTTATACTGATTCAGTTTATAATTTTTACATTGTTCTCTTGCAGCTAACACTTCTTTTTTTCTTTTATCTCCAATTGCCCTGAGCCTATCAATTTCTTTGTCAGTAAGATTTGCAACCTTATTTGGAGTATCAATTTTTTGCCTAATTAATGCGTTATAAGTAGCGGGTGACAGCCCCAAAAAATCTATAGTAAATTCTCCCATAATTTTAGTCTTCATATTTTCTTTTAATTTGCTATTTTTTGCCTTCCCTGTTTTTGCTCTTGTACTATTTGTATAAGAAAACAATTTTCCACATATTTTATTTATTTCCTTTTGACCTATTATGAGTTTTGCACAACATTTGACAATTACTAATATCTGTAGCTCCACCATTTGACCATGCCAAAACATGGTCGGCATCCATTTCCGAATATTTCCATAAACGTTTTATTAGTGCATCTTGTCCAGAAGTTGCACACATAGGACAATTTGAAATACCTTTCTTCTTAGCATTACTGGTTTGTTGTTCATACTTTGCTTTTTTAGTACTTTCTTCAAAAACTCTAACATCAAGAAGTTTTGTATCTTGACAACCTCCTAAAATATATTCAAAAATGCCTTTTCTATTTTTTACAAATGCATCTCCATAAAGTTTGTGAACTTTTTTGGAAACTTCAGATGGATCATATGGATTATTATGATATGTTTCATATAATCTACCCCATTCTAGACCTTTCATTTCACTTTCCACGTCTATAAATGTTGTATCTATCCAATCTATTACACTTGTAAAATATGCCTTTAACTCAGTTATATTTGCATCATGTCTATGAGTTGTCATATATTTATCTATAGTCCCTTTCGAGACCCAAGATAATGCGGTTTCTAAGTAATCCTGTCTTTTAACATCTCCCTTAATATATGAACTCCATTTTTGAATATTAGCATTCTGAGAATTGCTATATTCTTCCTTAGCTTTTGTAACAAATGGTCCTGAATAGATTGCATTTAATAATTCTTGATTATTAAGAGGTATCCCCGCAATATTAATTGTGCGAAACCACTCTTTTATTTCAGTTTCTGTTCCCTCACAAATATAAATTGTTAGTGGTGTTTCATTAATAAGTTTTTGAAGATTTGTATCAAGTCCACTAAATTTATGATAATTTCCATTCTCATCTGGAATATCTAACTTTCCTGTTAAAAAACGGCCTATGCTTGTTATTCTTTGCTGTCCATCCAGTATTTCATATTTATCATCATCTATTTTGACAAAATAAATAAGTCCTATTGGATATCCTTTTAATATTGACTGAATTACAGCAACATCTTTTTTACCATCAGCATAAATGTAATTTCTTTGGTATTCAGGTTGAATAGTTAATTTGCCCGACCATCCAAATAAACCTTTACCTTCCAGTTCATTGTAAACAAATCCTTTACATATTTGTTCAATTGTTAAATCTGTTTTAAGTGTTGTCTTCATTATTGACACCTCTTTCGTATAAGAATTCTACTATTGGCAGATTGAACCTGCTTTCCTTTGTTATTCATATAATAATCGTGTATTCCATCATTTCTTTCTAGCATAGGATTATTTCCACAGGTGCTTCCTGTTCTCCCTGTTAGAGAACCATCTTGATGATAACCTAAAAAATCTTTGTATGACGCAATAACCATATCCTCGCTATGACAACCTGTTTGTGTTGCTCCTATTATTTCAAACTGTTCTGGGCAATATTTAGCCACAAAAGAACTAGCAACTCCCATAATTCCATCATAATCTGACGGAATTGCATCTACATATTTTACTTCTATTGCATCATAGTTATCATATTTTTGATAACCATATTCTCTAATATCTTTGTGTTTACTATATTTTTTATTTTCCTCCATTGTCATTAGTTTAATTGGTGCGTGTCTTCTTCCATGTTCTATATTTGTAAACCAACAAGCATTCCCTTGCCTCGTAAAATTCCCAACATACCCCATTCTAGCTGCCTTTTCTCTGTCTTTAGGATTGACATCGGCTCCTTCCGGAACTTCAAATACCATATCTTCACTATTACATGTAACGCCTAACCATAAACGATTATTTTTAATCTCTGGAAAAATTTCTTTATATGTAATCATTTCTATTTGACCTATAATCAAGCATTTTTTATTGTCTTCCAAAATCCACGATACAAACTCCCTAAATAGTGAAAACGGAGGATTTGTTATGATTATATCTGCTTCATCTCGAAGTTTTTTAACTTCATCCGACCTAAAATCTCCATCACCCTCAAGATAGGACCACTGTAAATCTTCAATATCTATATTTTTATTTTTATTTGATAACGTAAAAATTTTTCCATTAGACAACATCTTTTTTTCGTCGTATTGAGGGAACATTGTCTCGAACAATGTCATTTGATGATACTGTTCATATTTTTTCTTTTTTGCGTTCATTGAGTAACTTGTGCAAATTAATTTTTTTAGCCCCAACATCTCAAAATTTTGAGCAAAAAATTTTGTAAAATTAGACCATTCGGGATCATCGCAAGGACATAAAATAACTTTATTTTTAAAAACATTTGGATTATATTCTAAATATGAGTTTATTTCTTTTTGTATATACTCGTAAAGTGTGTAAAATTCGTCATTTTTTTGTTGTTTAGCAGTTATTCTTGAGTCTCTGGCCATTAGTTTTTCTCCTTAAAATCATTTGGATGAGATTCTATCCATTTTTGAGTGTATCTAATAAAAATGCGTTGATATGTTGATTGAACAATATCGCCCTCATTATTTATAAAATAATTCTTTTTTCCATCATTAGCTCTTATATTTGCATTTTCATTTGTTTTATTTCCAGAATATCCTGTTTTTGTTCCATCTTGTCTCATTTCAAAATAATCATCATATTTTTTTGTATCTAAAAACTTATCATGGCATCCTCTTTGTGTTGCTCCTAGTATTTGAAATTGCTCAGGATTATATTTATCTAAAAATGTTATTGGAACACCCATAACTCCTTTATAATCTTTTGGAATCGCTTCAGTATATGGTACTTCTATTGCATCATAATTATCATAGGTAGGATAAGTTTGTGTTTGGTATGCATTTTGCAACTTTTTTATTAATGCCTTATTAAATTTTAAATTTTCCTGAATTGTCATTCTTTCCAGTACTTGTTTCCTTTTTCCATGAGGTATATTTGTTAACCACAAACAATTATTTGTTGCAACTATACGTCTTCCATTTTCGATTCTCGCTTCTGTTCCATATAACTCATATTTTTCTGGAACAATAAATCCCGAAATCCATCTGCCCATTCCATTACCAAGCCAAATTTTATTATCCATAATCAAAGGAAACACTTCTTTATAAGTAATGCAATTTATATTGCCAATAATCATAAACTGTTTTTTTTCATCCATTACCCATGCGAGGAACTCCCTAAATAGTGAAAATGGAGGATTTGTTATGATTATATCTGCTTCATCTCGAAGTTTTTTAACTTCATCCGACCTAAAATCTCCATCACCCTCAAGATAGGACCACTGCAAATCTTCTATGTTTATATGCCCTGATTTATCCACATCTTTGTCTAATATAAATATTTTCCCCTTTGATGCTGTATTTGAAGCATCATATTGAGGACTATTTTTCTCAAAATTCGTTAGAAAATCTTCTATGGAAAATTGATAATCCTTAGGCATATTTATATTTTTACTATCTGTTGCATACGATGTGCTTATTAATTTTTTTAGCCCCAACATCTCAAAATTTTGAGCAAAGAATTTTGTAAAATTAGACCATTCAGGGTCATCACAAGGCAAAAGAATTGTCTTATTTCTAAACGTATTTGGATTATAATCCAAATACGCATTTATTTCTTTTTGAATATCTTCATATTGAGTATAGAACTCATCATTTTTACTTTTTTTTGCTGCTGATAAACCTGCATTAGCTTTTGGCATAACTATCTCCTTTGTTTAATATTCAATTTTATCAAAAATTAATCTTTATTACAATTTAAGGCTTCCTTTTTCTTTATCCATGTTTATATTATTACTATTTTATTTTCCTTATGCATATTTTTACACAAGTCCTTCTGTATAATTTTACATCTGCCAATTTTCCCCTTATGCAGTATTTTACATTTTAGATCTCTTTCTGCTTTTTCCTTGTGCAAAATATTGCATAGTTATATATACATTTTACCACCAGGTATTTGTTTTTTGTTTTTTAGCGTTGGCTAGGGGGTTACCCTAGCCAAGTTTTTTTTAATCTATAATGATGTAGTTGATTGTAAATACCTCGGATTATATTCTCAAGTCCTTGCATATCCCACTCCGCATATTCTCTTATGTTTTTTTATATTCGGTAAGTTCATGTACGATTTTGTTATGTAATTCTTTTTCATCCGGAGCTATTTTAATATCTCTAATGTCATCAATATAACTTTGTACCATAAGTAATTTATCAGCTGCGCCCAATTTTTTCGAAATGTATTCCGCACTTTTTATGATTTTAAGAATGGCTTTTTCTAAATATTTCTTTGTATATTTTGGGTTACGCTCATCCCATCCGTCATCCAATAAATCCTCTGCAACCATAACGCAATGTTCCTCAATATCAAAATCTTCTGGTAGATTATCTATTTCGAACTCGCTTCTTGTTTCATAATAATCTTCCACCAAAAATTCAACATCCTCCAAGTTAAAACCATATTCTTCATAATGTAATATCTGAATATGGGTATTTTTGCTCGCCCACTCGTTAAAAATATCATCAATTTCTTTTTCAGATAAATACCAAATGTGAGCTACTTTTTTAATAAGTCTTTTTACGTTTTTAAATTTTTCTTCTGTCATAGTGATTCCTTTCCGACTTCTTGGGTCTCTGATTCACGTTCTTTTAATAGTTTTTTAGCATTTTCATAGTATTCATAATATCCGCAAAACTCTTTAAAATATTCATAAAGCGAACTAAACAATTGCTCGTCAAAATCGTCGCTATCTTTGTTTAGTAAAATATCGCTAAGAAATGCTCTAAATCTACTATCTCGCATCATAAACATATCTTCAGCGTTCGCAAATGCATGAGCTTGCATATCTGCTAATTCTTCATAAAAAGAATTAAGATTCTCTTCGAGGAATCTGATTTTGTCTTGTGTTTCTGAAATGTCTTTTTCGCAATCTCTTAAATTCCAGCGACTATCATCACATAAGACACCTTCGCCTTCCTCACCTACTAAATAATAATTTTCATCTTTGAAATAGTATTCATCATGATTGAAACAGTATTTATCCATACTTTTTACCTCACTATAATTTATTTTAGTATATATATGTCCGATAATTTTAATTTCAATTTTTATATATAAATTTCATATATTTTTTTATTTTTATTTTTTTCGGACATATAAGATATATAAAACGCAGCTCAAAAAAAATGAGCGGAAAGGAAAAATCATGACAAAAAACAATGTATTACAACTTGTAGCAGAAGAACTACGCAATCGAGGATATGAAGTTTTCGAAAACGAAGTTGCAAAAACAAATGAAGTTAAAAAATCACTATCATTTCATTTAACCGAAGGTCAGATAATTGCACCAACTTTTTATGAGGATTTTCTATTGTCTCAAAAAGAAGAAGGGTTAAGTATTGAAGAGATTGCAGACGAATTAGTTACAATCTCCAGAGAAAATGTTCTAGCTATTAATATAGAAGAACTTTCTAACCCAAATTTTCTAAAGGAGCATGCTTACCTAGCTCCCTGTAACGCCGAATGGAACTCGGCTTTGTTATCAGATGCTATTTCTGAAAAAATTAAAGGCACCGACCTGGCTAACTATGTTCGAATTGATATTGGCTCTCACGCAAGCGTCAAGGTGACCAAAAGCATGCTCGCGGAATCAGGGTTATCTCAGCAAGAGCTTTTGGAATCAGCAAGAGAAAATAGTCATAATTCTTACAATATTAAACACATAAGCGAATTTCTTGGAGGAACAGATTTAGAAATGCCTTTTATTCCTCTAATGGTTATTTCAAATGAGAATAATGTTTATGGGGCTTCATGCATTGCTGATACAGAGATTTTAGCAAATGCAGCTGAAACTCTCGGGTGTGATGAACTTTACATTATTCCTGCAAGTATACATGAAGTGCTTGTTTTTCCAGTTGAAGATGGGCTAGATGTTGATGCAATGACTAAAACTATCCAAAGCATTAATGCTTCAGATTTAAAAGCTGAGGATGTTCTTTCAGACCACCCTTACCATTTTGCTAATGATGAAATTAGCATCGTTCAGACCAAACAACCAGAAAAAGTGGTGGGAAGGAGTCGCTAATGAATAATGACGATTTTTTAGAAACTTCTGAAGAACTTACCTTAGAAGAAATGGATATCATAACTAGAGACATAGTTGACGCAATTAATAATAATGAATTTCAGCCACCTAGAAATAGAATGGATGAGATCCATTCACGAATAAAAGAAGGAACTCGTGCAATTTATGATTCTGAAAAATACAAGGACTATCTTAGAACCCTTAGCAAGTTTCATAATTACTCAATCAATAATACTATTCTTATCTATTCCCAAATGCCCTATGCGACTAGAGTTGCTGGAATAACAACCTGGAACAACTTAGGTCGAAAGGTAAATAAAGGTGAACATGGCATCAAAATCGTCTCTCCTATAGCTAAAAAAGTCGAAAGAAAAGCTGACGATGATGAAGCATTGTTGGAAGAAGAAAAAAATACTTTCACCAGCTTTAGAATCTCATATGTGTATGACATAAGTCAAACAACTGGTAAGGCTCTTCCAACAATCGCTCCTCAAGAATTACTTGGTAATGTTGCATATTTTCAAGACCTTCAAAGAATACTTACAGCTATATCCCCAGTGCCAGTTCGTTTTAGTGAGATACCTGGTGCTGCCAAAGGGTATTTTACTTCCAAGGAAAATGAAATTGTTATTCAATCCGGAATGAGTGAGGTACAAACAATAAAAACTATGATTCACGAATTGGCGCATTCAATGTTACATGCAGATAAGTCAGAAAAAAATTCGCGGACAAAAGAAATTGAGGCGGAAAGCGTAGCGTTTACTTGCTGCCATTACTTGGGTCTCGATACTTCCGAATACTCTTTTCCTTATTTAGTGTCTTGGAGTTCGGACAAAGAATTGCCGGAACTAAAATCGAGCCTCGAAACAATTAAAGACACATCTAGTAACATCATTAAGCAAATTGAAGAGAAGGTTTTGGACTTGAATCACATTGAAATTTTCCAACTTGATGCTAATTCCGATAAATGTTTCGTTGGTTATGATAACTTGTCAGACAAAAATATATCTCAATCGGACTATACATGTGTGTACGTCGGACCATTAAACACACATTCGCCTGATGACATTTTTTCCAAATTCAATACCATGCTTCCGAAAAACTATGAAGGACGTTCACTTTCTGTGTCGGACGTAATTGTCATGCATCAGAATTCGGAAGACAAAGTTTATTATGTTGATTCATTTGGATTCAAGGAATTAAAAAATTTTAAGGATGCTAGAAAGGAAACTAGAAGCTATGAAAATAAGAAAACGAAAACTAGATTGGCATAATCAAATAAAGTGGTTAGGCTCCCAATTTTATTTGGTACAAATATACACTGACTTCGAAATATCAGAATTGTGGATCTTCCGCGATTCCACTGGTTTCGGCGCCCGCATCAATTTGACACATGATGAACAGTTACAACTTTCAAAATCATTTGTTATTTCTGATGAAATTATTAAGGCAGCAATGGAAACAATCAAAAACCAATTAATGTATGACGGCGAAAAATTGGAGGTGACCGGCAATGAGTTTTTTATCAATTAAAAATAATAGAGCGAAGCGTTTGTGCGGGAAGGGTCTTAGGGAAGCTAGAAGCGTCCTGGCAAGATGCCGTCGTAGGACAAAGGCGTATCTTGCTAGATAACATACTTAAATGTCCTACACGTCTTACACCTAATAAATTCTATATGTAAACAGAAAGGAAATACTATGGAAAGAAAACAACGAATAAGCGTTCGATTAAGCGACGAAGAGTTAAATATTATTAATCAAAACACAGAAAAATCTGGATTCAAAACAGCTTCTGAATA
This sequence comes from Lachnospiraceae bacterium, assembly GCA_045598285.1. GTDB lineage: Bacteria > Bacillota > Clostridia > Lachnospirales > Lachnospiraceae > RGIG5612. The sequence continues at coordinate 34,858 of JAZLLU010000016.1, read as the reverse complement.
TATTAGAGAGATTGCTACTTCTGAAGTAAAAACTGTTTTTTATGATTCAGATGTGAATGAAGAAATAAAAAACATGCACTCAGAATTCAGAAGGATTGCAGAATATGTACACGAACTTGCAGTGCAATCAAGTAATCAAGGCATAGGTGCAACTATTGCATGCAACAATGCAGAACGTCAAGTACTAGAGCTAAATTCTAAAATGAAATATTTAACGCAAAAACTAAATGAACTTAAAGAGGAAAAAATAAAGCAAGATGGCAATTACTAAACTTTTACGAATTAAAGAATCTAAAAGCGGCGCAAAAGCCTCTGGTCTATTGCGTTGTTTAAATTATATTTGCAATGATGAAAAGACTGAAAGCGGAAAATATATCTCAGGAAATTGTGGAAGTAATCCTCAACTAATTTATGACGAAATGCTTTTTAACAAAAAAAATTGTCAAAACGAAAGTGGTACTCAGGGTTTTCATTATGTAATAAGTTTTTCCCCAAATGAAACAGTTAGTCCCGAAATGGCATTAACTATAGCGAAAGATTTTATTCATGAATTATTAGATGATAAATTTCTTTATGTTGCTGCCGCTCATACTGACACATCGCATATGCATGTGCATATTTGTTTTGACAGCGTAAACATTCAAACAGGTACAAAGTTTCATTCCGGGAAATACGATTGGGTTGCCAGAATTCAACCTATTACAGACCACATTTGTTCCAAATACGGACTTAGCACTTTGTCGTTTGACCCAACTAGAGAGCGGGTAGGAATGTTTCACAAAGAATGGGAAGAAGCCGGAACTAATGCTGGAAGCTGGAATGATATTATTCGGGACGATATAGATGATGCTCTTATGAGATCAACATCGTGGAATGATTTCATTCAAAATTTACGCAATATGCATTATGAGGTTAAGGATGGAAAATATTTATCTTTACGACCACACGGAAAAGAAAAAGCAATTCGAAGCGCTCGTTTGGGGGCAGAATATTTAAAAGAACGTTTGCAAGAGCGTCTTGGAAATTCAATTACGCTTACAATACCAGAAGGAAAAAATTATAAAACATATTCTAACCCTATACCAATTCTTAGGATAATTAGATTAAACCAATATTTTTTTAATCCATTGCAGCGACTTTTTTATTTTCGTTGGCAAAAACTTTCACATATTCGTAAACCTGGTTTTACTTCTAATTGGAGGTATAAGAGTGATGTCACGAATTTATCAAGAACTTCTGAACAACTTATTTACTTGTTTGAAGCTAACATTTCTTCAATTGATGATATTACAAAGCGCTTAAACGAATTAACAAAAAGTAGAGGTTCTGATGCATCGAAGGAAAGGAAACTTTGTAAAGGTATTCTCGAAACATATTCTAAAATTAATAACATATCAGACATTGTTCGCGATAAAGAAGCTTATATAGTTCCATTATTAACATCTGAAAAAGTCTACCAAATTCATATCAATCAAGTTTTATTTGCAGAGAATACTAATTTAGAGAACGAAACGTTTACGGTGCGAATACCAAAAAGTACTGAATATGTTTCTTTATTCTCTGATGATTCCCGTAATTATGGTAATGGTATGATTTCTTCCTATATATACGCAGATGCTGACTACCAAATTTTAAACGTAGAAGGAACACCTATATATAAAATAAGTGGCACTAACTTGAAGGACAAATTTAAAAACAAAGAGATAGAGAGGACAGAACGATATGGAAAAACAATTGTCTGAGCTTATCGAAAAAATAGATTCGCTTAGTGAAGATTACAGAAACTCTTTAGAAGTACTAAGTTGTAATATGCCTAACACTAATCAAGCGGAAATAAACAATCTCAAAAGAATAATCGGTGACTTTCATCCTAGCGAAAAAAGTAAAACTTATCGTGAATTAATAGACGAGAACAAATCTTTAAGAAATGAATTAGAAAATACAAAAAAGGAATTCCGGTCTAAGTTACAACAATACAAGCAACTAGAAAATGAGCTATTAGTTTTACGACGTTCGGCTTCTGAAAATATAGCAGAATCATCGTCAGCTAACTCGAATAAAAAATCCACCTTCCGCGTTTTTTCTCAAAAGAAGGGAAATATCCCTGAAGTCATCTCTGAAAAGACAGAAGAAGAAAAACTTAAAGATTTTAAAAAGCGGCTATTTGACCAACGATTTTCGGACAGTCAAGTGGAATATTTAACCCGTATTTTTTTGGAAGGAATATTGTCTGTGGATGAATTAATGGATCTCGCAGACTATAGACTTAGTCCTGAAAAGATGCATGCTCTTTATTCAATTTTGCTTTCCAAACATGGTTTAAATTTAGCAGAGAATATGCCTTTGATATTAGAAGAAACCGAAGCAAATTCTAGCGAAGAGGATACTTCTTCAACTATTAAAAGCATACCCTTAGACATTAATATTACAAGTTCATCCAACAATATTAAAAAACTTGCTATGCAAGTTGCAAATTTACATAGGAGATAAAACACATGAGTGAAGAAATATCTGATATTATCCAAATAGCAAACATAATGATTCGAGTGAGTTCCTCTATTTTAAGGATTTCTATACGCGTTTTCTGTTCGATTTATTTAGGAAAATGGCATGGAAAAGAAAGTTTAAATCGTCTCCACTCCACCTGTGGCTCACACATTGCTTACCTTGAAATTAATTCCCAAAACTCAAAAATTCTTAATGCCACCATTGCAAAAACACTAAAAAAATACAACATCCTTTATGCCCGTCTTCCAGACTTAAACAAAAAAGATGGCAGAACTCAATTTGCGTTTAATGCGGACCAAGTTACATCCATGCAAGCGGCTCTTAATTATTATGCCTCACTAAAAAACGAAAAACTAGAATCATTAAAGAAGCAATTTGGCGAAAACTCAAATGCCTTTAAGGAGGCAAAGAAAAAACTCGATAATGAAATGCCAAGTATAAAAGTAATATCTGCTAATGATTATGCTATTAGCCGTCTGGATGAAAACGGTAAAGAAACCCCTGAATATATAGAGCTCGAGCAAAGCGCAAAAGAAGAACTACAATTATTAGAATCTAAAAAAAAATTCGAATCGGGAAATATTTCGACAAAAGAAAAAGCAAAAAAAATAACCGAGATTCAGTCAAAATCTGAAAATTTAGAAAAACTAAAAAATGGCACAAGCAAGCGACTTCAATGCAGTGAAATAGAAGCAGTCCCAATAATTACTAACAATAGAAATATGTCAATATATACCATTGAAGACCCTGTGACAAAAAACAAGTTGCTACTAGATTCAACTCAAATACTAGACACACAAAATGCTATCATAGAACCTTCGCAAGCTTATAAAATCTTTGAACCTTCAACTGGAAAAATTAAAAAAGTTTCCGGTGAAAATATATTAGAGAATTTTAAGAAAGCAAAAGCACGTACTCTCAATAAGACTAAACACATTAAAAAAATACAAACCCTGGCTAGGAGTATTCGCAGATGAAAGACGTAAAAAGAAAATTCAAAAAACTGTATATATTTAGTTTTCCGATTTGCGTTATTGTAGGTTATGTTTCTGGTATTATTTTTGCTATTTATCCCACAATTACAAAACTGCAATTCTCTTCCATTAATCTACACGATTATTTTTGGACAACAAGCACTAAATATGGTTTGATGATTGGTATTGCAATTTGGATACTTTTTGTTTTGACTTGTGTTTCAAGGAATAAAAACATGCAGCCAGGGAAAGAATATGGCGAGGCGCGGTTTGCTGACGCAGATGAAATCAACAAACGAATTGCAATAGATGATACTGACAAGATTCTTTCACAGCACGTACGCATGGGAATAGACGACCGTCAAACTTCCCTCAATGCATCAGCAGCCATTATCGGCAGTTCCGGCTCAGGCAAATCATTTAAATACATAACACCAAATCTATTAAAGGCTAACTCCTCATTTGTAGTTGTTGACCCTAAGGGTTCTATCATGAGAGATACTGCCAATTATCTACAAAGCAAGGGCTATCGAGTACAAGTACTAAACATAAATAATCCATGCGAATCAATGACCTTTAATCCGTTTGAACTAATTTCCTCCAAATCAGAAATTGTAAAAATGGTTAGTTCATATATTAGAAATACAACTCCCAAGAATTCAAACGAAAGCGATCCATTTTGGCCTAATGCGGAAAAAATGCTTATGCTTTCCATTTATGAATTTGTATATCTAATGTTCCCGTCAGAAGAACGCGGCATCGATAAAGTGTTGTTATTGCTTAACGAAATTACTATTCCTGATTCTCTTAGTGAAAAGACCTCCTTTGATAAAAAAATTGAAGAACTTAAAGTTGAGTCAGTTGTAATCGGTAAAAACTTACAAACAAATACTGAAAATATTATCACCCTAAAAGATGCCCTTGATAATTATTATGCTATACGCAATAGTGCACCCGATACGGCTAGAAGTGTCTTGATTTCAGCTCAGGCAAGATATAACATTCTCGCTGCCTCGGATGAAATAATTCGAGTTTTATCGAGTCATTCTAATTGTCTAGATTTAAGGGCCCTTGGTATGGGCTATAATGGTCATCTTCAAAAAACAATTTTATATATCGTTATTCCCGATATAGACAAAAGTTTTAATGGCCTGATATCATGGCTCTTTGATTTTCTTTTCAGAATTCTGTATGAAGCTGCAGACTTTGAGACGGACGATTTTCGCTTGAAAATTCCTCTGCAAATTTACTGGGATGAATTTGCTAATGTCGCCATCCCTGATAATATGCTGCAAGTTCTAGCTACCGCAAGAAGTCGTTTTATTTCAATCAACATATTTGTGCAAGCGCTTAGCCAACTGAAAGGCTTATTTAAATCAGAGTATGAAAACATACAAGGAAATGTAGATACAATTATCTATCTTGGTTCAAATGAGCCAAGCACTCAAAAATCTATAAGTGAACAGCTAGGAAAGTTTACCCTATACAAACAATCCTTTTCAAATAGTTTATCAATAAACGGTTCGGATTCTCGTTCTACCGATGTTCTCGGTAAAGAGCTCCTTTCTCAGGACCGTATTCGAATGCTAGACTTTGATAAATGTATAGTAATGGTCCGTGGATGTGATCCGATTGTGGATGAAAAATGCCGTACGCAGGATATGCCCGAATATAAGCTTGCTAAATCATTGGGTCCTTATAAGTATTCTGAACAATTTTCATTTGATACATTTGGCGCGCTTTCTAATGAGGAGATTAACCATCTGTTAAAGCAAAACATACCGCCTGCTATAATTCTAAATTCAGAGGATATTTTTTCGGATGAGTTTTTTTACGAACCATCTGAACCTGATGCGTTGGACATTATAGTGTCACTAAAAAACAAAACTAACTCTGAAAAAGATTCCATCAAAAGTCGCATAATGCAATATGACTTTACGCCCGAACAAATTGCTGAAGTTGAAGCAGGTATAAAACAAGGATTATCTGAACAACAAATTCTGAGCTATTTTCGTATTGAAAATAGCCCAGAACGAATGCGCACCTTAAGGTCATTATTTTAATTTTTTTCTAGTATCCCCGCAGCATATTCATAAATAACTGGCAGTTCCAATCAGCATATTCATCTATATTGTCTATCATTTCTTTACCTGTTACTAATTCAACAATTTCCGGGTCTAAATCTTCCGCATTGACATCTCGTATATCTTGGCCAATGTATCCCCAAGTCTCTGCAAGCACAATTTCTATTTTTTCGGAAACACGAAGTTGATGAACAATACACCTTAAACTATGGATAATTTTTTTGACACTTTGCATTAAATATTTTTCTGTATGTTTTGGGTGAAGCTCTTCCCATTCGTCATCAAAAAAACACTCTACAAACAATTCACAATATTCATCAACATCAAAATCTTCATCATCATATATTGATGTGTTATTTAGAAATTCCTCTTCTTGTTCAAAATAATCATAAATTATAGATTCAACATCATCTAATGAGAATCCATATTGCTCATACATTAATAACTGATTAACTTCATTATTACTTGCCCAATCATTAAAAATTTCATTAAATTTCTCAATATCATTTAGTTGAGGAATCCAGTATGGTCTTTCCGATGAAACTTTACTTATTAAATTTTTAATATTTAGTTTTTGCATTATTCTCCTTTTTACCGGCTTTTTTCTTAGGCTATCGCCGGCGCCCGATATTAGTTAAATGTTTTCTTCTTTTTTCCAATTTTTCCACTCGTCACTGAAGCGATATATTGATTTTTGCTTATTTGGCTTACCGCTAGCAACTATAGTTATAAGTCCCGCTTTTTCAAGTTCTCTTACATCAGAGTAGAGGAACCGCACTGTAGATGTAGAATAGAGGTTATAATCCAGAGCTTCTTTGCGTGAGAAATAAAAGCATTGTTCGTCTAGCACATCTAATTCCGGATAATCATGAATAGGTTTCCTTTTTCCAAAATTCTTAGATTTCATGTATACGTATAGGAGTCGTTGCCTAACACTCAGATTTCTAAATGCAGGTGACCTTAATTGCGACTCGTACAGTGTCAAGAATGTCTCACTTAATCCCTTGGCCCAGGGGATCTTACCTGGGCCTGTACTTTCAAAGCTTTTTGGTTTTATTCCTTTTTTTCTCCATCTACTTGCCATTTGATATTCCTCTATAATTTAATCTTGTTAGAAATTTTTTGCGTTCAGGTTATGATTCCATGGCTTAGCTTTCAATTCCTTTATCATTTCATTGTTTTGCGCTCTGACTGCTGATATCCAACTTTCTATCAAGTTATAATCTAATCCAAAAATATCCGCTGCGATTTTAAGAGCTTTAGTTTCCTGAAGAATCTTTTCTTTTAAATCTTTACCTATGCAATCTGGGAACGTAATTTCCAAATTAGTTCCTTCAAGCATAATAACAATGTATCCTGCCGCGAAAGACGCACAATTATATAACACAAAATCGGAGTTGCACTGTTCGTATATACCATAACCAAGCATAAAGTAGCACCTACACATACATGCTATATAGCCAATCATATTTACTAATTCAGTATTCCTATTTATCGTGATTTGGAGTTGACCGTTGACCACTTGAGCTATAGGCTCTCCTTCGGTTATACTTATTACAGGCATTGGAATTTCTAAGATTTTTGCCATTTTTTCAACTTCTTGATTAATGATTCCCAGACAATCTTTTTCGTTTTTTTTACTAATAATTATTTTTTGCATAAAATTTTCCTTTCAGTGTCTTTTTTGACACATTTATTTTTATTAAATTAATTTACGATTCAACATAACTTTTTTTGACTATTAATTTTCTTTTTTACTCTCTATCCGCCCCGCATACCATTTTTCCTTTCTGCCCTTAGTGGGCTTTTCTTTCTTGCCTCACTTATTGGATCCAATAAGTGAAAATCTATATAGTTGCTTATGATGCATATTGATATTGAGGGGAGAACGTTGTTGTCTTTTTATCAAATTTTGCTTCGTACATTTCTGAAACTGTTGTAAAATCCTTTACTCGGTTTGATGCAAAACATTTTTTGCAATTGCATTCACTGATTCCACATTTTTGGATTTCTTTTAACGCGTCTTCCTTAGACCAATTTTTCCCATATTTTTTAATCATTGTTGTTACATCAAAATTTGAACTTTTGTGAATAAGTGCATCGCCACAACAACATTTGTTTGTTCCCATGTAGCGAAGGTCATTATCGGCAATGCTATATGGAATATGATACTTTTCTAGTTTTTCAATGAATTCTGGATATGCTGCTAATCGTTCTTCTGGTCTAAGATTTAATAGCCCCATCAACTTAAATTGGCTTCTATCTAATCCAGTAATTCGAAGTAATAAATCTATGTGTTCCTGGTTCTGAGGAACTAGTTTTAAACCTTCAATTGTAAAATTGTCAGCATTAGGGAAGAGGTCAATAATATCTGTCGAGGTAATGCCTGGCACGAACGGTTGGACCCTAATCCCTACCTTGAAGCCATTAGCCTTTAATTCGTTAAAAAATTTAACTCTTTTTTCTATGTCCGGAACCCCAGGTTCAAGTTCTTTGTTATTCATTGAATTCGAAACTGAAAGTTGGAACGAATGGAGTTCCGGCCTGAAATCACAATCATATAAACAATCCGATTTTGTGCTTGTTACGATATGTATTTCATATTGATTGGTTACTTCAAGAATCTGCTTAGTTACTTGGAGTTCTTCTTCATCAGGTTGCAAAGGGTCACTCATTCCTCCCAGGTGCCAATCAATACGCTGTGCAATAAGGTTATTCAATAGGTCATCTTCCTTGAATTTTCCTTGGTTAAATACCCTATCTAGTCTTCTACTTAATTTATCGACGTCACCAATTCGTTGATTATCCTTGTTATACTCAAAAATCTTCCTGCAATTAGCGGCGCAATATGTGCATCCAAATCCGCATGTCTTATAGGAATCTAGTCTGATAGGCAAGCCGCAAATGGCGAATTTGCTATTAACGCTTACAGGGTCGAATGTTTCAAGATTTTTCTCATTTCTCATAAAAATTTCCTTTCTCGTCATTAAGGCGATTTCTTTTTTATTTTCTATATGTCCGATATTTTTATTTTTCGTTTTTGTATATAAAAATCGGATTTATATTTTTCAAAAAACCGCAGAGCCCTTTATTTTCAAGACTTTTAAGGTCTCCCTTATACAAAACTAGAATTAAAAACCGCTTATTTTTATTTGTTTTTGATTTTTTTCTCTTTTTGTGTTATGCTTATATATGTCCGATATTTTGGAATTTAGTTTTTATATATAAAAATCGTTTTTTTGAAAGGAATTTTTATGAATAACGTAAAAAAGGAAGAAATAACTTCAAAAAAAGACAAAAAAATAGCATCTACCTTGAGTAGATGGCTCGAAGTTGCTAGCGACAACAATCTTCCAGAGGAAATTCGCATTAAAGCTGCGGAGCAAATAGCCGAAACCATTTCGGATAACGATATTCTTTTTTATATAAGAAGAATTTACAAAAATTATTTGATAGTTAACTCAAAGCAAAGAACTTTAGATACAAGCACGGAAATTGACTTATTAGAAGCTTCTAGGAATATCATTATTGAATATTGCCAAAGCTTAGACTCAAAAAAAATTGTTAAGCTAGAAGAAAAAGAGTTATTTACAAAATTCAGAAGTAATGCTATTGGGCGGATTACCGGTAACACAAGGCGGTATATAGAAGGTGAAATGAATATAAGCAAACATCATGCTAATATGCTTGCTTATATATATAAAGAAGATAAAGATATAAATATTTTAGACACGTCAAAAACAAAAGAATTAATTAAAATCCTAGAAAATTTTCAGTTTAAAAACAATGTTCCAATCAAGAACCTTGGACACAGTGTTTATACACTTAGACGATGTATTAATTCCAAAAATTTTTCTATCTTACTGGAATATATTGACGTTGAATTAGATCAACTTGGTCAAATAAACTATAAAAAATTCGAGAATTATTTTACGAAGTGGATTCATTCAGCAAAAGAAGAAGAATTAAAGGATTTTGGGATAAAAGCTGAAAAAGATATACCAATTTATGACAATTACTTTTTAAGTACGACTTACGAACCACGAAGAACAGCAGAAAATACAGCAAAGAAAAAAACAATAATTCCTGAAAATAGAAAAAAAATAATAAAAGCTGCAATCAAATCAAAACTCAGCGAATTCATCGCTCAACAATAATCAAGGAGCTCTATTATGAAAAAATGGAATTACACTGAAAATATTTCGCTAGGCTATGATGAGAATGGCAAACGTGTACGTGCCAGAATCTACAGTAAAACAAAATCTGGTCTTAATGAAGAACGGCGCAGAAAAGAAAATGAATGGGAAGAGCTTCAAAAACAACGCAAAGACCCATTCAATCACTGCCCGTATACCTTTGAGCAGTACAAGGACAAATGGTTTGAAAGCTATAAACAAACTGTGACACCTAATACAATTCGCATGTATAACGAGAATATATTTCCAAAATTAAAGCCAATTGAATCTAAAAAGTTAAATGAAATTACCCTTCAAGATTTAAAAGACATCATTAATGCGCATATGTCAACTCCATCTATTTGTAGGCAACTTAGACTAGGTTTAAAGTCAATATTCAATCAAGCTGTAGAAGATGGCATTATCGCTGCGTCACCAGCTGCGTACCTAAAACTTCCAAAAAAGCCCATCAAAGACGGGACTGCTTTTAGTAACACGCTTATATCAAAAACCCGGCCTTTAACTGAAGACGAAAAAGAAGCCACCAAAAAAACCGAACTGGATCCCATGGACAGAGCTTTTATAAATTGTTTGTACTATTTTGGCTTGCGTCCTGGTGAAGCATTGGCCCTCAAAAAATCAGATTTCCATTTCGACGAAGAGCTGCTATATGTTACTAAGGCAATTACTGACATCCCTAAGAGTGAGTCTCCTACCGGAAAAAATGTTATTATAAAAGAAACGAAAAACAACTTAATGCGCAAAATACCAATGCACAGGGATTGTATTAAGCCATTTCAAAAATATCTTAAGAACTTTAAAAAGGATGATTTTATTTTTACAAATAAATTTGGTGAGTTGTTATCTAAATCAAGTAGAAACAAGATGTGGACAAGAATCAAATCTAAACTGGCTGAAGCTGGAACATTAGGAGAAAATTTCCGGCCTTACATTTACAGACACAATTTTGCTACAATACTATATTATTCCCAATTCTCTATTAAGAAAGCAGCCGAACTCATGGGACATAAAAACCCAGATATGATTTTAAAAGTATATGCTCATTTAGATGATGCAAAAGAACCTATTGAAGCATTAAAAAGTAGCGACAGATTTTAGACAATGAACCAATTTTTACCACAAAATAGACGCTAATAATCAAAAGTAATGGTTCAAATTTGGTTCAAATTTTAAAAAACTGCTTGATATTGCTACATTTATCTCTGACTCTTAATCAGGGTGTCCAGGGTTCGAGCCCCTGAAGGTGCAGACCCTAGAAAATAGCGTAAAACCTTGTATTTTTTAAGGCTTTACGCTATCTTTATATGCTCTTACAAATGTGTAAAAATCTATCAAATTTGCGTCCACTTTACGTCCACTAGCCATTTTTTAGGGCCCTTACGTCCACTTTACGTCCACTTTATCAAATAAACACACCGCCTGGATTGCTCATATATGTGTAATGATACTTTAGTATATTTAGATGTGCTTTTGTATTTTAATTGTACTAAATCGCATTTTTATAAATTTAAATTGTATATAATAAAACACAAAAAATTAACAATAAACTTTTAATCTGCATATTGAAAATTGAATAATTGGCTTTTATAATTAATTAATTAAATAAAAAGGAGTGATAAGATGGATTGCAAATTTAAAGCATTGGAAATTGCTAACTTTTACGTTCAACTTTCAAATAGTTTATCAGATTATATTGATAATCTAAAAATAAACAAGCTTCTTTTTTTTACACAGGCGCAAAGTCTTTGTCGCTTAAATAGACCACTTTTTGAAGATGAGATTCAGGCATGGGATTATGGCCCAGTAGTAAAGGATGTATTCTCAGCTTTTAAAGCATGCGGAAAAGATAGTATTAAAGAAGCTACTGACAACTTTGACGAAAGTAGATTGGCTCCTGAGGAACTTGACCTTCTTATTGACGTTTATGAAACTTATGGCAAATACACAGGGCTTGCTTTGATGCATATGACACATGAAAAAAATTCTCCATGGGACCAAGCTTATTGTCCAAACCAAAATAATATTATTTCCCTTGACAGTATTAAAAATTATTATTCATGCGGAGCTCATCCTATTCATTCATTTGCGCTTGATCATGACAAACTTCCTATAGTGTCCGTTCTTCCTGCCGAATGGGACTCAGAAGAGGATGAAATATATGACGTACAATAAATGGGAGATTTGGGAGGCAGAGGTTTCTTTTGAGGACAAAGCAAAATCTAAAAAAAGACCTGTAGTAATTTTAGAAGATAATTTGGTAGCTGTTCTTGCTGTTAAAATGACATCTCACGAGCCACGTTACAAAACACTAGAAGGTGAATATGAACTTTCTTGTTGGCAAGAAGCTGGTTTATTAAAGCCTACTGTAGCACAATGTAGCAAAATCCTCACATTGGATAAATCAAAATTAACTGAAAAGAAATATGGCACATTAACAGCTAGAGATATTATTGGATTGCAAGCTATTCTGCGTTATATGGGATATTCTAAATAAATATATTCTATCACAAGTGAAAACATAAAAAGCCCATTATTAGGGCTTTTATTTTATTACAAAAATCAGGACTGGTGCAACAGTCCTGATTAATGATACGAAATCGCAAAACCAACTCGCAGTTTGTTGCTTTTGATGTCCTACGTCCACTTTACCTTAAAGAGCCTTATTTTACAAGGATTGTATTACATCTCTTAATCAGGGTGCCATGGTTCGAGCCCCTGAAGTTGCATAAGAACCTCCGAAAAAGAAGCCTTCACTTAGGGATTGTAAGAAAAACAGCTATTGAATGACGTCTTCAAGCGGTGACAAAAGAAATAACGACCATACAAGAGTAGCAATACTCCAGTGTGGTCGTTTTCTTATGCTCAAGTACCGGGATGGTATGTGAGATTATTATTTTTCTTCATCTTCACCAAAATATATCATCTTGCTCGAAATAGGTTCTCTTTTAGGTTCTACATATTTGGTTCTATATATTTTGCATCTGAATTCCTCTAGCGATGCATCAATATCGTCAAAGACATTTTGATATACCAAAGTGTGGGTGTAACCATGCTCCGTTTCTTCTTTTGATAGAAAGTATTCTTTATCTAAATCGGATACTTTTGTTGCACACACTGGAAAGTTTCCTTTCCCGTCTTTTAATAAATTGAAATGGTATGTCTCTGTTTTAAACTCGATAACTATTTTTCTGATTTTATCATAGATTAAATCATACGCCTTCTTTCGAACACACTTGTTTGCAAAGATATAATCCAAATTACCGTAAGCATTATCTAACGTGCCTAACTCAACTGAAGAAGCAAGTTGATAACCCTGCATACAATACATAAATGCTTTTTGGTAACTTTTCATTTTTGATTGATATAGTTCTTCTAATTCTTTATCAACATCTGTATTCTCATCAAAAGGAAGTGAAACATTCTCTTCATACCAAGAGATTAAGTTTTCTTTTGATTCGTGATGAATTTCATTGTCTTCAGACAATATGTGAAACATTTGATTCCACTCATTTGAACGTTCTTCGCCAAATGCTTCTATGATTAAATCAATTGGAGCATCCAAATCAAGATGCTTAATTTTTCTCAACTCTTTTAATACATTAGTTGCTTGAATCCAAAACTCTTCCATGGCTTTACGTCTTTCAACATAATATTCTGTAATAGACATTATGAATCCGAGAACCGCACTACCCAGAAGAGCCATAGAAACATCATAATATATACAGTTACTGTCTTTTCCAATTACAAACGCAGCTACCAAAGACAACAATGATACTATCAAAGTGATAATCGTCAGCCATTTTTTTGCTTTCATTTTATTTCGCCATCCTTATTATGCAACCGCTCTGTATCTCGTGTACACATATTCATAAATCCGTTGACGATACATAGAGATACTCACCTCATCATAACACTCTGGAAGTTCTGCCCAAAGTGTGTCGCGAATAAGATTATCAATAGCTGCTTTTGTTTCTTGCTTGTCTGTCCAATGATCAAATTCAGCAATTTTATTTTTAATTTTTTTAAGAAGTGAAGTTGCAACTTCTTTTAACTTTTTGATATCCGTTTTGCTTAAATCATCGCGGAACAGCATATCATAAAGAGATAGTTCCTCATCACTTGTAAATCCTTCACGTACATAACGTTGTTCTTCTTGGCTCATTTGATTTGCCAAATCCATCAGTTCCATAAATGTCTTCTCGATTGTTGCTCTATCCTGTTCACTATTATAATCATCAATAATCTGCTGATAATGTTCATAATAGTTAATGCGATTTGGATTGGTCAAAAGCATACTATCAAGTTTCTGTTGGATGACTTCTTCTAAATCCTTTAGTACAAGATTCTTTTTCTTAATCTTTGCAAATTCTCTTCGAAGAAGATCAAAATCAATGGCACTAATGTCAAATCTTCGTGGCTCTTCTTGTACCATTGTAGGTATGTGTTGAATTTCAACATAGGCACTTATAATTCCATTGATTTCAATCATAAGGTCTATCGTATTGATGTGCTTACGCTTTTTCTGTAATTCAGCATAGATAGCAGCAATTGCTTCATACTGTTTACGAGTGTGCCCTGTGATATCATCTCTATCAGTATATTTCATAAGACGATTTAGTTCTGATGCATATGTAGTATATGTTTTCTTATCTTCAATCGAACCACATACTGCATTTGCCGCTTCTTGAAGATACGACAACTTCATAAAGTCATAGGCATCGATGAGCATTTCTAAATCAAAATCATTTTCGCTTAAAAATGCCTCTGTTTTTCCTATTGTTTCTATAATACGAGCAATCAGTTCATCTTTATCTACCGTTGGGTCTGAACCACCGTTGCCACCTACGTTAGCAGTATAATTTGCAAGAGCCTCTCTCAAAGCTTTTACGATACCAATATAATCTATAATCAAGCCATTACTTTTTCCTTCATTTACACGATTTGCACGTGCAATGGTCTGCATAAGAGTGTGAGCCTTTAACGGCTTGTCAAGATACAGACATGAAAGACATTTAACATCAAAGCCGGTAAGCCACATTGCACATACAAATACAACACGAAGTGGATTTTTTGAATCCTTAAATTCTTTATCCAGTTCGCGCTTTTCCATCTTTGTACGGTGAGTCTTGATGTCTAAATCCCATTTTCTGAATGTCTGAATTTCATTCTGTTCTTGACTGATTACAACAGCCATTTCCGTCTCTTCCATCCATTTGATTTTTCTTTCAAGTTCGAGGGCCTCTTGTTGACTTGCATCTTTCAAACTATCTTTTAATATTTTTATTTCTTCTTTCCAGTATTCCTGAACATAATTATACATACGAACACAGGTAACCTTATTCAAACAAACAAACATAGCTTTGCCGCTTGTCCACAAATCAGAATAGTGATTCACAAAGTCACGTGCAATAGATTTTAGTCTAGGCTCGGCTGTGAGTAAGTGAATTTCTTTTGCAAATTCAGCTTCAAGTTTATCCTGCTGGTCTACATCAAGGTCTGCATTTTCAATGGCATCAAGAATTTGATTTGTAATTTCAGGATTATGTAAATCAACAATCTTTTCACCACGATTTTCATAGTAAAGAGGCACAGTGGCACCATCTTCAACAGCTCTTTTGAAGTCATAGACTGATACATATCCACCAAATGTTCGAGCAGTGATATTATCACTTGAAAGTAATGGCGTACCCGTAAAACCAATACGCGCAGCAGTAGGCAACAACTTCATCATATTATCAGCAAAAATGCCATACTGACTTCGGTGTGCTTCATCTGACATAATGATGACATCGTGATCAGGATATATTGGTGCTTCATTTGGCTTATTAAACTTCTGAATCAAAGTAAAGATAAAGCTTGGATTATCTTGCAGTTTCTTTACAAGGTTTTCTCCGCTTGTAGCAATAAATTGTGAAGCCTTTATTTCTTTTCCAAGAAGTCCACAATTTTCAAAGGTATCACTAATTTGTGTATTAAGTTCATCACGGTCTGTTAGAATAACAAAGGTTGGTGTTCCTTCCATCTTTCTACGAACCTTTTTTGCAAAGAACACCATAGAGTAACTTTTACCTGAGCCTTGTGTATGCCAAAAAACTCCCAACTTACCATCATTAAGTTTTCGAGCTGCATAAGCTTTCATAGCTTCGTTTACACCAAGGTATTGGTGGTTACGAGCAAGTATCTTTGCAGTGTTACCATCAGAGTGGTCATACAAAATAAAATTCTCAAATAAATCTAAGAAGTTTTCCTTTTTACAGATGCCTCGAAGCATTGTTTCAAGAGCGACACTTCCCTGGTCTTCTTCAGCAAGACGCTTCCATTCATGGAAAAATTCAAACTTACTGCCAAGTGTACCAACCTTAGCTTCTGTCCCATTGGAAAGCATGATGAATGCATTGTAATAGAACAAATGAGGAATAGTATCTTGATAATCTGTGTAGTTATCATCATAAGCATTTTGAACATCTACAGTATTCTTTTTAAGTTCTACAAAGAGAAGTGGAATACCATTAACAAAGCCAACAATGTCCGTTCTTCTACGATATAAATCCCCGTGAATTTTAAATTCCTTTATTGCAAGGAAATAGTTGTTGCTTGGATTTTGAAAATCAATAACTGCAGCTTTCTTAGTTTCAGTTTGACCATCTGATTTTTTAACAGTAACAGGAATGCCATCACGAATTAAAAAGTATTTTTCTTCATTCACCTGCAACAATGAAGATGTAGACAATCTCTTTTCTAAAATCTGCTGAGCTTCAATAATCTGATTTTCGTTTATCCAAGGATTGTATTTTTTAAGTGCCTCTCTAAAATATCGAGTAAGCAAAATATCTTTATAGCTTTCTCGACCGAAAGTGCCGTTCTTACCTAGCACTTCAGTATTATAAGCAAACTGAACATCCCAGCCTAATTCATCACGCAGTAAATTACCTGCGCTTTCCTGAACAAGTATATTTTCTGAATAATCATAGCTCATTTTTTGGCACCTTCTTTTTTTAATTTATTATTTGCAAAAATTGTAGTTCCATCATTAAAATCTTTGATATTAACCAATGAGTAGTAACCATTGATTTTCGTCATGCCTACACCTCGATTTCACCGTTCATCAATTTAGGTAATAAGCGGTCACGAGATTGTTTAGCTGTTTCAATTGATTTATTTAGCAATATTTTTTTATTCATCAATGGACGAACCTTTTCTTCAAACATCGAAAGGATGTCACCACTTGGCTTAAGTATCTGCATTTGTCCTGTTCTTAACGGGCTTAAATTTTGCTGAGCAGCTCCATTTGCAAGATTATTCATATCGTGAAACATCTTTTTGCTTCTAAACAAATAATAAGCATAACAAGGGTAGTTAGAAACAATTTTTGCAACTCGTTGGTTTAACAAGTAATTATTTCCAATAACAGTACATATTCTCCCGACATTACCAGTTAAAGAAAGGAGAGTATCTCCTTCATTCAATTTACAATGATTTGGCATTTTGACAGGTATTTCAACTAGTCTATTTACTTTATCTCCATCAAATTCGCCATCTTGAACATTTTTAATAGTTACGATTTTGTATTTCCCTGTATTGTCAAAAGAATTACTTTTAAATGCATAGCCACTTTGAAGTTTAATAAAACTATCTACGGATGAAGTAATCCACCCCTCCGGCACTCCATCAACAATCTTTACATCTTCATATCCCGGAAAACGCAAATCCACAAACCATTCCTTATAAAGGCACTGTGCGGCCTCTTCAAGAAGCTTGATTTGCTTCTGATTGTTCTCTATTAATTCATCATACGCCTTTAATATACATACAATTTTTTTCTGAGTAGAGATTTCTGGTATTTCTATTTCGATTTGTTTAAGTGTTGCTATAGGAACAGCCTTTTGCGCTGTTCCCTTTGCTATAGCGTCTATCTTCTTCTGACCTTCGTATGAATTAATCCAATAGTATAAATATTCCACATCTAGCTCATCGTCAAAATCTTTTAACCATGTTAGATTTCCATCAGCGAAATAGAATTTATCATAACCCTTATATATATATGGAACCCCATAGGTACCTCTTGTTGTAATCAATAAATCACCCACTTGAGGAGCTCCATACTTTTCTTTTACACTTTTATACGCATCTTCTGATATATAATCGCATTCAGTAACATCTTCACCTTTAACTTTTTGTATTATTTCCTTTGAACAATAAAATGGAACACCTTCCTTTGTTCTTTCAGATGCATGGAATCGCTTACTAGATGTCACTGAGCAATGGGCGCCTATTGTTGTCTTCTTATAACTCATAATCCCATCTCCTTCATATTTTGTGAGATGGTATCCATCAAGTCATTAGATTCTGCCTGAAGAGATAATAGTTCACGGTGAATTTCAGCCATACGTTCCTCAAAGTCCACACCATCATCTTCGATAGGAGCAACTCCTACATAAGCACCCGGAGTAAGAGACCATCCTTTTTCTTCAATTTCGGAAATAGTTGCTACCTTGCAAAGACCTAGAACATCAGCATATACACCATCACCGAATTTTTCATAGAGCCAGTTTGCTTCCTTTGCTACTGTGAGAATATCAATAAGTTCTGCAAGTTTAATATCATAAGCTTCCTGAGTCTTTTTCCTTTCACGCTTTTCAGCTGATTCAACTGCCTTCTTTGCTTCGGAACGAAGAGCCTTTGCTTTTTCAGAAAGTTCATGTACTTGTTCTGCAAATGGCTTGTCACTGCCAAGAGCAGTGTGGTACTCATCAAGAAGAGCCTTGTATTTATCAATCTCTCCGCGATAAAGCCATACGATGGCATTCAAGTTTTTAAGTTGCCATTCAGACCATTCGTTAAGAGTACGGTCAACTACTGTATAGTAATTTCTTGCATCAATAAAAAGAACCTTGTCCTTGATATGTTCTGATTTCCCCTTATCAAAAAACCAAAGCGAACATGGTAATGATTTAGTATAAAAGAAGTTATTGCCTACACTAATCATTGCATCTACATGGCCAGTCTTAACTAAGCTTTCTCTGATATCTTTGTCCTTGCCTTGGCTGTCTGTAGCTGAAGAAGCCATCACAAAACCGGCACGACCTCTTTCATTAAGGTAACTGTAGAAATACGATATCCACAAATAGTTACCATTACCAACTTCTTTATTTTTATTGATACCCGGCATACCGAAAGGTAAACGTTTAGCACTTTCACATGATTCGGCTTTTACCTTATCTACATTGAATGGCGGATTTGCCATTACATAATCGCAGCAGCCATCAAGATTATGAGCATCATGATAGAAACTGTTTGCTTCGTCACCGGATTTAATAACACCAGTAAGTCCATGCACTGCCATGTTCATAAGACAAAGCTGAGCATTATATTCAACCTTTTCCTGACCATAGAAGGTCATAGTGCTGTTAGCGTTCATTCCAGTAGCATTAACAAAATCACCAGATTGAATGAACATGCCACCAGAACCACAAGCTGGGTCAAGTAAGACACCGCTTGTAGGTTCAATAATATTAACAATCATCTTTACCAGAGACTTAGGTGTGAAGAAAACACCATCATCTGATGCGATGTTCTTTGCAAATTTATTTAAGAAGTACTCATAGATTCTTCCGATAATATCTCCACCAACTTCATCAAGGGCAGAGTTATTAAATATACGAAGAAGTTCTGACAGAATCTCATTAGAGAAATCTGTATAACTTTTAGGAAGTACACCGATTAACTGCTCGCTCTGATTCTCAATGAGTTGCATAGCATTGTTGACCACTTCTCCTAAACTATTCATTTTGTGACCATCTTTATTAACAAGTCCTGCCGCAGCAATATCTTCAGGAAGATTCAATAAATAATCATACTGCGCTTCCTTTGGAAGATATAACGCACTTTTAGCAGCAAAGTCACTTGCCTCGACAGGCATAACTCTTCCTCTACGAGACGGGCGTCCTTTTAAGATTTCTGCTTCAACCATTTTATATCTGCTATATGCGTATCGAAGGAAAATAAGTCCTAGCACAGGCATACAGTATTGATTTGATGTTAACTTTGAACCTGCACGTAATAAATCAGCTGATTCCCATAATTCTGATTCTAGTTTTCTTATATTAATCATTTTGATTTTCCCTCCACCTTAATAATTTTTATTTCGTTACGCTGAAATAAAACTGTTATTTTTTTTCATTTAATACCAAGTTTAGAATATAATTCTTTCAATTGTTGGTCTATTTCATCCAGTGTCAAATTTTCTTCTTCAACAACTTTCATTACATAAGTAGCTGGTAGAAAATTATTATCATTATTTATTATTTCACTATGGCTAATAACTTTTGAAAAACCATCAATTGATACATTATCGTTATATGTATTAACAATTCTTGTTATTAATTCATCAGAAATATCATTATTTTTTATTCGCTTATTACTGCATTCAGCATCTTGTATCGCATCAATAAATAATATTTCAAATTGAGGTTTCCCTTTTTGTAAAACAATTAAATTGGTTCCAATCTGTGCGCCAGCCCACAAAGGTGGTAACGCGATTACCGCTTTTACGGCTCCTTCTGCTAATAATTGTTTTCTAAGATCTGCTGCCTTACCTTTTGATTGAAATAATGGTCCACTCGGAATCGTCATCACGCCGATGCCTTCTTGGTTTATACTATTTTTCAATATTTCTAAGGCTACAACTGAAACGTCTCTATATCCATCATTACATTCTATTTTAAGTCCTACTGGTGGGTCTACAAAAATTTTATCCCCTTTATTTAAGTTTGAAAAATAACCCATGCTATCTTCACATATAATCTTAAAATTTGTAAACCCACACAATATAAACAACATAGCCGCAATTGCAACATTATTATGATTTTTATCAATACATAAGATTTGTGAATTAATATCTTTATTAATTTCTATCGTTGATAATCCCATTCCTGATACAAAATCATAAAATTTTTCTTCATTTTTTACTTGCAATAATTCTTTTGAAATTTTCGAAATTGATTTTTTAGTCAAGCTAGTACCATACTTTGATCTTTTTTCTGATGAATCGTACAATCTTTTTATTAAATCTTCTGAAAACATTTTCCCTACAGTATGTTCTTTGTTTTCTTCTAAATCAACGCACCCAATAATTTCTAATATTTCCTTAAAACTTTCTTCTCTTATATTACTTTTAACTTTTTGAATACTTTGTCCAAACATAATCTGATTAAAAGAAAAACCATCATTTGATAAAACACCGTTTAATAAATAATATTCATCAATATTATTTAAAATTTCCTGAACAATAAACACTCCGTTAATCGCATCTTTCATTGCAAGCATTTTTTGAGCTCTTTGGTATAACTGCTGATTATCTGATATTGATTTATCTCCTAAGCAATTGTCTATCGCATATTTAATAAAAATCATTCTTACGAGTGCCATTGCAACTTCATTAACGGGTATAAGCTTACTCAAACATTTTTCTAATTTATCTATAATATTTTCTTTATTAATTTCCTGTTTTATCATTATTATTCACCTAATTCCTTAAATACAATATCATTACGTTTTTTTTCTAACTCTACAATCTTTTTGAATAACTTTATCTTATTTTGTGTATCAATATATTTTTGACCTATTTCCCTTTGTATCTGTTCACTCGGAACTGGAATACTAATGCTTTTTAACTTACCAATTGGTAAAATACTCATATGATAACCCGCTACTATTTTTTTTAATTGTTTTTCGCAGTAACTGCTATTAAGAAATGCGAGTAGGTATTCGTTATTAATAGTTTCTTTATTTTTTATAATTGCACAAAATGATGGTACCAAACAGCCTTCTGAATTCTCATCAATTAATGCGGCAATATATGGCGAAGATAATTTTAGAACTATATCATCTTTTTCTGTAATTCTCTTCTTTTCTGCTTTTACCTTCAATTGTTCTTCAGGCATATTTTCGAAATCAATTGTTCCATCGGCTTGTATGCAGCTTGGCGTAATAACTCGTCTAGTTTCAACAACTTCATCATTTACTTTTGCAATCACTCTAGATGTTATTTGTCCTCCAATAATTTCTACATGATTTTCTAGTTTATCAATTTTATTCATTTTTAATACCTCTCTATGCTATCGCCAAATATCTATTGAAATATTTTTTTGGATTTCTAATTTTTTCTTTTCCATAATAAAATTTTTGATTTGATTTATCTTTTTTCTTGTATTGAGGTTTTACTATTTCCTCTAAAATTGTTAATTCACAATTTATTTTTTGTTCTTGTATACTTTTACACTTAAAATATGGATCTGAATCATATTCTTTTTTCTTTTCCAAATAAGTTTTATCATCTATTTCGGCAACCCATCTTATTGC
Organism: Lachnospiraceae bacterium; assembly: GCA_045598285.1. Lineage (GTDB taxonomy): Bacteria > Bacillota > Clostridia > Lachnospirales > Lachnospiraceae > RGIG5612. Next base: position 12,736 of record JAZLLU010000016.1, on the reverse strand, counting down.
ATCTTTTGCATGATGTTTTACTCTTGGCTTATCTCTAACTATTGCGGCTGCTTCACGCTTATCTTTTGCCTTTATAATAAAACTTTTTTCAACGTAATAATTTCTTCCAACATGACCACATTTAGCTCTTACTTCGAATGACTTCATTTTAAATTATTTCCCCTTTCTTGTAAAGTTCATTTTTTATAATTCGTAATACGTTTGATATATTTTATATGTACATCGTTTATGCTGTTATATTATCATCACATATCCTAAATGTCAATACTTTTTTGATATATTTTTTATGTACATGCATTTTGCCAAAATAATCCTCTTTTATATTAATTTTTTTAATAGTTAAATATCACCTAAATGCTGCATCAAGGATGCTTATTAAAATTAAAAAGCACCATCTAGGTGCTTTTTATACTTGTTTTTTTCTCTAAAAATTTTATGTCCGTTTTATTCTTTGCTTATGTCTATTGTCTTTTATGAATTAAGCAAGGCTATTTGATTTATACTCACCGTTGCCAAATTTGAGATATTCGGTTTTCATACAAATCTTCTTTCCAAATTGCTGTTGGCATATTTCTTGGCCCTATTTCAATGGTTACATAATGGTCATATTCATATTTTTCAAATTCTATTGTATTTGTAACCATTCCATCTAAGTTATAGTTTAATCCTTTTTCTCTCCGCCTCATGGACATTTTAGAATATGCTTTACCATTTAACTCAATAAGAAAATAGCCCTCCTGACCATCCAATATTTCAAACAATTTGTCATATTCAGTTTGTAACAGTCCAAGCCCTTTGTAGTCTTTTGGCAAAAAATCAAGGTTAACCGAACCTAATAGCGTCACATACAAAAACACAGTATTCTTCCTTATTTGAATAACCCTATCCCAATTGTAAAAATAATCTTTGTGAAAGAGATTATTTCTTGTTTCCACTTTGTAACTTTCAAGACACATAACAATGATTTCTTGCGCAGGCTGTAATTCATTTCTAAAAATATCCCGATGCTTTCTGATGTATTCTATGTAACTTCCCATTGTGTAAGAACCCATATTTTCCCAATTTTTATTATTATTCCTGTCGTGGCTCCTACAAATTACATCGAGAAGTTGTTCTATTGATTTTAAATATCCACTAACAATCGGTGTATAATCGAACAAAGGATTATTATTAAAATATTTATACAAATACTCTGACGTTAAAAAACTCTTAGCATAAAGGCTTGTTCCAACAAAGGCCTGTTCTAATTCATTATTAAGAAAATATGAGGACAGATGATATTGCGAGATTAGTTTTTCTGAGTCTATCTGCGTTTCCTGATACTTTACGTTCTTTACATAGAACGAAGATGTGGCACTTACTTCTTCTTTTAGATGTTGAACAACTTCTTTTCTGTTTTTATGTAGATAAGATGGTGTAAAGCCAGGAAGCGTTACTAAAGAAATCATTGCATTTGCTTTTTCTACAGCGTGAGTAATATTTTCTGCAAATATGTCATACATGGTACGAATTTCTTCGATTTCAAGGAGGTCATAAAATAACTCCTGGAACAAGTCCAAAAGTAGAATTCCTTTTACGCGTTCATCGTCATACTCAAAGCCAATATGGTAATCTTCCTGCTGCCATATAACTAGTACTATTCTGTCAACATCTCCAGCTTTTAATACCTCATCAACTTTATCATCTCTTAAATAAGTGTATCGATACCCAGTTCTTGTATCTTCGTTAATAAATTCAAAGTAAAATTCCCTTTCAAATTCAGAATTTGTTTGCCCTTTGTAACTCCCGCAAAATTCCATCTCAGGCCATCTAATTTGATCAACAACATACTCTTCACATAATTCTTTAATGATTCCGTTTATCATTTTGCGAGTATATGATTCAAGGTACGATTGAAAATAAACCTGTTCATGATAATCCTTTGAGGTTTCCCCAAAAATAGGAAACCCAAAGTCCTCAAACCATTGATCGTGTGTTTTTTCAAGTTCACGTGCAATGTTATTCTCAAAAAGTGTGGTATGTTCTCTTAATAGAGATAATAAATGTTCTTTGTTCATAAAAAATCGTCCCCCTTGAGATATAGAAAAGGCACATAATCCGAAGACTATGTGCCCTGATGCGGGAATTAGCAGTTGCTTTTGAAAGCAACCACTAACTCCTTGCAAGTATCAACCGCATGGGTTAACACTCGTTCAGCTGCTGCACTATCTATCTTCGAAGAGAAGACAAAAAGCACCACAGTCCCGCCAAGGGCAACAACAAACTTCCAGTCAATAGTGACAGTACAGTTCATGGCGCTACCTCCTTTCCGGGATTTTGAACCCCAAGATTAAAATAGTAGACCTTGTTGCCCTCATCCAACACTAGATTGGATTTGTTATATTAACATTTCTTTTCAGAATGTCAATACTAAATTGGAAATATACCATTTTCTCCATTACTTAATAGTCCTTTCGATTTTTTTGAGTTCTTTCTCGATATCCCGTAATGATTTTTTCAAGCCGCGGCGCCTTTCAATTTTAACGGCATAATCCTCAACATCTTTTTCGTTAACATATACACTTTTTATTTTATCTCCTTCGCGGTGTTGAAGATAAAAACATTCGTGACCATTAATATTTTTTCTAGACAAATATTCTTTAGGAAGTTTATCATATTCCGCCGTCATTGTTTTTTTCATTCTTAATAATCGTTCATATTCTTCTTTTAATACATCATCTAATACTGACATGTGTTAACCTACTTTCTTGCAATATTACATTTTGTGGGTTAATCATATGATAAATCGAATTAACCTACTTGTCAATTAATTTTATTATTGTAGGTTAATTCTTCGTTTCCCTTATCTCTTAATTTGGGAGCCCAGGGTTCGAGCCCCTCTCTTTTTTCATTTGATATTGTTTATATTCTTTCAAACAATAATTTTATCTCAGCAATGTCGTATTTTAGTGTATTAAATATTATTCCTAAATCTATATTGCCATAGTCATGGACTATTCTATTTCTTAATCCATATATTGCCATCCAGGGAATATTATTATGTTCAATTTTATATTCTTCACTTAAATTTTTTGCATTCTCTGATATCTGAACAAGCCTAAACATCATTGAATCTAAAAGAACCTCATCCCCTTCTAAACTTTCTTGCGTTTGATTTGACATATGCGAAAAAATAAAGTTAATATTTTCAATCAGCTTTCCAATATAGTAGTCATCATTTTTAACCATAAACTTTTACCCCATCTTTTAGTATTTCATTTAATAGTTTCTGGTTGTTGTTAAGTTGCTCTAATCCAAGTAGATCTACTTTCTTTTTTAACGCCTCTCTAAGTTCCTCAACTATTTCATAGAACTTAAGGCCCTTTACTCTTGTTGAAATTAATATATCGACATCACTTTTTTCAGAAGCTTCGCCTTTTGCATATGACCCAAACAGAATTGCATAATCAACTTCGTATTTATCAAGCACCAGTTTACATGAAGATTTAATATCATTAATAGAAATTACCCCATGTTCTTCATCAATGTATCCGTATCTACTTAATTCTTCAACTATATATTTATATTTGATGTTTCCAACTTTTGTAGGGTCATTTTCGTAAACTTTATAAGTTCTTAAAGGTATTCCTGTAATTGATGATGCTTGTACCTGCGTGAGACCTTTATTCTTTCTTATCGTTTTAATGTTATCCATTTTTTTAACCTCCTATGCGTATAGTACCTCTTTTTGCACTTTTTGTAAATGCAAAAAGTGCAGTTTTTGCACTATGATGTTCAGGGTTCGCGCCCCCTGAAGGTGCATATAAAAAAAGAAGTTTCACGAAGTGAATCTTCTTTTTTTTATCTATTCTGAAGGGGTTCGCGCCCTTACGTTACTTGTATCTCTTTTATTATAAACTCATTGCCCTGCAGAAGAAACGTTTTATCACTTCCACACTTAGGGCAAATTTTTCCGTTAGATATTGTGTCGAAATTCTCGCCACAATCTTCGCAATATGAAATCGCTTCGATGTGTTCAATCTTTAATTCGCAATTAGTTGTTTCTTCATGCTTTTTTATAGCCCAATTCCAGCAATCCAAAAGATAATCATCTACAATCCCACTAACTGTTCCTATTTCTAAAACAACAGCATCAACACAGCTCGCCTGATTATCTTTTGCGATTGCGATAACGTCATCTAAAACATGAAAAACAACTCCTAGTTCATGCATTATTTAGCCTTCTGTGCGCGTTTCCACTCTTTATGTTTTCTTTGACTTTCTTTTTCTTCTGCCGTCTTTTTACCGAAAGTAATTTTTACGGCCCTTTTAGCTGCATAAGGAATTATGTACTTAAACTTATCTTCCGATACAACAAGATTCGACATTTCTGGATGGTCACGGAAGAGGTGAATTGCGTCGAATTCACATTTGGTTGTGCATACTCCGCAGCCAATACATTTGTTCTCATCAACTACAGAAGCGCCACATGATAAACATCTTTCTGCTTCAATCTTAACTTGTTCTTCACTGAGCGTAAGTCTATTGTCTTTGAAAGATTTAGGATCTATGCTTTCATCTATTCCTTCAAATTGTTTTGCGCCAGTGTCATAGCCTTCTAAGAGCGCATTCTCTTTATCAAACTCGATGAACTCTCTTTTGTTCTTTCCAATAGTAAGGCTCGTGCCTGGTTGAACAAATCTGTGAAGAGAATCGGCTGCGCGATGTCCTGCCTCAATTGCATCGATAACGAACTTAGGTCCCGAATATACATCGCCACCAACAAAGATTTCTGGGTCGCTAGTTTGGAACGTAAGTGGATCTGCAACAGGATAGTTACCATGATGCATTTCGACATTTCTTCCTTCTAGCAATTTGCCCCAATCAATTCCCTGACCAATTGCAAGAACAACAAAGTCGCAAGGAACCTCTATTGTTTCGTTCTCGTCATATTTTGGATTGAATTTTCCGTCTTCATCAATAGTTGAAATACATCTTTTAAATACAACCGCTTTTACACTACCATCTGCATTTTTAAGAATTTCCTTTGGTCCATAAGAGTTGTTAATAACAACGCCATCTTCTTTTGCTTCGGCAATTTCATCTTCTCTTGCAGGCATTGTCTCTGCACTCTCAAGTGCATACATTGCTACACTTTCTGCTCCGAATCTACTTGCAGTTCTAGCGCAGTCGATAGCAACGTTTCCGCCACCAACTACAACAACTTTTCCATTAAGTTTTCTGTCATGATTTTCAGTTGCGTTGTGAAGAAACTCAACTGCGTTTTCTATACCTGTTGCATCTTCACCTTCAACGCCAAGGCTTCTTCCTGCCTGGCAGCCAATTGCAACGTAAAATGCCTTAAAGCCCTCGGCCTTAAGTTCATCAAGAGTAACGTCTTTTCCAACCTCAACGCCACACTTAATTTCAACTCCAAGTTCTTTTATAACTTCGATTTCTGCATCAATAACATCTTTTTCGAGTTTATATGATGGAATTCCGTAACGCATCATGCCACCAGGGTATTGATTTTTTTCAAACACAACTGGTTTGTAACCCTTTGTTGCAAGATAAAAGGCACATGAAAGGCCAGCTGGTCCTGCGCCGATTATCGCAATCTTTTGCGTCCAGTTTTTCTCAACATTGCTAGGTATTACTACTGGCGGAATGTATCTCGTTTCTGCCTTCAAGTCTTGCTCGGCGATGAATTTCTTAACAGCATCGATAGATACTGCGCCGTCGAGCAAGTTTCTAGTACATGCATCCTCGCAACGTTTGTTACACACTCTTCCGCAAATAGCTGGGAAAGGATTGTCCTTCTTAATAAGTGCGAGCGCCTCTTTGTATTTTCCTTCCTTTGCCATCTTAAGATAGCCTTGTATAGCTATATGCGCTGGGCAGGCCGTCTTACATGGAGCGGTGCCCGTATCGTAACAATTTATTCTATTATTATCTCTATAGTTTTCGTCCCACTTATCTTCGCCCCAGCTCATATGGTCTGGTAGTTCATGTTTCGGATAAGCAATAGGTCCATCTTTCGAGCAAAGTTTTTGTCCAAGTTTAACTGCACCTGCTGGGCAATATTCAACACACTTGCCACATGCGACACATGACTTCGGATCAACTTGTGCGGTATAAGCACTTCTTGATAAGTTTGGTGTATTAAAAAGTTGAGATGTTCTAAGTGCGTTACAAATATTTACATTGCAGTTACAAATAGCAAAAATTTTATCTGTGCCGTCTATATTTGTAACCTGGTGAACAAAACCGTTGTCTTCAGCATTCTTTAAAATCTGGAGCGCCTCTTCATATGTGATGTCATGGCCTTTTCCAGTTTCTCTACAATAATCAGCCATATCGCCAACAGCTATACACCAATCTTCACATGAATCTCCACATCCTTCGCCGAGTTTTGCACGACCATATCTACATGAACAAATACCAACGCCAAGGTGTCCTTCATATTTTTTAAGCCAGTGAGAAATGTGCTCGATATCAAGACTTTGATTTTCAAGAGAAATTGCTTTCTCAACTGGTATTACGTGCATGCCGATTCCTGCGCCACCCGGAGGAACCATTTCTGTAATTCCTGCCAAAGGAATGAATGTCATTCTCTCAAAGAATTGTGCAAGCTCAGGATATTCGTCGAGCTGTGACTTTACCATGTTTGTAAACTCAGCGCTGCCTGGAACAAAGTATGGCAGAATATATCTTTTGATATGTGGTGCATCTTTAATAGGGCCATCGTCGGTATAGTGGTTTCCATAGTCAAATTCAAGAAGACCTCTTTTTGCCATTTCTTCAACTATAGGCTCAATATATTCAGCAGGTTTTTTAGTAACCTTTGTAAGTTCTTCCAATGTGTAAGGTTTTCTTACGTCCATAGCCAGGCCAATCTCGGCCATCTCATCTGTGCAAAGGCATCTAAGTCCCCAATACTCTGGATCGTTTGCAGTAAGCCCTTTTATTTTATGTGCTGCAACGTCTGTAATCTTTTTACCGAGTGCTAAAATCTTTTCGTTTGGCTTTTCTTCTCCCATAAACCTAGGTGTGAAAGCATTTGACATCTCAGGCATATTAGTTCTCCTCCCATTTAATTATTTCGTTTTTAAGATACTCCGAAATTTTATCTATTCCTTCTCCTGTTTTTGCCGATACTGTAAATATATCTAATGCTGAATTTCGCATATGAATATTTTCTTTGCATTTTTCCAAATCGAAATCAAAGTATGGCATAACATCAATTTTATTTATTACTACGAAATTTGAAACTTCAAACATCAACGGATACTTAAGTGGTTTGTCATCGCCTTCCGGAACAGAAAGGATGCACATATTCTTAACCGCACCTGTATCAAACTCTGCCGGGCAAACAAGGTTTCCAACATTTTCAAGAATAATTAAGTCGTAATCATTCTTCTCAAGGTTTTCAATTCCTTCTTTGGTCATGCCCGCATCGATATGACACATGCCACCGGTGTGAAGTTGGATAACATCCACGCCCGTTTCGCTTGCGATTGTCTTTGCATCAACATCAGAGTCGATGTCTGCCTCCATAACCGCAATCTTAAAATCATTTTTTAGATTGTTGATTACCTTTGTAAGTGTTGTCGTTTTTCCCGAACCTGGAGAAGACATAACATTAAGAAGAAAGCATCCTTTTTCTTTAAGCTCACTTCTTAACTCGTCGGCCTTCTTTTCGTTCGACGCAAAAACCGATTGTTTAACTTCAATAATTTTTACTGCATCCATAATTTTCCCCTCAAATATAACCGCTTAATTTTCTGCATAATCTCCGCCTTCTACGCCAAGATATTCTTCTAGGCAAAGACCTGAGTTGTAGATATCTGTCGCAATATCTCCAACATATCTTATATGCCACGGTTCTCCCATATATCCTGTAATACTTTGTTTATCATCTTTGTATCTAACAATAAAACCGTATTTATGTGCATTTTCTGAAATCCATGTAGCTTCTGGTTCAGATTCAACTAAACCTCCGTCCCATGTACATAGGTCATACGCCAAACCTGTTTGATGCTCAGAATAGCCTGGCCGTGCACTGTATGTGTCAGCTGCTGCCTGCCCATCACGATCTACATAATTCCAATATAATCCGTTTTGTGTATCATAACTTCTAAAGCCACTGTAAGAGTTTCCTATATTCAAGCCCTCGTCCTGAGCAGCTCCAATAAGTTCCCAAAGAGCTTCAACCGCTTTTGGATCTTCGCCTGGATTATAGTCTTCTGGCAATGAATGTTTTTTGTTGGCAATCAAGATTCCATCAACATAAGTTATGCCATCAATAACTTCTATCTTCGGACCTTCAGGCTCTGTCGTAGTTTCTTCTTCAACTTTAGTTGTTGTTTCTTTTTCTTCAGCTTTTGGTTTCGGACGCGTTGCTAAAACGACAACCAAAACTATGATTGCTACTAAGAGTGCCGCAGCAATTATTATTAATTCCAATACTTTTTTCTTGTTTATTTTTCTTTTCATATTTCTCCTTAAACAGCCAAAGCCGTTTAATTATAACTCTATTTTTTTTTAATAACAAATCCACTGAATATAGCAAAAATAGAATATACCGCACAAATCCAAGGGAACCAATTACCCGTCTTTTCGTAGAAAGTTGTTCTTCCTTCCTTCGGAATATCAAGATATATTATCCCCGTATGCACATTCATAGCATTTGCCATATAAAGCGGCCTGCCATAATAATCATATAAAATAATATTGCCATTAACTGGATTTCTTAGAACCGAAAATCCGCACTCAATTGCACGCGCTTGCACGCCATAAGAGGTAAAGTATTGAAATGCTTCCCAATCATATGATGGATTCAAGAAGATATCTGCTTCTTTTCCATTATAAGCATACTTATTCGAAGTATAATCAGCACAAATTAAATATGTATATTTAATACCATCTACTTCGACAACCGGAGTCTTGCCGTCTCCCTTTTCGGTGAACGGTTCTTCCACAACTGGCACTAGGTGGTTTTTCACATAAGTATTTAGCAGCTCTCCATTATGGTCAATAAAATTCAATGTGTTAATCTTCTTTAAGCCACTTTCTTCAATACTCTTTAAGTATTGTGCAACAACATTTAAGACATCTCCATCATCTTGAACTTCAACATTTGGAAGTTTAAGAAGTGGCAATAGAATGTTAACATTATTTTCTTTCGCAATTCTTTTTACTTCATCGATAAAATATTTTGTCTCCCCTTCCGGGCATATAAAGGCGTCTTCTGGGAAAACTAATACACTCGATTCATTATAAGCTGCGTCTTTGGCTCTTCCTTCAATAATGTAAATGCTTGCGTTAATAATTTTTTGTATTGCTGTCCCTTCGTATTTGTCAAATTCGTCCATGTTTTCTGCAAACACATTCACATTTTCAACACTTGTTGCTACTCTAACGGTCTTGTCCCCTGTCGTGATTTTCTTAACACTGCTCATACCGATTCCTGTAACGATTACAACGACAAGACCATAAGTCACTGCGTTTATTATTGTTTTTTTATTTAGACCATCTTCCCATATATAATTAACGACGCTGGCACACACTGTTACAATAAATGAAACGCCAACAACACCTGTGACACTTGCAAGTTGCATCAAACCAATATTCCAAAACTGAGATACCGAAAGAGAAGTCATTACCGAGATAAACGGATTATCGATAAAGAACTCAAGTGCGGCAACAACAGCAGGAAAGGCAAAATATGCAATAAGCTTTTTAGCATTAAATTTTCTGCAAAGAAAATATATAAAGAACGGTGCCCACATCCTAATACCGTTAAGCGTGCAAAACACCTGGTTCATAATATTAAAGCCATCTTGAACCAATCCCCAAAATGCAATATTTGCAACAACAATCGCGCCAAGTAACATCCATAAAATCGATGACCATTTCGTGCGAATATTTATATACCTAATAAGTGGTATCGCAAATACCCACGCGCAAATACCCGTGTTAAAAATACCATATGAGAAAAACATCAAAACCAGCCCCAGCAACAACCAGCAATATGGATATTTTTCTTCTAGTCTTTTCATTTTAGTTAGTCTCCTGATGTCACTCTACACTAAAGTTATACGTTACATCCGGATTTTCATGAATCGAGAATTGCATTGTTCTAGCCGGAATATCAAATACGCATGTGTGCAGTGTATACCACAAACCATTAAGATTTAGACCTGTCTTCAACATCTCTTCTGTCAACGCAGCATCATTTTTTCCTTCTTCAAGAAGCTCTTCTTTATAGTTTTCATAGTTTGAAAGTGTAATTGTTGTTCCATCTTTTGCTACTGCTCCAAAATGGTCTGAATAACAAAAACTCTCTGCATTTACATCGTTTGTTGTTGTCCAATATACCATCTGCATTAATTTACTCATTCCATCGACGCTAGTTGCTATGCTTCGATTTTTATCAAGAATTTCATGGCGTTCAATTCCTGATCCATTTTCTGTTCCTTCTGCTATGCCGATATAGTAATTAGTTAAAATTGTTTCATCTTTCAAAACTGTCAATTCGTTATTAATAACTTCTATTACATATGTTTCATTTTCATCAGCAAGCAAATAATGGTATTCCATTCCTTTTCTATTGCAACCTGCCCAATCCCATGGACAGCAAAGATTTCTCTCTTTTAACAACTCAATTGCTTCTTTTGCAGAAGATGCATTATCTAATACAAAACGAACAACATTTCCCATATTGATAGATGGTTTGCCTGGATTCGTTCCAGTTGTCATAGCTACATCTTTCGCCGGAACAACATTCATTTCACATACAACGCCCTTTTCATTAATACCATCGCAAATGCAAATAGGTACCAAATTATATAAAGTCTCGTTCATATCCTTTTTAGTGAGTTTATCTCCCGTCAATTCTTGACATACGCAAAATGATCCAACGCTTGCATAGCGTCCTTTTGCTGCCGGAACATGAACAATAATTTCGGCAAAATCGCCATAAGGTAAATCTAGATTTCGTCCAAGGTAATTGCCTTCACGAATCGCCGAACAACCACCTGAACCTGAACTATCATTTGTTAAATCAACAAGTGAATCTGTTCTCTCTTGCAATGCATAATCGAGGTCATATTCTGTATAAGTCACCTCATATAAATTTTCTGCAAGTTTTGTATAAACGCCGTCATCTGCTTTGTTTGTTTTTCCGCATCCTGTAATCGAGATAATCATCACAATGGATAAGATAACAATCAAACATTTTTTCATAAAACATAACCCCTTTCTTTGTGTCGATATATTAAAATTTATTTTTGCAAAGCTTAAAGAGCATCGGATATACGCCTATCATCACAAATGTGCTTAAGGTATATCTAAAGAGTCTGTAAATAAGTCCTATCGCGCTTGTTTCTCCCAACGTAAGAAGCTGCGCCGGTATTTTTAGTAAGAGGGTGCATATTACAAATACCAATACACCTCCAACTGGTCTTAAAATATATGTCCACCATTTTTTACAATACTCAAATTTTACAAATTTTTCCTCAAACATAAATCCTAAAAACAGGCCTAATGTTACACCATATCCAGAGTACAGTTCTGTATCTGTGCAGTAGAAAAATCCTGCAATGCCTATAACAAGCGGAACCAAAAATCCTATTTTATAACCAAATTTATTCTCTAGCCAAGAAAACAAGAAAATGCTAATAGCGCCTACCGCCCATCCTACAAGAACGTCGGTAGGGTAATGAACTCCTAAAAACGGACGCGAAAGCCCTATTAAAAACGGCACGATAACACCAATTGCAATTAATACTTTTTTCTTAGTACTTGCCGCAAGTGTTCCATAAGTAGCAACAGACATTGCAGAGTGCAAACTTGGAAAAGAATATCCTTGTTCCTTTATCGACATAATGTCTCCATCACTATGTGGTGCTGCTACGCATTTTATTTGTTCGTTATCTAAGTAAGGGCGACTTCTTAACACAATGCCTTTAATAAGTGTTCCAAAAATCATGCTTCCCGCCATTGCAAGCGATACTCTTCGGCCCAGTTTTTTATCTATACTCCAATATAACAATCCTAGCACGAGAATAATAACGTATTCTTCGCCACATATTTGTAAAAACTTGGCAACCAAAGTTGTAAATCCATTAATGAATGTCTGAATCCATAAAATGAAATCAACTTCCCATCCAAAGAAAAAAACATTTGCCATTTTAAATCTCCATTCATATTTTTATCGTTTCGTTATTTCTTGATGCTACTAAAAGCAGCCCCACAAAAGGCATAGGCAATATAGCCTTCTTCCATCTTGCGGTCTACAACAACGTTTCCATGTCCCCATTGATAAGAAATATAACTTACTTCGTTTCGTGCAACTTCAATCAAACCAAACTCGCCTGTTTTATCACCTACTAAAAAAGCAAGGTTCCAACCACTGGCCCCAAAACCATAATTAATTATATATAAATCAAATTCATTAAAATATTCAACAACTTCTTTTACTGTTAATTCTCAACATCAATGCTGCCGTTGATTTATCCATTTTTATTAAAATTTTAAGTAGTATTCCCTTAATTCTTAAGTTTTCTCTTAAATTATAACAATATATAAGCGAACGTCAACGTGCTTGCGCTTTTTGATAGTGTAAATTTACTGTAGGAATTCAATAGATAAGTTTCCCCTAGATTCTTGTTAGAACTTTAGATTTCTTAACTATTATATTCCTTGTCTCATTTTTTATAAATACCAAATATGGTTTTTTAAAGCTGCTATCTTT
>JAZLLU010000015.1:0-20050 GCA_045598285.1 Lachnospiraceae bacterium | reverse complement strand
ATTTCGAATTTTTTGCATCGTGGCGGAAATATTTCAGAAAAGTTTCCGCCAAATCATTGATTTTAAAAATGGCGGAAACTTTTCACTACTTTTTCTACGCCGATTCATGTTTTAGAGGTTTTGGCGGAAACTTTTTAAAATTTTTGTCATGTTCCGGAAGGCAAACATATTTTGTCCGCCGAGACATGTTCTAGAAGATTTGGCGGACAATTTTGGCACTTTTTTGTCCGCCGTTTTAAAAATTATTTGATTTGGCGTACAAAGAAAAACTATATGGAATTCTGGGCACGAAAAAAGAAGGAGCTACTAGCTCCTTCTTCTTCGTGCAACGGAGAGGGTGGGATTTGAAAAATAACCACCTTCAAAGAATGTTGAATTATCAAGGTTTTTTTGAACAACTTTTTTAAAAAAACCAGAAAACCCAAGAAAGGAGAACGAGCCACTTCTTGTAATTATAATTTATCTATTTGTTTCTTAAATTCTGGAATAATAGTAAAGATGATGTCATTTACTATGTCCCAGTTTGTGTCATCATAATCATGGACCAGTCTATGTCTTAATCCAGATATTTTCGTCCACGGAATCTCGCTATGCTCTTTCTTAAAATCAGCAGTTAGATTATAAGCATGTTCTCCAATATTATAAAGAGGTGTTGTTAAGGTCCATCTAACTGTTTCATTTTCAGCAACATCTTTACGTGTTATTTCATTGACATCAATATACCTTTGTAATTTTTCAATAAGGTTTTTTATTTTTTCAATTCGTTGTTCATTTGTATATTTCATGCTATTGCAACACCTTCTTTCTTAATTGCTTTAAATAAGTCTGACTTTTTAGAAATTTCACTTTGCTCATAAACATCCACAGACTTACCTGAAACTTCGTATAATTCATCGGCAATACTAAATATATCTGTTGAGTCAAAATTTTTTCCGCCTATAACTAACAAATCAATATCCGAAGAACATGTTGCTTCATTACGTGCATATGATCCAAAAAGTGTTGCGCTTTCAGCATTATACTTTTTTAAGATAGGCCTTATTATATTGGCTAGTTCCGTGAAAGAATAAACTTTATACTTACCAGATTTAATTCTATTATCTTTTGGATATGGCGTTTCCTCATCAAGTACCCACTGATTTCCAATTTTATATCCTGGTAATCTACCACTTATTAACATTCTTCTAACATTACCCGTATCTTTTCCATGAATCTTTGCATATTCACTAACAGAAATTAAAGACATAATTTTGCCTCCTTATTTTATGCCTTAATATTAACACGCTATCGTGTAAATATCAAATATTTTTTTATTGAGGGTGGGATTCCCGCCGGGGCTAAAGCCCCTTTCAGGCCGCGTCAGCTGCTTCGTGCTCTCGCACTCGCATCTTCCTTGTTCGAATCCCACCTCCGAACTAAGCAAAACAAAAAGCAAGGTCACACTGGACCTTGCTTTTGTTTTGACGGAGAGGGTGGGATTCGAACCCACGTGCCCTTGCGGACAAACGGTTTTCAAGACCGCCTCGTTATGACCACTTCGATACCCCTCCAGGGTTCCTTGCATCCACGGGCGCGTGGTGCAAAGGCTTGCCAAACGGCAATGAATATTCTATCAAATTAAATGCGCCTTTGCAACCTCTAAATCTCCTTCATCGGTGATTTTGATGTTAGAATATGAGGCCTTTACAAGCTTCACTGGCGCATCTTTGTAGACGCTCTCCCATATCATAGAATCGTCTGTAATAAGCGCTCTTTCGTCCTTGCCTCGCGCGCTTATCTCTTTATAAGCTTCGAAGAGTTTGGCGTAATTAAAGCCTTGTGGAGTTTGAACCTGCCATGTGAGCGCGCGAGGCGTAGTCGCCTCTACGAACGCTCCGCCGGAGCATGAGTTGACAGATGAACTTGTTCTTTTCTCATCGCACGAAGAACTTTCTTTGCCAACCTCTTTTGCTATCTTAATCGTATCTTTAACTGGCATAGCTGCGATAGCAGCACCATTATTTTTAGTCTCTTCAATAACATTATTGATAATCTCAGCTGTGATAAAAGGACGTGCGCCATCGTGAATTAAGATAATGTCTTCGCCACCAGCCGTATCTTTTAAGTCGTCCAGTCCATGAAAGGCTGAATTAAATCTCTCTACTCCGCCCTCGCAAACACTAATAACTTTTTTGAAATTATATTTATCAACAATCTCATCAAGTACGAACTGCATATGATCTTTATCAGCTACGATACTAATTTTATCTATGTTACTCTCTTCGAAGGCCTTTACTGAATAATAAAGTAAAGGTCTGCCATTAACTTCGATATATTGTTTTGGGATAGGGGCGCCAACTCTTAACCCTGCGCCACCAGCTAAAATAATTGCAAAATTCATAATCTTTCTTTTCACCCCAAAATTGAAATCCCGATTCCGAAATCAAATCTAACAATCTAAATCCCGATTCAAAAATCAAATCTAAAATGCCAATTGAGTTCTAATCAAAAATCAAATCAAAAATGTCAATTGAACTCTAATCCAAAATCTAAATTTCAAATCCAACATCTAAATTTCAAATCCAAAATCTAAATCTCAAATCCGAAAATCAAATTCCAAAACTTACTCTAGCTTCAACCCCGGCACCGCATTTAAGTCTAGGCCGTCTCTCTTTCCATTTATAAATTCATAATAACCTGCTGCCCCTATCATTGCTGCGTTGTCTGTGCAAAGGATTGGCTTCGGACAATAAAAACTTCCGCCTGATTTTCCGCCTAATTCTCCGCCTGATTCTCCGTTTGATTTTCCGCCTGATTCTCCGCTTGGATCTACGCCTAATTCTCCGCCTGATTCTCCGCCTGATGCACCAAAACCTTCGACTGCCTCCTTAAGCGCAGCTCTTAAAGTTTGGTTAGATGCAACGCCACCAGCCATAGCAAATTTTTTCATGCCATACTCTTCCATCGCCATAAGAACTCGCTCCTTCATGCTGTCAATAACAGCTTGCTGGAATGATGCCGCAACATCGGCTTGAAACTTATCATCAATTTCTAGGCCCTTCATTTTATAAGAATTAATTGTATTTAATACAGCACTTTTTACACCGCTGAAACTAAAGTCGTAAGGATTTTCATCTATCTTCGCACGTGGAAAATCGAAAGCCTTCGGATCTCCTGAATGTGCCGCTTTTTCTACCTTTGGTCCACCCGGATATCCTAGTCCTATCGCGCGTGCAATCTTATCATAAGCTTCGCCCGCTGCATCATCACGGGTACGACCAATTATTGTATAGTGTGTATAATCGTCAACGCGAACTAAGTGAGTGTGACCGCCGCTAGCAACTAAGCAAAGAAATGGTGGCTCCAATTCAGGATATTCAATATAGTTTGCGCAAACATGTCCTTTTATATGATGCACTCCGATAAGCGGAATATTCTTTGCATAAGCGATTGCCTTTGCCTCCGCTACGCCTACTAGCAAAGCTCCAACTAAGCCAGGACCATAAGTAACTGCGATTGCGTCCAAATCATCTAGCGTTACATCCGCATCCGACAATGCCTTCTTTATTACTGGATTAATTTTTTCAATATGTTTTCTAGATGCGATTTCAGGCACAACGCCTCCGTAGAGTGTGTGCAAATCGATTTGCGAATAAATCACATTCGAAAGAACTTCTCTTCCGTTAACTGTGACAGCCGCTGCCGTTTCGTCGCATGAAGATTCAATTGATAAAATAACTGTCTTGTCCATAATTTTTCTAAACATCAAATGCTAAATTTCTAGCCGAAAACCTTAAACCTAATTTGCCTAAAAATCACTCTTCTTCAAACTTTAATTCTATAGTCTTTAAATCTTTTCCAGGCTCAACCCTGTCAAAAATTTTATGTACCTCGTCCATATATTCGCCCGGATGAATTAGGGATGGGCTATAGTGTGTAAGCCACATGCGCTTTGCGTCTGCCCTCTTTCCAAGCTCTGCAGCTTCATAGAAAGTCATATGCCTTTTTTGAACTGCATCTTCCGCCTTTTCAGGGTCGCCGTACATTCCCTCGCAAACAAAAAGGTCTGCGTCCTTAGCTTTTTCGGCGATAATGTCCACCGGTCTTGTGTCGGTGCAATAAGTAACCTTTAGCCCTTTTCGAGCTGGCCCCATCACCATATCCGGCGTGTAAGTTTTCCCGTCAATCTCAACGTCTTCGCCGTTTTGCAAAACTCCCCAAGCCGTAACTGGAAGGCCTAATTCTTTTGCTTTGTCTGGATCAAACTTTCCTGCTCTGTCAACTATAATGTTGTATCCGTAACATGTTATGCGGTGTTTAACCTTAAAGGCTTCGATTCTAAAATGGTCGAACCAAAATTCTTCTTCATCTTCCATTATTTCTATGTAAGTTACTAAGAAAGGAAGCTCTGGTGCAATAACTCGAAGTGATTCACAAACTTTTGCTATGCCCTTTGGCCCAATAATTGTAAGCGGCGCTGTACGTTCTGCATTCCCCATAGTTAGGAGAAGTCCTGCAAGGCCACCTATATGATCACCATGAAAATGCGTGAAGCAAATAAGATCTATTTGTTTGAAAGACCATCCTTGTTTCATGATTGCGATTTGTGTTGCCTCGCCACAATCAATTAAAATATTTGAACCATTGATGCGTGCCATCAAAGACGTTAAATTGCGTCTAGGTAGTGGCATCATTCCTCCTGTTCCAAGTAAACAAATATCTAACATAATTTTTTCAAAAACAGTTTTGCATTTTCAGTTGGTTTGCTATAAAAGTTTTTGCGCTCACCTACTAATTCAAAACCTTCCTTTTCATATAATTTAATTGCTGCTTCGTTGCTTTCTCTTACTTCTAAATTAATCGAAGTTACGCCGCGTTCCTTTGCCTCGCAATAAGCAATATCTAAAAGTTCTGAAGCAACACCCATCTTTCTATAATCTTCGCTAACTGCTATGCTTACTAAATTCCCTTCGTCTAGCACGCATACAATTGCCGCATATCCGATAACTTTTTCGCCATCTTTAGCAACTAGAAAAATTGTATTTCCTTTTTCCATATATGTTGCTATTCCTTTTGCGCTCCAAGGTTGCCCGAAGAATTCTGCCTCCATCTTAGAAACTGCTTCAATATCGTCATATATTAAATGGTAATATTTTATTTCCATTACTTTTCTTTTTCTTGCCTTTCACGTTCCGCCTGCGATACACGAAGGTACTCCGGAGCTTCGCTGTCGGCATCAGCAGTTAATCCTAAGCGGTACTTAAGTTGGCCTACAAGCGCAACTGTATCAGCTCTAGCTAGCATCGCTTCTTCCATAGCAATTCCATAATTAAACGTTGCATGCTCTTCGATATAGTCTTCGTAAATTTCTGCCGCATCGCCTAAGAAAACTACTGGTGGCGGATTGCCGTCTAAAGAAGTGAGCGTTTCTAATTCTTCTAAAAGTTCATCAATGCTCATTGCACTGCTGTCCTTAAAAATATCAAAGTCAACTGTGTTATCCGGACGAATAATAAAATTAAAAATTCCGCAATAAACATTTTTATTTCTTGCATCAATCATCGGAACGATTATGCATCCGATTGCCTCTGGCATTAAAAGGTTATATGCCATAGCATGAAGGGTCGGAACATGAACAAGCGGCTTATTAAGCGCAAGTGCCAAACCCTTTGCTGTTGCACTGCCAATTCTTAATCCTGTAAATGAACCCGGTCCACCACTAACTGCAATCGCATCAATTTCTTTTAGGCTCGTTTTCGTCTCTTTTAAGAGTTCGTCTAACAAAGGCATTAAAGTTTCAGAATGAGTAACTTTAAAGTCGCCCATCTTTATGCCAAGCAGTTTGCTTTCATTAACGATTGCTACTGATGCAATTGGACCGGATGTTTCAATTCCTAAAACCTTCATTGGATAGTAATCCTTCTATAGTCAAAACCTTTTTCTAAATCTTTTTCTATCGTTATAAACTGTGTCTTTTCTGGCAAGATATCCTCGATTTGTTTTCCCCACTCGATTACGCAAACACCTTTACCAAAAGCATATTCATCGAATCCAATTTCTTCCATTTCGCTAGAATCTGCTATGCGATAAACGTCGAAGTGATATAAAGGAAGTCGTCCTTCATCATATGTTTGGAGAATTGTAAATGTTGGCGAGCAAATAGGTGTATCTATTTCCAGGCCTTTTGCAAATCCGGCAGTAAAGACGGTCTTGCCAACGCCTAAATCTCCATCAAGGCAAAAGATATCGCCCGGCTTTGCTTTTCTTGCCAGTTCAAATCCTAATGTATAAGTTTCTTTTTCGTTACATGTTTCGTAAGTCATTATTCTTTTTCGATGAAAGCGTCATGTACCGCTCTAGCAGCATCATCAGCATCTTTCTCATCAACGATAACTGTAATTCTAATCTCGCTAGTTGCAATCATCTTGATATTTATTTCTGCATTATAAAGTGCTTCGAACATCTTGCTTGCAACACCCGGGTCAGTCATCATTCCTGCGCCAACAACAGAAACCTTTGCAACATTTTCCTCATGGTTGATATGATCTGCTGAGAATTTTTCTTTGTTAAGCTCTAAAATTTTAAGTGATTCATCAAGATTTTTTCTATCAACAGTAAATGTGATATCCTTTGTACCATCACGACCAACGCTTTGCAAAATTGTATCAACAGATATTCTTGCTTTTGCAAGAATATCAAATACCCTGAAAGCTACACCCGGTATATCTGGAACACCGATGACAGAAATACGTGCTGGGTTTTTATCAACTGCTATACCATTAATTAATCTTCTTTCCACTTTTATATTCTCCTTAACTATTGTTCCTTCTTCGTTTGATAGTGATGAGCGAACTACCAATTCAATTCCATACTTCTTTGCCATGCCAACGCTTCTATTATGCAAAACCTGTGCACCTAGCGTAGCTAAAGCCATCATCTCATCATAAGTAATTTCTTTTAGCTTTTGTGCGTTTGGAACGATTCTAGGATCACATGTATAAACGCCATCTACATCAGTAAATATTTCGCACTTATCTGCATGCAACGCAGCAGCCAAAGCAACGGCTGTCGTGTCACTTCCTCCACGTCCAAGAGTTGTTACATCGTCGTACTTATCAAGTCCTTGAAAACCTGTAACTAAAACTATTTTCTTTGCTTCAAGTTCATTTTTAATTCTATCAGCGTCAATGGTTTTAAGTCTTGCGTTTCCATGCTCTTTTGTTGTATGCATAGCAACTTGAAATGCATTAAGCGAGATAGCCGGAACGCCAAGTTCATGTATCGCCATAGCGCAAAGTGAAACACTGATTTGCTCACCTACGCTAAGGAGCATATCAAGTTCTCTTTTAGATGGCCTCTTAGAAATACTTTCAGACAAAGCTATTAAGTCATCAGTTGTATCTCCCATCGCTGAAAGAACTACGACAACTTGATGCCCTTCTTTATACTCGTCGACGCATTTTTTTGCTACATTATAAATTTTTTCTTTGTCAGCGACTGATGAGCCGCCAAACTTTTTTACTACTAACATTTTCTATCCTCTAGCAACATTTCAATTATTTTGTATCCTGGTTTTACAACCGTATTACTTTTTGTTGCTTCCTTCTCTGAATATTTTAAGCCGCTTTCTTTTTCATTTGTGCTGTCATAAATAATAAACGGAACGGCGTTGCTTGTATGCGTCCTAAGCGCAATTGGTGTTGGATGGTCTGGCATAACAAGCATTCGAAACGGAATGTTTTCAGACTTAAGCTCATCATATATTTTTTTGATGACTCTATCATCCAAATATTCTATCGCTTTAATTTTTCTTTCTATGCTTCCTTGATGACTCATCTCATCTGCTGCCTCAACATGCACATAAGCAAAATCAAAATCTTCTTTTATTAATAAATCTAATGCTTTTTGCGCTTTGCCTTCGTAGTTCGTATTTAACGTACCCGTTGCGCCTTCAACATTTGGAACTTCCATCTTAGCTCCAGTTCCAATTCCTTTAAGAAGGTCTACTGCGCTAATCATAGCTCCCTTCTTATTTGTCTTTTGAAAGAACGGCATGAGATTTGGCTTAGTGCCTGCGCCCCAAAACCAAAAGCAATTAGCAACATTTTTTCCTTCGCTTCGGCGCTTTTCATTTATTGGATGATGGTTTAAGACTTTATAACTTATTTTTATAATGTCCGTAAAATCTTTTGCCATCTTTTTTATTTCTTCGTCTTTATCTTCACCAGTTTCCTTTACAAACTCTTCTGGCAAAAGCAAATTTATTGTTTTTCCTAAGTTGTCATGCGGAATAGAAAGATCAAATATTTTTCCTTTTTTCCATATACAGCAATGTCTATATCCTGTCCCCGCATAAAAACTTAAATTCTGATATAAGTTTTTTTCTTTAAGTTCATCTAACACCGCATGTAACAATATATTTGATTCTTCGGTTGTAATTTCCCCTGATGAGTGGTCAATTATTGTTCTTCTTCCAAAATCTTCATCAGAAAATTCTTCTTCGCTAATTGTTACAACATTTACTCTAAATGAAACATCTCCATCTTCCATTGGAACGCCTATCGACAATGCTTCTAATGGACTTCTTCCAGAATAATATATCTTCGGGTCATATCCTAACACTGCTAGATTTGCTGTGTCGCTTCCAGGCTTCATTCCCTCTGGGATTGTGTAGGCAAGGCCAACTTCTCCCTTTGATGCAAGCAAATCTATCATTGGTGTGTTTGCTACCTCAAGGGGAGTTTTGTTTCCTAATTCTTTTATTGGCTCATCTGCCATTCCATCGCCTAAAACGACAATATATTTCATATTATTTTACCTGTATAATTGCTTTAACTTTTTCTTTTTCAAGTCCTTTGTTTTCTAGTTCTTCAAAACTCATTGGTTTTGTAACGAACGCTATTTCGTCGTTTACGTTCTCAAGTGAAACTTCTTTTTCTATTTCAAAGTTTTTCTTTACATCTTCATAATCTTTTGAAACGCGAATAAAGAATTTTGTCACTTTCTTCTTTTGGTCAGCTAATAAGGCCGGCTCGTTGTTCCAAACAATTTGAATATTTTTATTTAAGTGTTTAGCTTCATCAACAATGTCTGCTACTACTGCTGATGCCGTAGGAAGTTTTCCTGCACCAGCTCCAAAGAACATTGCATCTCCTAACAAATCTCCACAAACAGCTATGCCATTTACAACATCGTCAACGCTATAGAGCACATGCTCTCTTCCTATCATATGTGGCGCAACTGAAATAAATATTTCATCTCCCACTTTTTTAGATGAACCTAAAAGTTTTATTTTCATGTCCATAGCCTTTGCGTATGCTACATCTATAGCTGTAATATTTTTAATTCCCTCAACGCTAAAGCTTTCAAAGTCAACATGCTTTCCATAAGCGAGGCTGGTAAGGATTGCAATCTTTCTTGCTGCGTCCCATCCATCAACATCTGCTGTTGGGTCTGCTTCTGCATAACCTAAATTTTGAGCCTCTTTCAATGTTTCTTCATATCCAACACCTTCGTTGTACATCTTTGTTAAGATATAATTTGTTGTGCCATTTAAGATTCCTGTGATTTCACAAATGTTATCAGCTGTGATGCATCTAAGCATGTTTCTAATAATTGGAATTCCTCCGCCTACACTAGCTTCAAACATAAAGTTTTTATTTTTCTCTTTTGCTAGTGCAATAAGTTCTGGGCCATATGCAGCAACTAAGGCTTTGTTGGATGTACAAACGTTTTTGCCTGCTTCGAGCGCAGCTTTTACATATTCATACGCCGGATGCAATCCGCCCATGACTTCTACAACTATATCTACTTCAGGATCGTTTACTATTACGTCGTAGTCATGTACTAATTTGCTTTCGATACATGTGCCCGGAAATTCTCTTAAGTCTAAAACATACTTTACGCTTACTTGTTCTCCCACATTTTTGGCAACAACATCACCATTTTTTTCAAGCACTTCTACTACGCCCGATCCAACTGTTCCATATCCTAAAACTGCTATCTTTACCATTATCTTTTCCTCTTATTTATTGTTTAACCATTGCAAATATGCATTTATAAATCCGTCTAAATCTCCGTCCAACACGGCTGAGGCGTTTCCCATCTCATAGTTTGTTCTATGATCTTTTACCATCGTGTAAGGTTGCATTACGTAGGAACGGATTTGATTTCCCCATCCTATCTCGGTAACCTCGCCTCTTATGTCTGCTAAGTTTTTCGCCTGCTCTTCTTTTTTTAGCAAGTAAAGTTGGCTCTTTAGCATCTGCATAGCTCTGTCCTTATTTTGGAACTGGCTTCGCTCATTTTGGCACTGCACAACGATTCCCGTTGGTATGTGTGTAATTCTAATTGCTGAACTCGTTTTATTTATGTGCTGTCCGCCAGCGCCTGAACTTCTATATGTATCAATTCTGATTTCATCATCAGCAACTTCAATATCTAAGTCATCTTCTATCTCTGGCATAACGTCGCAACTTACAAAACTTGTTTGGCGTTTTCCTGCTGCGTTGAATGGACTAATTCTAACTAAGCGGTGAACTCCTTTTTCGCTTTTAATATATCCATACGCATTCTCGCCATTTATCTGAATCGTTACCGACTTAAGTCCTGCTTCTTCACCATCTAATGAATCAATTACTTCGTAGGAAAATCCGTGTCTCTCAGCCCATCTACAATACATTCGATAAAGCATACTTGCCCAATCGCAGCTTTCCGTTCCTCCTGCCCCTGCATGTAACGTAAGGATTGCATTATTGGCATCGAATTCTCCTGAAAGAAGTGTTGTAAGTCTATAATCTTCAAATAACTTTTTGAAATTTGCAAACTCTTCTTCTACTTCTTTTGCAAGTTCCTCATCATCAGTTTCCTCAGTCATTTCAATAAGTGTCTTTACATCTTCATAACTGGTTTGGACCTTATCAAATTTCTCAATGGAGTCCTTAATACTTTTAAGTTCTTTCATAAGTTCTGCACTTTTTTTGTTGTCATCCCAAAAATTAGGAGCTTCCATTAATTTCTCTATTTCGGCAATCTTTCCAGCTTTTTGTTCGCGCGCTAAACCAACCTCCATTTCCTTTAATGGTTGGTCAAATTGTCCTAATTCATATTTCGTTTGCTCAAGTAATACCATAAAAAATCCTAGTCCTCCACATTAACTAATCAATTATAAGGTATATCCCTATAATAATAAAGAAGAAATTTACAAAAAAAACGAATCCTTTGGATTCGCCTTTATTATTAATGCTCGCATCCCGCACGAACTTTTTTCAACCGCTAATACGCTCTGAAAAAAGTTGTGTCGGCTCTGCTCGCTCTTAAAAAATACTATGCTTTTCTACCACAGCATTGTTTATATTTTTTACCAGAGCCACATGGTGTAAAATCTACAATTTTTTCATACTTTAAAATTTCACTAAAACGTATCTGATTTTTTATTTTCGTCTATTTATTTCATCAAACATTTTCTGATATAAGAAAAATGGTTCTTTCCAATTTTCATAATATTTCATAATAACTGACATTGATGGTAATCCCAATTTTGAAAGTTCTTTTGAATTAGGTATTTCTTTTCCTTCTTTTATCCATTCAGATATGGCATCATCTACTTCTCTTTTTGAATATCTTGCTTTTTTTGTTTTCACCACTGTAATTTTTTCCTCATTAGCAAACTTTTCAAAACCACCATATCTTTTAAATATGGTTGATGGAGAATATTTAAATTTTTTAAAAAATGACTCCTGAGATTCAATAATTCTTTCTTTATTATTAAAATAACTTTCTAGTTCTTTCTTAATATCATCTTTTGAAATAAACTCATTTTTAAAAAACACTTTTGAACCAATTTCTTTTTGATAATTACTCATATTTCCAAAAATACGTGTAATAACTTTAATAGTCGGTAAATTATTTACTGCTTTTAAATCTTTTTGTGTAATTGAGTCGTGATTTTTTAAAAATTCCTTACTAGCTTCAATTATATTATCTTTATTCCAGTTTTTTACTCCTTCTAAATTTAAAAGTTTAGTTTTAACATCTGTAAAAGTTTTATATTCAGGATAATAACTTAATATACATGGTAATGATGGTAATCCATTTTCTTTGATCAAATCTTTTTGAAAAATATTCCCATTTTCTTCAATATACTCGCTTAAAGCTGATATAATTGCTTCCCTATTCCAATTCAATGACTTATCAATTATTCCAAATGATTTTTTTAATGTGTTTAAATCACCATAAAATACTCTTACATAATGAATTGATGGTAAATGATTATATTCTCTAGTAAAATCAACTTTGTGAATATCGCCCTTTCTATCAATAAAAGCCTTGACACATTTATCAAAATTTTCTTTCGTCATATCATTATCTTTAATTTCAAAATTATCATTTTCATCAGTTAGTATAATTTCTTTATCAACGTTATTATTTGAAATATTTTTTCCTAATAAAAAGTCTTTTGCTTGCTTATCCAACAAATAATCTTCCATATATTTATCATTTTTTTTCAAATTACAATCATTACATAATATTTGACAATTAGAAAGAGTAGATGTTCCCCCTTTTGCATAAGGATAAATGTGATCAAAATGACATTCCGAAATTGAAGACACTTTTTTTCCACATATTTCACACAAAATATTACCATTATTTTTTTCTAAACTTTTTTTAATAACAGCTAACTTAATTGAATCAGAAAAATCTCTTGCCGACACAATATCACTTCCCTTTTTTATACTCCCTCTTTATTTTTAATATTCTTATGTTTTTTTATTATGATTTGCTCTTTTGATACGGATTATCTAATTTTGCGTTAAATCCGTCTGGTAAATAACTGTTTGGAATTTCTTTTTCATATTCGATATCCATAAAGTAATTACAAAAAATCAATTCCACATATATTATTTTACTTTTTGAATCAGTAATAGCATATACAAATCCTTGGTACGAATCTGCTTCCATTGCTAATAATTCGTATTGTGTAAATCCTGTTACGCCGTAGTAGCCTTTATATTCCTTAATGCCATATTTATTTAATCGGTCGACTTCTTTATTAAATTCTTGCTCATCATAATCGACTACTAAATATGCTAAATAATTAGCATCCCATGGATCATAGTATATATGCTTAAAGTCTAAAACATTAAGACCCTCAATACTCTTAGGGAATATATCTTCACTAACTTCCCATTTTTCTCCAACGATTACATCATTATACTTTGATTTATCCGTTGTGATTTCATAGTTATCGTCATAAGCAGAACTAATCAAAAATATTATTATCGCTATTTTTAGCAAGCAAGTAATTACACCGGCAATTACTATTAAGAATATTTTTAATTTTTTGTTCTTCATCTTTTTTTAGAATATACTATGCTTTTCTACCACAGCACTGTTTATATTTTTTACCAGAGCCACATGGGCAAGGATCATTTGGATAAACTTTATCACTCTCACGCTTCTTTGGTGCTTTTTGCAAAGAATCGTCCTTATTTGTTGCAAGTGGTTTAGCTACTTGCTCGCGCTTAACTTCTTGCTGAACTTGGATATGAAGCATAGTACGAACCGTATCTTCTTGAATTCCGGCTACCATATCATCGAACATGTCATAACCTTGCATCTTATATTCAACAACTGGGTCTCTTTGACCATAAGCTTGAAGGCCAATACCTTGACGGAGCTGATCCATGTCGTCAATATGATCCATCCAATGGCGGTCTATTACTCTAAGTAAAACTACACGCTCAACTTCTCTTAAGTGCTCCTCTATAGGGAATTCACTTTCCTTCTTTTCATAAAGAGAATGTGCATACGCAACCATATCATCCTTAAATTGTTCTTTAGTATATGTAGATGCTTGTTGCTCCTGGCTAAGCTTAATAGTGCTATTAAAGATCGGCGTCCAAATTTCATTAAGTTCTGCAATGTCCCACTCTTCTGGCTTGCTTCCTTCTACAATAACGCCATCAACAATACGACCTGCAACTTCCTGCGTCATTTGGAAAACCGATGCTTCCATAGATTCGCCATTAAGAACTCTAAGTCTTTCAGCATATATAAGTTCTCTTTGCTCATTCATAACCTCATCATATTCAAGGAGGTTCTTTCTGATACCAAAGTTGTTATTTTCAATTTTTTCTTGTGCTCTTTCAATTGCGTTAGAAAGCATCTTATGTTGAATTTGTTCGCCGTCTTCAACTCCAAGTGCATTAAACACACTCATAAGTCTTTCACTACCGAATAATCTCATAAGATCATCTTCAAGTGAAATATAAAATCTTGATTCGCCCGGATCACCTTGACGTCCTGAACGACCACGAAGCTGGTTATCAATACGACGCGCCTCATGACGCTCTGTACCGATAATTTTAAGTCCACCGGCTGCCCTAGATTCATCATCAAGCTTAATATCCGTACCACGGCCAGCCATATTAGTTGCAATTGTAACTGCACCATGTTTTCCGGCTTCCGCAACTATTTGAGCTTCTTGTTCATGGAACTTGGCATTTAAGACATTGTGCTTAACCCCACGTTTTTTAAGCATGCTAGAGAGCAATTCAGAAATATCGATTGTTATTGTACCAACTAAAACAGGCTGTCCTTTTTCATGTGCTTTAATTATTTCTTCAACTACTGCTTTGTATTTTTCTTTCTTTGTTTTGTAAACTGCATCTTCTAAATCCTGGCGAATAACTGGAACATTCGTAGGAATTTCAACAACGTCCATTCCATAGATATTTCTAAATTCGTTTTCTTCTGTAAGAGCTGTACCAGTCATACCAGCTTTCTTTGCATATTTGTTAAAGAAGTTCTGGAAAGTAATAGTTGCTAAAGTCTTAGACTCTCTTTTTACCTGTACATGTTCCTTTGCCTCTATTGCTTGATGAAGACCATCTGAGTAACGACGGCCCGGCATAATACGTCCTGTAAACTCATCAACGATTAATATTTCATCATCTTTAACAACATAGTCTTGATCTTTGTGCATAAGATTATGTGCACGAAGAGCTAAAATTATATTGTGCTGAATTTCTAAGTTTTCTGGATCTGCAAGGTTTTCAATTTTAAAGAATTGTTCAACTTTTTTTACACCTTGCTCGGTAAGATTAACTACTTTTTCTTTTTCACTTACAACGAAGTCGCCGGTTTCTTCCATTTTCTCGCCCATGATAATATCCATCTTGGCGAGTTCTTTAGCTTCACCATGCTGAAGTTGTTTTGCTAATATATCACAAAGCTCATAAAGCTTTGTTGACTTTGAACTTTGACCAGAAATAATAAGTGGTGTTCTAGCTTCATCAATAAGAATTGAGTCGACCTCATCGACAATAGCATAATTTAGTTCACGTTGAACGAGTTCTTCTTTGTTAACAACCATATTATCTCTTAGATAATCAAATCCCAACTCGTTATTGGTAATATATGTGATGTCACATGCATATGCCTCTTGACGCTCGCTGCTTTCCATTCCGTTTAGTACAACGCCAACAGTCAGTCCTAAACTCCTATGTACTTGACCCATCCACTCAGCATCACGAGCTGCAAGGTAATCATTTACCGTAACAACATGCACACCTTTTCCTTCGAGTGCATTCAAATACGAAGGAAGTAAACATGTTTGCGTTTTTCCTTCACCAGTTTTCATCTCAGCTATACGGCCTTGATGTAGAATAATTCCGCCCATAAGCTGTACTGGATAATGCTCTGTTTTAAGTTCTCTTCTAGTTGCTTCTCTTACAAGCGCAAAAGCTTCAACTAAAACATCATCCAAAGTTTCGCCGTTTTGAAGTCTATCCTTAAACTCCTGCGTTTTAGCTTTCATCTGGTCCGCAGAGAGTTTCATCATATCCTCTCTTAAAGCTTCAATAGCTTTAACCTTAGGCATTATTCTCTTTATTTCTTTGTCGCTATGATTTCCAAAAATATTTAGCGCCATCTGTTAGTCTCTCTTTCTAAAATTCTGGTTCGATTAATCCATAAGTATTATTTTTTCTTTTATATACAACATTTATTTCTTCTGTTTGTGCATTTGTAAAGACAAAGAAATTGTGTCCTAAAAGTTCCATCTGCATACATGCTTCTTCTGGATCCATTGGCTTAAAATCAAAACGTTTCGTCTTTACAATTTTGATTTCATCTTCGTCTTCATATCTTTCATCAATATATTCTTTTGTGAATATTTTTTTGTCCTGATATCTGTCTATGATTTTGTTTTTGTATTTTTTAAGTTGAGATTCGATTGCATCTTCAACTAAATCAATTGCTACGTTGACATCTGAACTAGCTTCTTCGGCACGGATAATTCCGCCTTTAACAGGAATTGTCACTTCTATTTTTTCTCTGCCTCTTTCTGTGCTAAGCGTGATGTGCGCCTCGGTATCTTGGGAAAAATATCTTTCAAGTTTACTTATTTTCCCTTGTATAGTTGCCTTAAGACTTTCTGATAAATCAAAATTTCTAGCTACGATTGTATATTTCATAATATCACCTCTTTCAGGTTTATTTTAATACGCGTATCTTACTGCTCCGTATATTGGCATTATGTCCATCGACGCATAACTGCAACACTCTCCTGGGTATGGCATATGAATTATTGTTCCATCACCAACATATATTGCTACATGTGTTCCATAGTAAATAATATCTCCTGGCACAACTTCTTCAAGTGGTACTTCTATTCCTCCACCATACATCTGTCCATCTGTTGTACGCGGGATTGAAAATCCAAACTCACTATATATTGCTTGCGTAAATCCGCAACAGTCTGCTCCATCAACAAGTGATGCCCCACCATATACATATGGCAACCAACCCACAAACTGACTAGCAAAGTCCGCAATTGCTCGTCCGCTTGCTCCGCCGTCCCAGTTTTCCATAGCTCGTTCGTATGCTTTTCTTCTTTCTTCTGCTAAAACTGCTTCTAGTTCGGCTGCAAGTTCATCACTTATTTGTTGTTCTATAATGGCTCTGGCTATTATCTCGCCATTTGCAATTTTCTTACTTCGTTCAGCAGCTATTGATGTTGAGTATGCATGCTTTCGCGTCTTCTTTGTTGTAATATCTTCAGTGCATATCCAACCTTCGCCTATTTCTGGAATAATAATCTTTGTGAATTCTTCACCTTTATTTGAGAATTCAAAGCCAATACCTTCTGGCATGCAGTACATGAACTCACTATACTCATCAGGTTCTGAATAAACATAAGCATTATTAACATTAGCATATGCAAGTGTTTCATATGTGTCCTTATCGAGCGCCTCGGCTTTTTTGCCTGTAACAAATCCGTCGCTCTTTATATATCCCATAACACCATTTGAAACGATTTGATACCAATTGTCTTTTTGTATGCTAAGCAACGTGGCAACCGCATTCTTTGAAATAACACCGACTGGCGTTCCGTCTTCTTCATTGCGTTCTATTCTTGCATAACCTGTTGGCTTGCTAAATATAATCGCATCTACATCGCCAGTAAATACAATTGTACGTCCTATTACTTTGCCTTTTTTGTCATAATACTCATTGTATTCTTCTAGCCCTGACATAAGTGCCGTTGTTGTTAGGTAATCTATCGAACTTGAGCCCGTGGCCTTAGTATATTTCTCAATGAGTCCAGAAATGCCTGCTGATGGAAGCGTCATATCTGTAGCTTCTTTAATCTCAGTTTT
Source organism: Lachnospiraceae bacterium (assembly GCA_045598285.1). Taxonomy (GTDB): domain Bacteria; phylum Bacillota; class Clostridia; order Lachnospirales; family Lachnospiraceae; genus RGIG5612. The sequence continues at coordinate 2,408 of JAZLLU010000015.1, read as the reverse complement.
TATATCCGTTAACAAAAACATAGTGCCAAAACCTAAAGCGGTTATTAGCACTGCCAAAATCAATGATATTAATTTACTTTTTCTAATACGCCTATCCATAATTGTTAAGAAATTGTTACAATTTCTTTACTAAATATATCATTTTTTTGCCTAAAAGTCAATTTAGTTGACAAAAATAAATCCTTTGATTATAATTCCTTCAATTAAATATTTATGCTGAATAGAGGTGCGATAAACATTAGTATTTAAGGCAAAAGTTTTTAGGAACGCCTTATTGAAAGGGGATATCGCCGAAACGTCCTAAGGCCTAAACCAAAGGATCGTTGGGCTGTTATGAAATACATAACAGACTGTCACATTTTGTGGAGCGCTTTCAAGCATCAAGCATTTTTCAATGCTCTCCCTAATGTGATGTTTATGCATAAGCAAAACATCATTTTTATTTAGGAGGATTTATCATGAATCTTTTAAGACGAAACAAGGCGCCTCTTTCAAGAGGCAGACAGATTGCAAGAATTATTATTATTGCATCTGTTTTTATTATGTTATTTGCAATGACTGTTTTTGCAGCTGATGGCGATGCGCCAACTAGCATTTTCTACGGAAAAATCTGGTCACTTGTACCACCTGTTATTGCTATTGTATTAGCCCTAATAACAAAGGAAGTTTACTCTTCTTTATTTGTAGGTATTGTTGTTGGTGGCTTCTTCTATAGCAACGGCAATCCTTTAGGGGCTTTAGAGCACATCTTCTCAGATGGATTCGTAAGCGGGGCTTTAGCAGATAGTTGGAACGTTGGTATCTTAGTATTCCTTGTAATTTTGGGAACTATGGTTGCTTTAATGAACCGAGCTGGTGGTAGTGCTGCTTTCGGAAGATGGGCTGCAAAAAGAATTCATTCTAAAGGTGGCGCTCAAGTAGCTACTATAGTTCTTGGAATTCTTATTTTTATTGATGACTATTTTAACTGTCTAACAGTAGGATCTGTCATGCGTCCTGTATCAGATAACTCTGGTATAAGCCGTGCTAAATTAGCTTACCTTATTGACGCAACTGCTGCCCCTATTTGTATTATTGCTCCTATAAGCAGCTGGGCTGCTGCAGTATCAGGCTACGTTGGCGAAGGCCAAGGAATCCGTGCTTTTATTAGTGCTGTTCCTTTTAACTTCTATGCTATCCTTACTGTCGTAATGATGTTCTTCCTAGTCATTTTCAAGTTTGAATATGGTCCAATGAAAAAATATACTACTGCTGCCGATAATGGCGATATCTTCGGTGGCATGAACCCATATGTAAACGACAGCGAAGAAGAATACAATGAAAGCGGAAAAATAATTGATCTTATTCTTCCTATCATAGTTCTTATCGTATTTTGCGCACTTGGTCTTATGTACACTGGTGGTCTTTTAGAAGGCGCAAATGTTGTAGATGCTTTCTCAAACAGTGATGCTTCTGTCGGCCTTATGTACGGCGGAGTTATCGCATTAATCATCACTATTATTTATTACATGTGCAGAAAGCTTATCTCATTTAAAGATTGCATGGGTGCAATCCCAACAGGTTTTAAGAGCATGGTTCCAGCTATCTTAATTTTAACCTTTGCATGGACACTTAAAGCTATGACAGACTCGCTTGGCTCAACTGCATTTGTAGAAAGCATTATGGCTGGTGCTGGTGGATTTACATCATTCCTTCCTGCAATTGTCTTCTTGATTGCATGTGCTATTTCATTTGCAACAGGTACAAGTTGGGGAACATTTGGTATCCTTATTCCTATTACTCTTGCTATGTTCCCACTCGAGCATCCGTTAGGCGTTGTATGTATGAGTGCTGCTATGGCTGGCGCTGTTTGCGGTGACCATTGCTCGCCTATTTCAGATACAACAATTATGGCCAGCGCTGGAGCTCAATGCGACCATGTAACGCATGTAAGTACGCAACTTCCATATGCAATCACTGTTGCGGCTGTATCATTTGTCAGCTACATAATCGCAGGATTCATTCCAAACGCAGCAATCGTTCTTCCTATTTCAATCGTATTAATGATTGCAACATTATTCGTAATAAAACTTGCAACAAACAAAAAGACTAACGTTGCTGAAAACAACTAATAAAAATCTATTTTATTTAGATAATCTAAATGGGAGACTATTTGTCTCCCATTTTTTTTAATTCGGAAAGTTGCAATTTGTCTAGCTCTTTTGTTTCCGCTCGCGAATCTGACGGCGCCTGCGCTAGTGAGGGCGCGCGCCTTGCTTCGCTACTTACGGCGGGTAATATCATCCTCCATTAAAACTTGGCTAGCCACCCGCCTTCATCTACGGACTTATTTTAAAAAATCTATTTTAGTCCGTAGGTTTTTACATGTTTTTCTGTAATTCGAATGAAAATCTACGGACCTATTTTAA
>JAZLLU010000014.1:0-2566 GCA_045598285.1 Lachnospiraceae bacterium | reverse complement strand
CCTACTAAGAGACCCTGCGGACAGACCCCATGGAGAAACCCTACGGACAGACCCCACGGAAGCCTATACTTTTTTTGCTGAGACCCCATCGAGAGACCCCACTAAACTTTGGGAAACCCCACTAAAGTTTGATTATCCTTTTTTTAATGGAGCTAAAGGGGAATCCCTCCGGCGGCCTAGCCGCCTTTCAGGCCGCGTCGGCGTCGAAGTTCCACTGGAACTTCTCCTTCCGCTCGTACTTCGTACTCGCTCCCTCCTTGTTCGATTCCCCTCCTTATTCTTCATATAAAAATAAAACACCTATACTTCGTATAGATGTTTTATTTTTATGGAGCTGAGGGGAATCGAACCCCTGTCCGAAATTTCTTTCACTTATCTTTCTTCCACTACAGTCATTGAAATTTTGATTCCCCTAATAGAATCCCCAATGACAGACTTTCTATTAAGGTAGCTTGAAATGTTCTTTAGCTTACAAGCTTAGGCTAAAGAGTTTCCCGCAAGGATGATGCCGAAATTAAAGCTGCGGGCTTCTCTAACTCGACAAGCTGCAATTAGGCAGCTACTGCTAAAGTATTAGTTTTAGCGTTTAGTTTAATTGGATCTTTTAAGGTAGCTATCCACTACCAGTGGCTTAACGAGCTTCTAAAACCCCGTCGAAACCTGTACAGCCCCGTATTAAAAAATCAAAGTGCAAAAATATTAAATAGTATCTATTAAAGTAAAACCTTTAGATATTAATAAACTTTCAGTTTCAGAAATATTATCTGTCTTGAAAACAATAGATTGATTATCTAAATCAGTATTAAGCACATACATATACTCAATATTTGTATTGCTAGAAAGCGCATCAGTTAATTCTTTGATAGAAGTAAAACCACCTTCAAGTTTAACAGCAATAACTTCACTAACTGAAGCACTAAAATCTTTAGATCTTAAAATATCTTTTGCTTTATCTGGCTCAGAAACAATAAGTCTTAAGATACCATAATCACTATTTTCAGCAAGAGAAAAAGATTTAATATCAATGTTGTTTTCTACAAAAGATCCAAATAAATCTTCTAATCTGCCTTCTCTATTTTCCAAAAATACTGACAATTGTTTAAATCCCATATTACACCTCAATCAAACTTTCTATTATCAATAACTCGTTTAGCTTTACTGTCAGTTCTTTCAATAGTCTTTGGTTCAACGAGTTTAACCTTGGTAGCAAGACCAATAGCTTGCTGAATTGTATAAGAAATCTTTTTAGTAAGACTTTCAAGTTTTCTAATTTCGTCAGAGAAGAACTTCTCTTCAACTTCTACTAAAACTGTCAGAGAATCTAAAGCACCATCACGTTCAACAATAATCTGATAGTTAGGAGTTGTACCATCAATTGAAAGAAGCGCTGTCTCAATTTGAGAAGGAAATACATTAACACCTCTAATAATAAGCATATCGTCACTTCTACCCTTAAATCTGGAAATCCTAGCAAGAGTTCTTCCGCATTCGCATATAGAGTGATCAATACTAGTTAAATCCCTAGTTCTATATCTTAAAAGAGGCATTCCTTCTTTTGTTAAAGAAGTAAATACTAATTCACCCATCACATTGTCGCCTACAGGATTTAATGAACTTGGGTCAATAATTTCTGGCAAGAAATGATCTTCAAATACATGCATACCCAAATGTTTTTCGCAATCGCATGCAACACCTGGGCCCATCATCTCACTAAGTCCATAAATATCGTAAGCTTTAATTCCAAGACGTTTTTCAAGGTCTTCTCTCATAGCTTGAGTCCATGGTTCTGCACCATTTAAGCTCGCTTTAAGTTTTATTTTGTCTTTAACACCTAATTCTTCAATAGTCTCAGCAATATGAGTTAAATATGAAGGTGTACACATAATTCCAGTTACACCAAAATCAATCATCATATTAATAAGCTTTTTAGTATTTCCTGTAGATTGAGGAACAACGGTTGCGCCTAAATGTTCTGCGCCGAAATGAGCACCTAAACCGCCAGTAAACAAACCATATCCAAAAGCAACTTGAATAACATCATCTTTACCAAGTCCAGCCATTGAGATGCATCTACTAATACATTCACACCAATTTTCAATATCTCTTCTAGTATAGCCAACAACAGTAGCCTTACCAGTAGTGCCTGACGAAGCATGAAGTCTAACAATCTCAGATTTTGGAACTGCAAATAAACCAAAAGGATAATTATCCCTTAAATCATTTTTTGTAGTAAATGGAAGTTTGCCTAAATCTTCAATTCCATTAATATCACCAGGTTCAATTCCTAATTCTTGCATTTTCTTTCTGTAGAATTCAACATTGTGGTATACGTTGTTAACAATTTTTTTCAGTCTCGCACTTTGAAGATTAGCAATCTCATCTCTACTCATGCATTCTTTTGCTTCATTCCAAATAGCCATAATTTTTCCTACTATTATATAAAGTCATAGTCTTTCTTTACCTTTTTCATTGGTTCGACTATGCTATTTTAAGATACTGTGGATTGGTGTTTTTTCCCTACCACTTGATGGTTTAATAGAGGCTCCAACCACAGTCTCTTTGTTTA
>JAZLLU010000013.1:0-30289 GCA_045598285.1 Lachnospiraceae bacterium | reverse complement strand
ATTTGGTACTTATCTAACAAATCTTCATAATGAATAAATTTGGTGATTTTACTTAAAAATATGTAGTTTCGGGTACCAATGGTGCCTTTTTCGGTAATTTTATCAAAACATTTTATTTTTGATTAATATATGGAGCTGGCGTTAGCCAGCGAAGCGGCGCCAAAGGCGACGCAAAGGAAGATAGTAGTAGTAGTGGCTGTGGGTTTGTGGATTATCGGCGAGGTTACGAGAAAGTGGGAAGGATGAGGACAACTTTGTTTGCATAAGTCCTTTCCACTTTGAGCGCCGATCATCCACACATCCACGGCCTAAGAGCTAGACAAATTGCAAGTTGTTGGGTAGTGATATTTTTTTTAATTGTGCTACAATACACATATGCATGAAAAGAATGAATTAGAAGAATTTGAAGAACAGTTCTTAGGTGAAGCGGACCAGGAACATGAATTTAGTAAAGAAAGATTTAAAGCTGTTGGCTTTGACTTCTTTGCTTATTTTTTGAGTATACTTATTGCAATCGTTATTGGTGCGGGAGTTGGTGCATATTCGACAGCTTTTGCGATGCTCATTAATTTAATAACAGGGTTTAGAACAGAGCACAGTTGGCTTATTTTCTTACTTCCTGTTGGTGGTCTTTTAATAGTTTTGTTCTATCATCTTCTCAAGACAGACGAACCGGTTGGAACTGATGGAGTTTTTCAATCGATTTCTTCAGATACAAATTTGCCAATAAAGATGACACCACTTATTACAGTAGGTACAGCAATCACACATTTATTTGGTGGATCAGCTGGCAGAGAAGGTGCGGCTTTGCAAATAGGTGGAAGTTTGGGTACGAGTTTCGCTCACCTTTTAAAATTTCCAAAGAAAGAAACAATAATACTTACTCTTTGCGGAATGAGTGCAGCGTTCAGCGCAATGTTTGGAACGCCACTTACCGCAACAATCTTTGCTATGGAAGTAGTAAGTATTGGCATCATACATTATTCTGCAATCGTACCATGTGCAATTTCAGCTTTAACAGCTAGCCTTATTGCAAAACTTATGGGATATTCTGCTGAAATTTTTCCCAAGGTAAGCTTTCCAAAATTTAATTGGCTTTATGGACTTAAAGCTATATTGTTCGGAATTGCATGTGCACTAGTTAGTACACTCTTTTGTATACTTCTTAAAAAGAGTGCTAGATTAATGAAAAAAATCATTCCAAATCCATATTTTAGAACAGTTGTTGGCGGTTTATTGATTGTAATAATTACAATAGCTATCGGAACAACTGATTACAATGGTGCGGGAATGAATGTAATCTTTTCTGCCCTAGAAGGAAATGCACATTGGTATTCATTTATTATTAAGGCAGTCATGACGGCAATTACCTTAGCTGCATGTTACAAGGGTGGAGAAATTATTCCTACATTATTTGTAGGAGCAACATTCGGATGCTTTTTTGGGCCACTTATTGGAATACCAGCGGCGGTAGGTGCAGCTTTAGGAATGGGTGGAGTATTTTGCGCAGTAACGAACTGCCCTATAACATCAATAGTCCTTTGCTTTGAACTCTTTGGGTTGAAAGGATTGCCATTAGTTTTAATAGTTGCAGCAGTAAGCTACAGACTATCAGGATATTATGGAATCTATTCAGGTCAAAAAATTATATACTCAAAATCTCGTCCGTTATTTATTAATAGAAATACTTGGAAGTAGATATGAAAGGAAAAACATTATGAAAAAAATGATTGACGCTTTTTCAACTATTTTTGCAAAGGAGAGCTTTATTGATATTACGGTTGCTGCAACTTTGTTACTTTATGCGGTTAATATTGTTGCTAAGTTACTTTGCAATCTTTATTCTTTATTTATTATTGACACAGTTTTCTTTTTGTGTGTTGCAGCACTTTTTCTTGCGTATAAAAGACATAATAAGAATGTGCAAAAAGGACTTCTTGGTGCCATTTTTATGTGGTATCTCTACGATGAAGTCAATTATGTAGTTGCCAATATAATTTTTGATAAAGAAATATTTAATCAATATAACACTTTTTGGGGACGTGGATATATTTATATGAGCATTGCTACAATGATTCTTTTTGCAGCTTTATTTGTGAACCATTTCATTATCAATGGTGATCATCACAGCCGTAGCGTTAATGTTTTCATAAATCAACTCCTTGTAATTGTTATTGCAATTATCAGCATTGTTTCTATGTGCTTTCAATGCGTTGTTTTCGAGGGGAATTTTGCAAGCACTTTGGAAGCACTTAGCTGGCATTTAGGACTTGCGGCTTTCGTCTTAATGATTGCAGCTTATGAATCAAGATTTAACGCATATAAACTAAATAGGGAATTATAGTAATTATTACTTGATTCTTTGAAAAAGATTTTTAATAAAATATGATTTTAATTTACAAAAAGGACGACAAAGAATGTCGTTCTTTTTCGTTCCTAATGAATTTTTTGCCGTTATATGCCAACTTTTGTACCCACCCTGAAATTTCGAATCAAAAAAAGCTTAAAATAAAGGGATAAAATTGTTCATAATAATCAACGATGAGATTGAATTTGTTGAACAAAAGGCTGCAAAAATAACAATAAAAATAATAATAAAATTTGAAGGGGTACAAAACTAATAATTTTACGGCAAAAACTTTTCAAATTGAAATGAATGTGTTATTGAAACGCGAAGCTGACGGCGCCAAGGCTAAGTAGGCCCGCGCCGTCCTTCGCTATTTACGGTGGCTAACTTTGATTGACAATACATGTTCTTTCGAGTGCCACCTCCTTTCTTTAAGTTTTCATATATGGAGGCGGAACGAAGTGACGCCGAAGCGGCGCCGGCAGGCGACGCAATGGGAGATAGTAGCAGAGGCGGTGTGTTTGGTGGATTATCTTTGATTATCCACCAATCCACCGCCAATAAGCTAGACAAATTTCAATTTTTAAAGTGTTATAAAATAGGAATGTTTTTCAGAACACATTCAAATATTGACAAATAAAGGTTTTGTTGCTAATATATGCAGGTTGTAAGCCAAATCCTAGAAGACGGACAACTCCAACCCCTTCTCAGATTTCGGCGGTTTATAAATAAGGAGGAAACAAAATGATTACAAAAGAAGTAAAAGAACAAATTATTAAGGAGTATGGAAAAACTCCTACTGACACAGGTTCAACAGAAGTTCAGGTAGCTATTCTTTCATATAGAATAAAAGAATTAACTGAACACCTTAAAGACCATCAAAAAGATCACCATTCAAGAAGAGGACTTCTTAAAATGGTAGGTAAGAGAAGAGGACTTCTTGATTATCTAAAGAAGAAAGACATCGAATCTTATCGTCAGTTGATCGAAAAACTTGGTATTAGAAAATAATTTGTATGTTCCAATAGACTTTAGGGGATATTCCTTAAAGTCTATTGTTATATAGGGAAACATATAATATCGGGCATACCGCCCAGAAGTAGAAGGAGAAAAAATGAGTAAAGAATTTAAACAATTTGAAATGGAACTTGCAGGAAGAACACTTCGCCTTGATATCGGAAGAGTATCAGCACAGGCAAACGGAGCTGTTCTTATTCATTATGGCGACACAGTTGTACTTTCAACAGCAACTGCTAGCGAGAAGCCACGTGACGGCATCGATTTCTTTCCACTTAGTGTAGACTTCGAAGAAAAGATGTATTCAGTAGGCAAAATCCCTGGAGGATTTACAAGACGTGAAGGTCGTCCTAGCGATAACGCTATTTTAACTAGTCGTGTTATCGATAGACCAATGCGTCCATTATTCCCTAAGGATTATAGAAACGACGTTGTACTTAATAACTTAGTACTTTGTGTTGATCCAGATTGCTCACCAGAACTTACAGCAATGTTAGGAAGCGCAATCGCAACATGTATCTCAGATATCCCATTCGATGGCCCAGTTGCTATGACACAGGTTGGCCTTGTAAATGGCGAATTTGTTTTTAATCCAACAGAGGAACAAAAACAAGTTACTGACCTTACACTTACAGTAGCTTCAACATCAGAAAAAGTCATTATGATTGAAGCAGGAGCTAATGAAGTTCCAGAAGATAAAATGATTGAAGCAATCTTTGCAGCACATGAACTTAACGGGCAAATCAACGAGTTCTTCAAGAAAGTTATTGATGAAGTAGGAAAAGAAAAACATGAATATGAAAGTCATGTAGTGCCAGAAGAAGTTACAGCGGCTATCATGGAAATCGTTCCACCGCTTGCAATGGAAGAAGCAGTATTTGCAGATGAGAAACAAGTTCGTGATGCAAACATAAGCGCAATCAAAGAAAAATTGGCTGAAAGCTTTGCAGAAGAGCATGAAGATTGGCTTCCAATTATTGACGAAGCTGTTTATGCATATCAAAAGAAGACAGTTCGTAAGATGATCTTAAAAGACCACAAGCGTCCAGACGGCCGTGAAATTGACCAAATAAGACCACTTTCAGCTGAGATTGATATTTTGCCTAGAACACATGGTTCGGGTATGTTCACACGTGGACAAACACAAATCCTTACAACAACAACGTTAGGACCATTAAGCGAAGCTCAAAAGATTGATGGTCTTGATGCACATTTTACGTCAAAGAGATATATGCACCAATATAACTTCCCAGGATATTCAGTAGGTGAAGCAAAACCTAATAGAAGTCCAGGGCGTAGAGAAATTGGTCATGGTGCGTTAGCAGAAAGAGCTCTTCTTCCAGTAATTCCAGATGAGAGTGAATTCCCTTATGCACTTCGTCTCGTTTCAGAAACATTTGAAAGTAACGGCTCAACTAGCCAGGCATCAGTTTGTGCTTCAACACTTTCACTTATGGCAGCAGGCGTTCCAATTAAGAGACCAGTTGCAGGTATTTCATGTGGACTTGTTACAGGCGAAACGGATGATGACTACTTAGTACTTACAGATATCCAAGGCCTTGAAGACTTCTTCGGAGATATGGACTTTAAGGTTGCTGGTACAGACGTAGGTATCACAGCTATCCAAATGGATATTAAGATTCATGGATTAACAAGAGCTATCATTGAAGAAGCTATTGCTAAGACAAAGAAAGCAAGAACTTATATTCTTCACGAAGTAATGCTTCCTGTAATCGCTGAACCGAGAAAAGAAGTTGGCAAATATGCACCTAAGATTGTTAGTATGCAAATCGATCCAGAGAAGATTGGTGATGTTGTTGGTAAACAAGGAAAAGTTATTAACGAAATTATCGCAAGAACAAACGTTAAAATTGATATCAACGATGAAGGTCTTGTATCAATTTGCGGTGTTGAAAAAGATAAGTTAGAAGAAGCACGTCAAATTATTGATACAATCGTTTCTGACTTCGAAGAAGGAAAAATCTACGAAGGCAAAGTTGTTTCAATTAAAGATTTCGGTGCATTCTTAGAGTTCGCACCAGGAAAAGAAGGAATGGTTCACATTTCTAAAGTTGCTCCTGAAAGAATTAATCATGTTGAGGACGTACTTACACTTGGCGACGTTGTTAAAGCTAAATGCATGGGTCCAGATAAGATGGGCAGAGTATCATTCAGCATTAAGGATGCAAAATAAGTTGTAATTAACTCAAAAAATGGGTATGGTTAACATACCCATTTTTTTTATAAGTTGAAAAGGAATAAAGATGGCAAAGATAAATAAACTTAGTTATTTAGTTACAACCAACACAAATCCATATGAGAATTTAGCATTAGAAAAATACTTGCTAGAAAATGTTGAACCAGATGAGGTTATTTTGTATTTGTGGCAAAACGCTAAGACGGTAGTTTGCGGCCGCAACCAAAACATCTGGAAAGAATGTAAGGTTGATGAGCTGCTAAAAGACGGGGGCTTTCCTACAAGAAGACTCTCTGGTGGTGGCGCTGTATTTCATGACCTTGGAAATCTAAATTTTACTTTTTTAGTTAGCAAAGAGAATTTTGACACGGATAAGCAAATATCTGTTTTAGCTAAGGCTTGTGAAAATCTAGGAATCAAGGTAGAAAAAACTGGAAGAAATGATGTAGTGGCTTATCTTCCAGGGGAAGAGCAAGGTCGAAAGTTTTCTGGAAATGCTTTTCATGAATTGGCAGCAATAAAAGCTAAAGATAATATTGCTAGAAAGTATCATCATGGAACGATAATGATTGATGTTGATGGAAGCCTTCTAGAAAAATACCTAAATGTTGATAAAGAAAAATATGAATCAAAAGGAGTGTCTTCAGTTTCTTCAAGAGTTTGTAACCTAAAGCAAATAAGAAGCAACCTTACAATAGATATGATGAGAGAGGCAATGCTTAAAGCTTTTGAAGAAGTGTATGGCATTAAAGCATATGAAATAAAAGATGTTGATAAAAGCTTATATGAGCAAGATGCAATTTATTTTAAGAGTGACGAATGGCTTTATAAAAATAATATAAAGTTTGATTATAGAATCCATGAAAGATATGAGTGGGGAGATTTTGACCTTCGCGTTAAAGTAGACAAAGGAATAATAAGCGATATAGCACTTTGCTCAGATGCGATGGATGAAGAATATATTTTAGATTTGGAAAAGAAATATAAAGAATTAATAGGCACAGAATTTAATGAAAATGCTTTAATCGAAATGAAAATTTCTTGAAAAAGAACACACAATATATAATAATATTATTGAGAGAATTTTTATTTAATGGGGGTAAATTATGAAATACGAAAAAATTCCTTTTAATGAGGCAGAGATGACACCTAATGGTGAATATATGCGTCCTATTCCAGGATTAAAAAATGTCGTAAAGCCTACTTATCCAATTACAACAGAAGAAAATTTTAAGAGATTTTTAGAAGGTGAGCCAGCTTGGATGCCTAGCGATATGGAAATTGTATTGTTTAATCCAACAATTGTTCCTGAAAATGTTGCTAGAGGTATGTCAATTGAAATGCAATTTCTTACACCTGATAAATTTGGTGGCCCTGATTTCTTTGGAATAGAATGGGAATATGTTCCTATGGTTCAGGGTTCTATGGTTAGACCTGGTAAACCTACTCTTGAAGATGTTTCGGATTGGGAAAGTGTTATTAAATTCCCGGATTTATCTACATATGACTGGGAAGGATGTAAAGAAAGAAATAAATTTTTCCTTGATCCTACAAGAGCGATTAAAACAACTGTCTTTACAGGATTCTTTGAAAGACTTATCTCATTTATGGATATGGAAAATGCTCTTATTGCTATGATTGATGAAGATGCAGAAGATGATGTTAAGCGACTTTTTGATAGACTTGCAGATTTCTACGTTGAGTTCTTAGGCTATATGAAAAAATACTATAATGTTTCTATGGTATGGTTCCATGATGATTGGGGTAATCAAAGAGCACCTATGTTCTCAGCCGATACAGTAAGAAAGATGATTCTTCCATCACTTAAGAAAGTAGTTGATGGTGCACATGAACTTGGAATCATTTTCGAATTGCATAGCTGTGGAAAGATTGAAGATTTAGTTCCTATAATGATTGAAGCTGGCGTAGATTTATGGGATGGCCAAAATATGAACGACAAAGTTAAGGTTTGCAATGAATATGGTGACAAAATTAAACTTCAATATATTCTTGGCGATGGAATTACACCAGAGACAACAGATGAGGAATTTAGAACACTTGTAAATAAACTTTTAGATGATTATGGCCCTAATATTTATTTGGGTGGAACATTTGGATTAAGCGAAAGACTTTATCCAATTATTTACGAAGAGTCTAGAAAGCGTTTCGGAAAATAAAAATAGAAGAAATATCTAGAAAAAAAACTCCTTGCTAAGCAGGGAGTTTTTTAATGTATTTATTTTATACAATGTTATTTAGCTATTGCATAAGATAAGGGGGGGGTAGTAAAATGAGTAATCACATATATTTAAATAATGCATAAGTGATATTTAATAAACATATAAGTGACTTATTATGGAGGAAAACGAGAATGAAAAACATACTCAAAAGAGGAGCAACACTTCTTGCAGTAGTAGCTATTGTCGTAGCAATGTTACCTATGGCTATGCTTGGTGCCCAAAAGAAATTTATTAAAGGCGATGGCCCTGCTGCATCAGAAATAGGTAATGGTGAAACATTATCATCAGGAACAAAAATTACATATAAAGAGGGAGATGAAGCAAAAGGTTTCCAAGTAGTAATTGATAGTGGAGAACCAATATCAAAGCCAAAGGAAGGTTGGATGATTGAACCAGGTAAAACATATGTTGTTTCTAATATTAAGCCTGGAAGTGCTACAATTGAGTTAACGTCACAATCAACTCCTACAGTAAATAAAGATTTTTATGTAGGCGATGAAAAATTAGAAGTGGGTTCAGTTGTTGATGCGGGATCAACAATAGTTTTTAAGGATGATACGACACAAAAAGAATTTCAATATAAAATTGATAATGGTGCAGAAGAAAGGTCAGACGTTAATGGCTATATAGCAACTAATAACTATTCTGTAACAAAAATAGATAAAGGAGGGCCTGCAGCTAATAATCCAAAAATTGAATTAACAACAATGGTTAAGTTTGTCACTGGTTATGGTACAGCTCCAGTAGCTAAATTATTGGAACATAAAAATGGTGATAAGGGATATTATTTTGTTGAATACCCAGGAGAACTTACATATGATGGTTTAGACTTTGTAGCTTGGTGTTCAGATGAAAACTTAGAAAACGAACTTGAACCTGAAGATGAAAACTCAAAAGATAACGGAACTGCACTTTTAGGAGCTCAAGAAGGACTAGCAAATCCTCCTGAAGCAAGACAAATTTTGAAGCTTGGGACTGAACGGATATCAACACTATATGCAAAATGGAAAGTTAAAGTAACTGCTCCTACAGCAGAAGAAAACTTGGTATATAGTATTGATGGCCTTCAACCACTTGCTGAAGAAGCAGCAGTTGATAACGATTTCGCAAGCAATTTCACAATCAAATATGCCATGGTTATAAAACCTGCTGAAGGTCATGCAGAACCACCTGCATTAGAATCAGATGAATGGAAAGAATTTGATGAGTTAGAAACAACTTATGATGCAGGAACTTACTGCTTATTCTATAAAGCATTTAAGAAAGATGGAAACGTAAAAGGCTCAGATAGAGAAGAACTTGGTGAAGATATAGTTATAAATAAAAAGGCAGTAGATGAAAATGACTTCGTTTATGTAGATGAAACAGTTAAATTTGATGGAACAAAAAAAGCTGCTGATGTAGAAATGAACGAAGCATATGAAGTTGAAAAAGATAATATCGTTCTTACCTACACACTTAATGGAGAGTCTGTAGATAAGCCGGAAATTCCTGGAACATACAAAGTATATGCAAATCTCGAAGATGTAGATTATACAAATCTTACACCAGCAGAAGGTGCAGTTTTAGTAGGAGAACTTACAATTGCAAATATTAAGTTTAAACCAGGTAGCGAAAACCAAGTTTATACAATTGGCGTAGACGAAACTCTTGTAATTGAAACAGATGGGCCATTTGGTCACTTTTTAGGCATTAAAGTTGATGATTTAGAATTAGAAGAAGGTGATTACACTGCTGAAGAAGGATCAACAAAGGTAACATTAAAGAAAGATTATCTTGAGAGAATTTCTGAAGGAAAATATGATATTGAGTTCATATATTTGACAGATGGTGGACAACAAGTTTCAGCAAAAACTAGCTTCACAACAGCTAACAAGCCTGAAACAGGTGATTCAAACAAGATGGTTATATGGATAGTATTTGCAGTACTCGCTGAGATTATGATTATTGGCGTAGCATATGCATACTTCAAAGAAAAACTTAACTAATAATCCACAATAAGTATTAAATATAAAGCTGTCACTTAGGTGGCAGCTTTTTTATGCCTTAATCACTTATATTTTGTGGTAAAAAGTGCAAAAAATCCCTATATATTGTGGTTTTTCGTTGATTTTAGGCCTTATCTTTGTTATAATGAATCGACTATGGGCAAATAGTCTGTTTTTGGTACGAATTAAGTAATAGAAGGAGTAATTATGATTAAGTTAATCGTTGCAGCTGATAGGAATTGGGCAATAGGAAAAGACGGAAAACTTTTAGCAGACATTCCTGATGATACTAGATTTTTTAGTCAAGTAACATTAAATCAGGTTGTAATTATGGGAAGAAAAACACTAGAGAGTCTTCCACAAGGAAGGCCACTTCCTAATAGAATAAATATTGTTATTTCTAGAAACCCTGACTTAAAGATAAAAGGAGCTACTGTTGTAGGAAGCGTAGAAGCGGCACTAGAAGAAGCAAAAAAATATACAACAGATATTTATGTAGCTGGTGGAGCTAGTATATACGTAGCTATGCTTAAATATTGTGAAGAAGCTTTAGTTACATATATCGACTACAGCTTTCAAGCTGACACATATATGGTTAACTTAGATAAAAGACCTGAGTGGGTTTTAGTTGATGAGTCTGAAGAACAAACTCATTTCGATGTTATTTATTACTATAGAACATATAAAAAAAGAAAAGATTTTCAAAGCGTATAAAGGGGAACGAAGATGATTAATGATAAAAAAGTTTTGTATAGTGCTATGCAAGCAACAGGAGTGTTGCATATAGGAAATTATTTTGGTGCGCTTAAAAACTGGGTTAATTTATGCGATGAATATGAGTGCTTTTATGCGGTTGCTGATCTTCATGCGCTAACAATAAGAAGAGACCCTGCTGAACTTAGAAAAAGTGCTAGAAACGTCCTTATGATGTATATTGCAGCTGGCTTAGATCCAGAAAAAAATTGCGTTTATTATCAATCTAGTGTTCCGGCACATGCTGAGCTTACATGGATACTTAATTGCTTTACATATATGGGAGAACTTAGCAGAATGACTCAGTTTAAGGATAAATCTGCTAAACATTCCGACAACGTTAACGCAGGACTTTTTACATATCCTGTTTTGATGGCTTGTGATATTTTGCTTTACCAAGCTGATGTTGTTCCTGTAGGCGAAGACCAAAAGCAACACCTAGAACTTACTAGAGATATAGCTGAAAGATTTAATAGTATCTACGGCGATGTTTTTACTGTGCCAGAACCTTATATTGGAAAGGCTGGCGCAAGGATTATGTCGTTAGCAGACCCTACTAAGAAAATGAGTAAGTCAGACGAAAATCAAAACAGTGTAGTTTATGTTTTAGATGACAAAGATACAATAATTAGAAAATTCAAAAGAGCAATAACTGATTCAGACAACCAGATTATTTATACACCTGAAAAACCTGGCATTATGAATCTTATGGATATTTATAGTGCAGCAACAGGAAAAGAGTACAAAGAGATCGAAAGAGAATTTGAAGGCAAAGGATATGGAGATTTCAAGATAGCTGTTGGCGAAACTGTAGCAGATAGATTGGCTCCTGTTAAAGTTAAATTTGATGAGCTAAATAATGATAAAGCTTATGTAGATAACATCATTAAAAACAATACTGAAAAAGCTAGTTACTTTGCAAACAAAACATTAAGGAAGGTTCAAAAGAAAGTTGGACTTCCAGAAAGAGTTAGGTAAATAAATGGCAAAAGCTAAAACGGACACAAATACTTATAATGCTGATGCGATAACAATACTTGAAGGTCTTGAAGCGGTAAGAAGAAGACCGGGTATGTATATCGGTAGCGTTTCTACAAAGGGATTAAACCATTTAATTTATGAGATAGTAGATAATGCAGTTGATGAGCATCTAGCAGGTTATTGCTCGGAAATTACAGTAGTGCTAGAAGCTGATGGTACAGCTACAGTTATTGATAATGGCCGTGGTATTCCTGTTGGAATAAATAAAAAGACTGGCCTTCCTGCTGTTGAGGTTGTATTTACTATGCTTCATGCAGGCGGAAAGTTTGGAGATGGAAACTATAAAATTTCTGGTGGCCTTCACGGCGTTGGCGCATCAGTAGTTAATGCACTTTCTACATGGCTTGAAGTTGAAATAAAAAAAGACGGAAAGGTTTATAACCAACGTTTTGCCAGAGGTAAAAAAGAGTACAACCTAAAAGAAGTCGGAACATGCAGGAAAAACGACAGTGGAACGAAGGTAGTGTTTTTACCTGATCCAGAAATTTTCGAAAAGACTTATTTTAAGGCTGATGCAATTAAGTCTCGTTTACATGAAACGGCTTACTTAAATCCAGAACTTACAATAAATTTTATTAATAGAAGATTCAATGAGGAAGAAGAGATTATCTTTCATGAGCCGGAAGGTTTAATCGCTTACATAAATGATTTAAACCAAGGCAAAGAGGTTGTAGCTCCAGTAGTTTATTTCCAAGGAAAGAGCGAGGGAATTGAACTTGAGGTTGCTTATCAATTTACAAATGAGTTCCAAGAAAATATCTTAGGATTTTGTAACAATATTTACACTCAAGAAGGTGGAACTCATATAACAGGATTTAAGGCTCGTTTTACTCAGCTTATTAATACTTATGCTAGAGAGATTGGAATCCTTAAGGATAAGGATGAAAACTTTACCGGTGCTGATGCTAGAAATGGAATGACGGCTATTGTGGCTGTTAAGCACCCAGATCCTCGATTTGAAGGACAAACAAAAACAAAGCTAGACAATCCTGATGCTCAAAAGGTAGCCTCTGATATCACGGGCACAGAGCTTGAAAGATATTACGATAAAAACCTTGAAAATCTTAAGGCGACTATTGGCTGCGCTGAAAAAAGCGCAAAGATTAGAAAGGCTGAAGAAAAAACAAAAACAAATATGCTTTCTAAAACAAAGTTTGTAATGGAAGGCAATGGAAAACTTGCTAATTGCGAAAGTAGAAAACCAGAAGAGTGCGAAGTATTTATTGTCGAAGGTGATTCTGCCGGTGGCTCAGCTAAAACGGCTCGTAATAGAATGACCCAGGCTATCTTACCTATAAGAGGTAAAATCTTAAATGTTGAAAAAGCTTCAATGGATAAGGTTTTAGCAAATGCAGAAATTAAGACAATGATCCAAGCTTTTGGATGTGGATTTTCTGAAGGATATGGAAACGATTTTGATATTACAAAACTTCGTTATAACAAAATAATTATTATGACGGATGCCGATGTCGATGGTGCGCATATTGCAACGCTTCTTTTAACATTCTTCTATAGATTTATGCCAGAGCTTATTCAGGCGGGACATATTTATCTTGCAACTCCACCTTTATACAAAGCAATTCCTAAAAAGGGTGAGGAAGAATATCTTTATGATGACTTGGCGTTAGAAAAATATAGAGCCACTCATAAAGGAGAATTCACACTTCAAAGATATAAAGGTTTGGGCGAGATGGACGCTGAACAACTTTGGGAAACAACTTTAGACCCAGAAAGAAGAGTACTTAAAAAAGTAGAAATTGATGATGCTAGATTAGCTTCGGAAGTTACTGAAATGCTTATGGGTAGCGATGTAGCACCTAGAAAGAAATTTATTCACGATAATGCTAACTTAGCAGAGTTAGATGTATAAAAAGTAGAGGAAAATTATGCCAGAGAAAATACTAAACACAGAATATTCGGATTTAATGCAACAATCTTATATTGACTATGCGATGAGTGTAATTTGCGCTAGAGCAGTGCCAGACATTAGAGACGGACTTAAACCAGTTCAGCGCCGCGTTCTTTATTCTATGAGTCAATTAGGACTTAAAAGCGACAAACCTTATAGAAAGTCTGCTCGTATCGTAGGTGATGCGATGGGTAAATACCATCCACATGGTGACTCATCTATCTACGAAACGTTAGTTGTTATGGAGCAGGACTTTAAGAAGGGTATGCCACTTGTTGATGGTCATGGAAACTTCGGTTCGATTGAAGGTGATGGGGCAGCTGCTATGCGTTATACTGAAGCTCGTCTTCAAAAGTTTACGCAAGACGTTTATCTTGCTGACTTAGATAAGAACGTAGTTGATTTTGTTCCTAACTTTGATGAGATGGAAAAAGAACCAGAAGTTTTGCCTGTTAGAGTTCCTAATATTTTAATAAATGGTTCAGAAGGTATCGCAGTAGGTATGACAACTTCTATTCCAACTCATAACTTAAATGAAGTTGTTGATGCTATGATTGCTATGATGAAGAAAAAGACAATCAAGACTGACGAACTTATGGAATATGTATTAGGCCCTGATTTTCCTACAGGCGGATTAGTAACTAATAAATCTGAACTTAAAGAAATTTATGAAACTGGTACAGGTAAAATTAAACTTCGTGGCAAGGTAGATTTTGAGCCAGGCAGAAGAAAATCAGATAAAGATAAACTTGTTATTACTGAAATTCCTTATACTATGATTGGTCAAAATATTGGCAAGTTTATTTTAGATATTTGTGATTTGGTTGAATCTAAAAAGACAACTGATATAGTAGATGTTTCAAACGAATCTTCTAAAGAGGGAATAAGAATTGTTCTTACGCTTAAGCCAGGAGCAGACCCTGTTAAGATTGAAAACATGCTTTATAAAAAGACTCGTCTAGAAGATACTTTCGGCGTAAATATGCTAGCAATCGTTGAAGGAAAGCCAGAAGTTTTAGGACTTAAAGATATCCTTAGACATTGTATAGATTTCCAATACGAAATAAACACTAGAAAATATACAACACTCCTAGATAAAGACTTAGAGCAAAGAGAGATTAAAGAAGGTCTTATTAAGGCATGTGACATAATCGATTTAATTATTGAAGTTATCAGAGGCAGTGAAAACGTTGCGACGGCAAAAGATTGCTTAGTTAACGGAAATGTTAAGAACGTTAAATTTAAAAGCGAAGCTTCAAAAAAAGAAGCTAAAAAACTTTGCTTTAGTGAAAAACAAGCTCAGGCAATTTTGGATTTAAGGCTTGCTAAATTAATTGGTCTTGAAATTTTACAATTAAAAGATGAGTATGAAAAACTAAAAAAAGAAATTGCTGAGTATGAAAAGATTTTGGGTGACCAAAATGCGATGAAGAAAGTCATAATAAAAGATCTTGAGACAATTAAAAAAGAGTATGGCTTTGAAAGAAAGACAAAAATCGTAGATGCTGAGGCAGCGGTATATGAAGAAGAAAAGATTAAGGAACAAGAAGTTGTATTCTTAATGGATAGATTTGGATACGCAAAACTTATCGAGCCTTCTGCATATGATAGAAATGTTGAGACAATCGATGAAGAAAATAAATATGTAATTCGTTGCATGAACACAGATAGAATTTGTATCTTTACGCAAACGGGAATGGTTCATCAGCTTAAAGTTATAAAGGTTCCTATGAAGAAACCAAAAGATAAGGGAGTTCCAATAGATAACCTTTGTAATTATTCAAGTTCAAATAATGAAGAGATACTTCAAATTTGTTCGCTTGGAAAATTAAAGATGCATATGATGCTCTTTACTACAAAGAAGGGTATGATGAAGTTTGTTGATGCTAATGAGTTTGATGTAACGAGGGCTTCTGTTGCAGCTACTAAACTTGGAGATGATGATGAAGTTGCTAGTATCGATTTGTTTGATGCAACTAGACAAAAATTAGTTGAAGAAGACGAAGCAGATGAAAACGTAATTATCTCAGGTGGAAGCGGTGACGGAATTAGCGATTTTATAGACCCTGAAGATGACCAACTAACATTCGAATTTATTGATGTTAATAATGGGGATGTAGTAGGTAGTGAAAAACTTGATGATGAAGAAACCGAAGAAGGCAAATCTAAGTTCGTAACTAATAAGATGGCAGTTCTTCAAACGAAAGACGGTGTATTCTTAAGATTTAAGTTAAGTGAAGTTCCTGAAAAGAAGAAGGGAGCTATTGGCGTTAGAGCTATTAAGTTAAATGAGGGTGATGAAATTGAAAAAGTTTATATTGTTGGCTTTGGAGATAAAAACACTATTACATATAACAACAAAGAAGTTGAACTTATGAAATTAAAACTTGCTAAACGTGACACGAAGGGAACAAAACTTCGCAATTAATAAATAAAAAAGAAGGTCGAAAAATGGAAGAGAAATTAAAAGTTGGAATTTTAGGTGCAACAGGTATGGTAGGACAAAGGTTTGTTACTTTGTTAGAAGACCATCCTTGGTTTGAAGTAGTTTTGCTTGCAGCTAGCGAAAGAAGTGCAGGAAAAACTTATGAAGAATGTGTAAAAGATAAATGGAAAATGGATGTACCTATTCCTGAACGCGTAAAAAATATTGTAGTTAGAAATCTTAATGACATTGAAGAAAATGCAAAAGAAGTAGATTTTTGTTTTAGTGCTGTAGATATGGATAAAGAAGCGATTAAAGCTTTTGAGGATGCTTATGCTAAGACAGAAACTCCTGTTGTATCTAATAACTCAGCTCACAGATGGACACCAGATGTTCCTATGGTTATTCCAGAGGTAAATCCTGAACATATAGAAGTGATTGAATTTCAAAAGAAACGTCTAGGAACAAAGAGAGGTTTCGTAGCAGTTAAACCTAATTGCTCAATTCAAAGTTATACACCTGCTTTAGATGCACTTAAAGAGTTTGGACCAAAAGAAGTTTTTGTTTGTACCTACCAAGCTATTTCTGGAGCAGGAAAAACTTTTAAGGATTGGCCTGAGATGGTAGAAAACGTTATTCCTTATATCGGTGGAGAAGAAGAAAAGAGTGAGTTAGAACCACTTCGTGTATGGGGTAAGGTTAATAAGAAAAAGGGAGTAATTGAACCTGCTAAGCAGCCTGTTATTACTGCACAATGCTTAAGAGTAGGAGTGCAGGATGGACATACAGCAGCAGTATTCGTTAAATTCAAAAAGAAACCTTCTAAAGAAGTGATACTTAAAAAATGGAATGAATATAAGAGCGTTCCACAAGAGTTAGAACTTCCTAGTGCTCCAAAGAAATTCATTCAATACTTTGAAGAAGATAATAGACCACAACCTAAACTCGATAGAGATTATGAAAAAGGTATGGGAGTTTCTTTAGGAAGATTAAGAGAAGATAAAATTTATGATTACAAATTTGTAGGATTAAGCCACAACACAGTTAGAGGTGCTGCTGGTGGGGCAATCTTACTTGCAGAACTATTAACAGCAAAAGAATATATTAGTGCGAAATAATTATTGAAAGAAGGATAAAAATGAAAATCAGAACTAGATATGCACCTAGTCCAACGGGACGTATGCATGTTGGAAATTTAAGAACTGCGTTGTATGAGTATTTAATAGCGAGACATGAAGATGGAGATTTTATTCTTCGTATTGAAGATACGGATCAAGAACGTTTTGTAGAAGGCGCGTTAGAAATTATTTATAACACACTAGAAGAAACTGGACTTGATTATGATGAAGGTCCTGATAAGCCAAAAGATTGTGGTCCTTACGTTCAATCTGAGCGTGTTGCGGCTGGAATATATATGGAGTATGCAAAGAAACTTATCGAAAAAGGCGAAGCATATTATTGCTTTTGTACTAAAGAGCGCTTAGAAAGCTTAAAGCAAACAATCGAGGGAAAAGAAATTGTTGTTTATGATAAACATTGTTTAGGATTATCAAAAGAAGAAGTTCAGGCAAAATTAGATGCAGGCGAGCCTTTTGTTATAAGACAAAATATTCCAAACGAGGGAACAACTACTTTTGAAGATGATATTTATGGTGCAATAACTGTAGAAAATAGTGAACTTGATGACATGATTTTAATTAAGTCAGATGGATTTCCTACTTACAATTTTGCTAATGTTGTTGATGACCATCTTATGGGTATAACACATGTAGTAAGAGGTAATGAATATCTTTCTTCGACACCTAAATATTTAAGACTTTATCAGGCTTTTGGATGGGAAGCACCTGTTTTTGTACACCTTCCTTTAATTACAGATGAAGAACATCACAAACTTTCAAAAAGAAGTGGCCATTCTTCATTTGAGGATTTAGTTGAGCAAGGTTTTGTTCCGGAAGCAATTGTAAACTTTGTTGCTCTATTAGGATGGAGCCCAGAAGACAACCAAGAGATTTTTTCATTAGAAGAACTTAAAAAAGCTTTTGATTACAAAAGAGTTTCTAAATCACCTGCAGTTTTCGATATGGTTAAACTTCGTTGGATGAACGGCGAATATATTAAGGCGATGGACTTTGAAAAATATAAAAAGTATGCCCTCCCATATGTTAAACAAGCGATAACAAAAGATTTAGATTTAGATAAGATACTTGAACTTATGAAAACACGTATCGAAGTCTTTCCGGATATTCCTGAAAAGATTGATTTCTTTGAGGAACTTCCTGAGTATGACATAGAAATGTATACTCATAAAAAAATGAAAACTAATTCTGAAATTTCTTTAGAAGTTTTAGAAGAGACACTTCCAATTTTAGAGGCACATGAAGACTATAGCATTGATTCGTTACATGATTTAATAATGCGATATATTGAAAAGAAAGAATGCAAAAATGGTATTGTGCTTTGGCCTTTAAGAACGGCGGTTTCCGGAAAGCAAAACACACCTGGTGGAGCTTTTGAAATTATGGAAATTATCGGTAAAGAAGAAAGCATAAGAAGAATTAAGGTAGGAATAGATAAACTTAAAGCAGCCTTGAATAAATAAATGAAAAAACTAAAAGAACTCCTTAAAAAGTATAAAGAATTTATTTTATATATAGTTTATGGGCTAATAACGACTGCGGTTAATTATGGAGTTTATGCACTTTGCCTTTATCTACTTCCTTTAGCGCATGGTATTCCAGAAAAGATGGTTGCCAGTATTTCAAATATAATTGCATGGATACTGGCAGTTTTAGTTGCATATATCACTAATAAACTTTGGGTATTTAAGTCAAGAAGCTGGAAAATAAAAATTGTACTAAAAGAACTTGGAGAGTTTGTTCTTGGAAGAGTCCTTACAGGAATACTAGAAACAGCTGCTATAGCATTCTTTGTAGATTATTTAGGCCTAAACAAGTTTGTATGGAAAATAATAACAAGCATAGTTGTTGTAATATTAAATTATATTATTAGCAAATTAATTGTATTTAGAAAAAAGAAAAAATCGGAGAATAAAGATGGCGAAGATCTATAAATCAATAGAAGAGTTAGTGGGAAAGACACCACTTTTAGAACTTACAAATATTGAAAAAGAATTAAATCTTGATGCTAAGATTTTTGCAAAATTAGAATTTCTAAATCCTGCGGGATCAGCAAAGGATAGAATTGCTAGGCAAATGATTAAAGATGCTGAAGAAGAAGGAATATTAAAAAAAGGCGGAACAATTATTGAACCTACAAGTGGAAACACAGGTATTGGTCTTGCCGCAATAGGAATTCCAAAAGGGTATAGAGTTATTATTGTTTTGCCAGATAGTATGTCAGAAGAAAGACAAAAAATTCTTAAAGCCTATGGAGCTGAACTTGTATTAACTCCTGGAAGAGAGGGGATGAGTGCAGCTATTAAAAAAGCTGAGGAATTAGCAAACAAAATCCCAGGAAGTTTTATAGCTGGACAGTTTAATAATCCTTCTAATCCTAAAGCTCATTATCTTACAACCGGCCCGGAAATTTTAGAAGATACAGACGGCGATTTAGATTTTTATGTTGCTGGCGTAGGAACAGGTGGAACATTAACTGGCACAGGAAAATTCTTAAAAGAAAAAAATAATAACATTCAAGTAATTGGAGTAGGACCTAAGGACTCTATTGTTTTTAAGGGTGATGAGCCAAAAAATCATAACCTTCAAGGTATAGGACCAGATTTTATTCCTAATACTTTTAATAAAGATTATTGCGACGACATAATAGGAGTTAGCAATGAAGAAGCTTATGAAATGGGAAGAATGTTAGCTAAAAAAGAAGGAATATTAGTGGGTATTTCCGGTGGCGCTGCATTGTTTGGCGCAATAAAGCTAGCGAAACATGAAAAAAATAAAGGCAAAAGAATTGTAGTTCTTTTGCCTGATACAGGTGATAGATATTTATCAACTGAAATGTTTAATTGATTTTTGGAAGTCTTTCTAAAGACGTGCGAATCTCTTCATCATTAGGAGAGTAGTCCACCATATTTCCATCGTGGAATCTCTCGTAAGCAAACATATCAAAGTAACCAGTACCGGTAAGACCAAAGACGATTGTCTTTTCTTCACCGGTCTCTTTGCATTTAAGAGCTTCATCTATTGCAACTTTTATTGCGTGCGAACTTTCAGGAGCAGGTAAGATACCTTCGACTCTAGCAAAGTTTTCAGCTGCCTTAAAAACTTCTGTTTGTGAAACAGTAACAGCATCAATAAGCTTGTCATGATAAAGTTGTGAAAGAGCTGGATTCATTCCATGATATCTTAATCCACCAGCATGTGTAGAAGCAGGTATAAAACCACTGCCTAGTGTGTACATTTTTGCGAGTGGACAAACCTTTCCAGTATCACAATAATCATAAGCGTAATCGCCCCTTGTAAAACTTGGGCAAGATTCTGGCTCAACTGCAATTATTTTATAATCTTTTGTGCCTTCGATTTTTTCTTTCATAAATGGTGCAATGAGACCACCTAGATTTGAACCACCACCAGCACAACCGATAATAATGTCAGGTGTAATTTCGTATTTGTCTAGAGCTGCTTTTGTTTCCAAACCAACAATTGATTGGTGAAGCATAACCTGGTTTAATACACTGCCTAGTACATAGCGATATCCATCCAAAGATGTAGCTTTTTCAACTGCTTCAGAAATAGCGCAGCCAAGACTTCCGCCTGTTCCAGGAAATTCTTCTAAAATCTTTTGGCCAACTTTTGTTTCCATTGATGGTGAAGGAGTAACAGATGCACCATAAGTTCTCATAACTTCTCGTCTAAAAGGTTTTTGTTCATATGAAACTTTTACCATAAAAACTTTGCAGTCAAGTTCTAAGTATGAACATGCCATAGAAAGAGCGGTTCCCCATTGGCCAGCGCCCGTCTCAGTAGTTACGCCTTTAAGACCTTGGTTCTTTGCATAAAAAGCCTGTGCAATAGCAGAATTTAATTTATGGCTTCCGCTAGTGTTATTTCCTTCAAATTTATAATAAATCTTTGCTGGAGTTTGAAGTCTTTCTTCAAGACAGTAAGCTCTAACAAGAGGTGAAGGTCTATACATTTTATAAAAACCTAAGATATCTGATGGAATATCAAAATAAGGAGTTGTATCGTCTAATTCTTGGAGTACAAGCTCATCACAAAAAACCTTACCAAGTTCTTCTTTGGTCATAGGCTTTAATGTTTCAGGGTTTAGAAGTGGAGCAGGCTTATTTATCATATCTGCTCTAAGGTTATACCATCTTGTTGGCATCTCGGATTCTTCTAAATAAATTTTATAAGGAATTTCTTTCATGATATTTACCCTTTTTATAAGTTATTTTGAAATTTTAACATTGCTATCTATAATGTGCAATAATTATGTTCAAAGCTTTGCATTACTTGATAATATGTCATTATAAAGATATAATATTTTCAGTGTAAATAATAAGGAAAAAACATCAAAGGAATCAATTGATTCGTTGAATAGGAGGCATTTATGAAGCAATATATTATGGCACTCGATCAAGGAACAACTAGTTCAAGATGTATTCTTTTTAATAAGAACGGAAAAATTGAGAGTATTTCTCAAAAACCATATAAACAAATCTACCCACATCCAGGATGGGTAGAGCATAATCCAATGGATATTTGGTCAACCCAGCTTTCAGTTGCTTTAGAGGCTACGGCTCAAGTGGGAGCAACTTTTGAAAATATCCAAGCTATTGGTATTACTAATCAAAGGGAAACTACTATCGTTTGGGATAGAATTACAGGCGAGCCTATTTATAACGCTATTGTTTGGCAATGTAGAAGAACATCTGAAATAATAGACAAGATTCCAAAATCAATGGCTAAAAAGATTCACAAACGTACAGGATTAATTCCAGATGCTTACTTTTCAGCATCAAAAATTAAATGGATTTTAGATAATGTTAAAGGTGCTAAAAAATCTGCAAAAGCAGGAAGATTGTTGTTTGGTACTGTTGATACATGGCTTATGTGGAACCTTTCAGGCGGACGTATACATGCAACAGATTATACAAATGCTAGCAGAACGATGCTTTTTGATATTCATAAATTAAAATGGGATGATGAAATTTTAGCCTACTTTGGAATTCCTAAATCAATGCTCCCAGAAGTTCATCCATCGGGATATTTCTATGGAACAACAGACTCTAATATTTCAGGTGGCCCAGTTCCTATTTGCGGTGTTGCAGGCGATCAGCAATCAAGCTTATTTGGACTTTGCTGTTTTGAGCAAGGTGATGTTAAAAACACTTACGGAACAGGTTGCTTCCTTTTAATGAATACAGGTAAAGAGGCAGTTATTTCTAAACATGGATTGCTGACAACTATAGTTGCTGGCTTAGATGAACAACCTAGCTACGCACTTGAAGGTAGTGTATTTATGGGTGGAGCAACAATGCAATGGATGAAAGATGAATTAAATCTTTTTACAAAGGCTAGTCAAGCTGGAAAGATTGCAGAAGAAGTAGAAGATACGAATGAAGGATATCTGGTTCCTTCGTTCACAGGTCTTGGCGCGCCTCATTGGAATCAAGATGCAAGAGGAATTATGGTTGGTCTAACAAGGGGCTTTAACAAGAAACATTTTGTTAGAGCTGGTGTTGAATCAGTTGCTTATCAATCTTATGACGTAATTATGGCAATGCAAGCCGACGCTGAAATTAATCTTTCATCAATAAAGGTTGATGGTGGTGCAACACAAAATGAATTTCTTATGCAATTTCAATCCGATATAGTTGGATGTGAACTTCAAAGGCCAAAGATGATTGAGAGCACAGCTTTAGGTGCTGCTTATCTTGCAGGCCTTACGACAGGATTTTGGAAAAATCAAGAAGACCTTAAAAAGAATTTGAAAATTGGAAAAACATTTAAGCCA
Organism: Lachnospiraceae bacterium; assembly: GCA_045598285.1. GTDB lineage: Bacteria > Bacillota > Clostridia > Lachnospirales > Lachnospiraceae > RGIG5612. The sequence continues at coordinate 7,439 of JAZLLU010000013.1, read as the reverse complement.
ACTATGAAGGTTGAAGAAAGAGAAAAGAAAATCATTGGATGGAGAAGAGCTGTTGAGACAGCTAAAATTTGGGCAGACTTAGAAATTTAATTTATGAATGAAATTTTTAATAGAACAGCTAAGCTTTTTGGCAAGGAAGCTGTTGAAAAATTAAATAATTCACATGTTGCGCTTTTCGGTGTTGGAGGAGTTGGCGGTTTTGCTTTAGAAGCTCTGGTAAGAAGTGGCGTAGGACATATAGATATATATGATAAAGACATTGTAGATATAACCAACCTTAATAGACAGATAATTGCGAATGAAGATAATATTGGTGAAGTTAAGGTTGAGGTTGCAAAAAAAAGAGCTTTAGCTATTAATTCAAAGTTAGATATAAATACTTTTAATGTCTTTTATTTGCCAGAAAATGCAAACGAGTTTGATTTATCAAAGTATGATTATATCGTTGATGCAATAGATACGGTTAGCGCAAAAATTTCTTTAATAGAAAATGCAAAAAAGGCTAATGTAAAAATAATTAGTTGCATGGGCGCGGGAAATAAATTAGACCCAACTGGTTTTAGAGTTGCAGATATTTCGCAAACAAGTATTTGCCCATTAGCAAAAGTAATGAGACATGAATTAAAAAAGAGAAACATTGAAAATGTTAAAGTTGTCTTTTCTATTGAACAAAGTAAAGTTGAAAATGATATAGAAGAAAAAACAATAGGAAGTTTAGTAACTGTTGTTGGAAGCGCAGGACTTCTTCTTTCCAACGAAGTTATAAAAGATTTGATAAAATAATTTATCAAAAAAGGAGACGTAACATGAACGAATATTCTAAAAGAATTGATAGCTTGCGTGAATTAATGAAGTCAGAAGGAATAGATATTTATTATATTCCAATGAGCGATACTCACGATAGTGAATATGTATCTGCCCATTTTAAGTGCATAGAATTTATTTCAGGCTTTTCTGGATCAGCGGGACATGTAATTATTAGTGATGATAATGCATGGATTTTTGTTGATGGAAGATATTATATTCAAGCTGCTAAAGAAATTGCAGGAACCGGAATTGAACTTATGAAATGGGGAGAGGCTGGCGTTCCAGAACCAGAAGATTTTATTGCAGATGTTTCGCAAGGCAAAGTTCTTGGATTCGATGGAGCGGTTGTTAGTGCTAAGACAGCGTTAAAGATTGGCGCTAAAGCTAAGGAAATAAAATTTGAAAAAGATTTAGTGGATCAAATTTGGGAAGATAGACCTAGCCAAGTTTTTACAGATATTTTTGAACTCCCACTTGAAGCAACAGGCGAGAGCGCAGAAAGTAAAATTGCAAGAGTAAGAGAAGTTGTACAAGCAACAATCAGAGCTAACGGTTTAGACAAGGGAAGAATTAGAACTTATAGTTTTCTTATTAACTCTCTTGATGATATTGCATGGATATTTAACATTAGAGCTAATGATATTCCAAACAATCCGGAAGCTTATGCATTTGCAACAATAGGTGGAGGTATTGCACATCTTTTTACAAATGGAAAAGGTTATGCCACAGACTGGTATAAAGATGAAGCAATCGAAGCTGATTGCATCCTTATGGATCAATCTAGAATAGGATATTCAACTTATAGATATTTTAAGGATAAAAACTTTAGAATTCTTAATATAAAAAATCCTTCAACAGCAATGAAGGGTGTTAAGAATGAAGTCGAAATTAAAAACTTAAAAGAAGCGCTTAAAAGAGATAGTGCTGTAATTATTAGACTTATGAGATGGCTTAAAGAAAAAGCCTTCGACCCAGAGCAAAAAGAAGCATCACTTCCCTTATCAGAACTTAGTATTCAAGATTATCTTCTTAAGTTAAGACAAGAAGATGATAAATTTATTGAACCTAGTTTTGAGACGATTTGTGCTTACAAAGAAAATGCAGCAATGATGCATTATAGCGCAACAACTGAAAAATTCTCACTTGTTAAACCTGAAGGAATGCTTCTTATTGATTCGGGTGGACAATATAAAGATGGAACAACCGATATCACTAGAACTTTTGTGGTAGGCGATATAACTGAAGAAGAAAGAAAAGCTTTCACGCTAACAGCTGTTTCGATGCTCAGATTATTAAATGTTAAATTTATTGAGGGTTGCAGGGGCGAGAATCTTGATATTTATGCAAGAGAGCCTATGTGGGAATTAGGAATGGATTATAAGTGCGGTACAGGACATGGAGTAGGACACATTCTTAATGTTCATGAAGGACCACACAACATTAAATATAAAATTGGACCTAATGGACCAACTGCTGTTTTAGAAGAAGGTATGGTAGTTACTAACGAGCCAGGCGTATATAGAGAAAACAAGTTTGGAATTCGTACGGAAAATGAAATGATAGTAGTTCCTTACGAAGAGTTAGGAAATGGTGGAAACACTGCTGATGGAAAATTCTTGAAGTTTGAAAATCTTACATTTATTCCGATCGACTTAGACGGAATTTCTACTGACTACTTAACAGTTGAGGATAAAGTTTTATTAAATAATTATCATAAATCTGTTAGGGAAACGATGAAGGATTATTTAGACGAAGAAACATATAAATGGCTTGAGGAGTATACAAAAGAAATTTAAGATATGAAAGAATTATACTTTGTTTACAATCCATATTCTGGAAAAGGAAAAGTTAAGGAACACGTTGAAGAAATCGTAGATGTTTTTAAGGGCGAAGGCTATAACGTTACGGTATATGAAACGAAGTGCCCAAAAGATGCAATGAACAAGGTAAGAGAAAATGCCTCTAACTTTGATAGAGTTGTGTGCTCTGGAGGGGACGGCACTTTAAGCGAAGTTGTTGCAGGAATGATGTCAATTCCAAAAGTAAATAGAGTTCCAATTGGATTTATTCCTACGGGCTCAACTAACGACACAGGAAAAAGCTATAATTTCCCAACAAATTTTTTGGAAGGTGCAAAGGTAGCAGCAACAGGAAAAACTTTTTCAATTGATATAGGAATTTTTAATAAAGATAAATATATTACATATGTAACTTCGTTTGGAAATCTTTCAGCCGTTTCATGCTTTACGCCGCATGACCTAAAAGCAAAATTTGGTTATATGGCTTATTTAGGCGAAGGAATAAAAGTGTTATTAAATCTTGATTCATATGATATGACTATAGAATATGTTGATGAAGAGGATAATGAAGGAAAACTTGAAGGAAACTTTTATCTTGGAATGGTTACAAATACTTTAAGTGTTGGTGGATTTAAGGATATAACTGGTAGTGGAGTAGTTTTAGATGATGGACTTTACGAGTTAGCTGTTCTTAATAAACCGGATAATATTTTAGGGTTTGGAAATCAAGTAGACACGATGTTGTTTAAAAAAGATAAAAATATTTCCAACGATATAGTGCATAAAATAAAAGTGAAAAAAGTGAAATTTAGTTCAAATGAAGAGATTCAATGGGTAATTGATGGGGAAGATGCTAGAAAACACAAGGTTGTTGAGCTAGAAGTAGAAAAACAGGCCATTGATCTTATTATTCAGCCTTAGTGCATAAAAAACACATTTATCCACAAATGTTGAATAACTGATGTGGATAAATGTTAAAAAAGTATTAAATTTTAGAAAAAAATGTAATAAAAATTTAATGGAAGAAGAAATAATGAATAACGAAATCAAAGAAACAACTAAAGAAAAGCAAGAAAAAAGAAAGATTTCTCCAGTAGTAGAGTGGACTATTGTTATTGCATTAGCTGTTGCAATAGCTCTATTTATAAATTTTTGTATAATTATTAATTCGCTAGTTCCTACCTCATCAATGGAAACAACAATTATGCCAGGCGATAGAATTCTTGGGTTAAGAGTTACGTATCTCTTTGAGGAGCCAAAATATGGCGATATTATTGTTTTTAAGTATCCAGATAATCCTAAAGAGACTTTCGTAAAAAGAGTCATTGGGGTACCTGGCGATACAGTAGAGATAAAAGGCGGCGTAACATATGTTAACGGAACACCTTTAGAAGAAAAATACTTAAAAGAAGAAGTTTATGTTGTGGATTATGGTCCATACGAAGTTCCAGAAGATTCATACTTTGTTATGGGGGATAACAGGAATAATTCATTAGATTCAAGATTTTGGACAACAACACATTTTGTTCCGAAGAAAAGTATTTTAGGAAGGGCTTTTGTTTGTTATTGGCCGATTTCACATATTGGAAAATTGAAAGGTATTGACTGATGTCGAGATTAGAAGAACAAATAAATTTCATAGCAGAAGTCGATAAAATAAAAAATATTTTTAGACAAACGAATATTGGAAAAAATATTCGAAGAGAAAACGATGCCGAGCACAGTTGGCATTTAGCAATTATGGCAATGTTCTTAAAAGAACATTCAAACTTTGACGATATAAATCTTTCGCGTGTAATTGAAATGGTTTTAATTCATGACTTAGTGGAGATAGATGCAGGCGATACCTACGCATACGATGTCGAAGCTAATAAAACGAAAAGAGAAAGAGAAGTTAAAGCAGCTGAGAGAATTTTTAATATTCTTCCAGAAGATCAAGCTAAATATTTAAGAGACCTTTGGGATGAATATGAAGCGGAAGAAACTAATGATGCAAAGTTTGCACTTGCACTTGATGTGCTACATCCAATAATTATGAATGATGTTGGAGATGGACTTGCTTGGCAGACACATGCAGTAAAAGAATCAGAGGCAAGAAACAGGGTTGCATTGATTAAGCCGGGCTCAGAAGAACTTTTTAAGCTTGCAAATAAAATTATTGATGACAATATTGCTAAGGGGAAAATAATCCCTGATATGGATATTATTTACGATAAATAAAAGATTAAAAATTGACATTATTTATAAAATTACATAGAATAAAACATTGTATTTTTTAGATTGATTAATTTAGGAGACTAACTATGAGCGTAAGCGAAATTATTAGCGTAATTGATGATTGGGCTTGGAGTTATCCTTTGCTTATTTTATTAGTAGGTACAGGAATATTTTTAAGCGTAAGATTAGCATTTGTCCAATTTAGAAAATTCGGTTTTTCAATGAAAAATACCGTTGGAAAAATGTTCCAAAAGAAAAAAGCTGGAAAAGGTGAAATTACACCATTCCAGGCTTTAACAACAGCACTTGCAGCGACAGTAGGAACAGGTAACATTGTAGGTGTTACAAGTGCGGTTATCTTAGGTGGACCAGGCGCAGTATTTTGGATGTGGATTAGCGCTTTGCTCGGCATGTGTACAAAATATTGTGAAGTTGTCTTAGCGGTTAAATATCGTGAAAAAAATAAAGATGGTGATTGGGTCGGCGGACCTATGTACTATATTAAAAATGGTCTTGGAAAAAAATGGACATGGCTTTCTATGTTGTTTTGTATTTTCGGAGGCCTTGCCGCATTCGGTATTGGTAATGCAACACAGGTAAGTTCAATTGCTGAATCAATTTCAAATGCTATTGATTCATTAGGTGGAAATACTGGAGCACAAATGCTGCACTTCTTTGGATCAGATTTCAAACTTAGTTCACTAATTATTGGTATAGTAGTTGCACTTATTGTTGCTATTGTAATTATCGGTGGTATTAAAGCTATCGGAGCAGTTACAGAAAAAGTAGTTCCTTTTATGGCTGTTGTTTATATCATTGCTGCTTTAATAGTAGTATTTTCTAATATTAGTTTTGTTGGCGAAGTATTTAAAATGATTTTCGTTGGAGCTTTTACGCCTAAAGCAATTGTTGGTGGTGGAGTAGGAATCACAGTTATGATGTCAATGAAACGAGGCGTTGGACGTGGATGTTTCTCAAATGAAGCCGGACTTGGTTCAGCTCCTATGGCACATGCTGCTACATCAGAAACTAATCCAATTCGCCAAGGTGTATATGGTATCTTCGAAGTATTTATGGATACAATCGTTATTTGTACACTTACTTGCCTAACAGTTTTAGTTACTTATTGTGCATCAGGTGGAACAACATTTGAGTGGGGAGTTAACGGAGGAGCAACAATTGTTGCAAATGCATTAGGTTCAGCTCTTTCTAGTGGAGTTGGTTCAGTTGTACTTGCTGTTTGTTTATCACTGTTTGCACTTTCAACAATTATTAGCTGGTCACTTTACGGTGTAAGATGCTGTGAATTTGTTTTCAAAGGAAGCAAAATTGCAACAGACATTTATAAAATATTATTTGTAGTAGTTGTAATTATTGGATCAACATTAAGCCTTTCAGATGTTTGGAATATAGCTGATATACTTAATGCTTGTATGGCATTCCCTAACTTGATTGCATTAATAGCACTTAGCCCAACAGTTTATAAATTAACAAAAGAATTCTTTGATGGATTAAAAAATAAAAAAGACGAGAAATTAAAGACAGAAGAAGTATAACTCTTTGATAAGGAGGTATTAACATGGATAAAAAAACAAAAAATGATTTAATGGATATTGCGGCTGAATTAGTTGTTTCACCACTTACAGCATATGCTACAGGACGTGAACTTTATAAAAAATTTAAAGCTTCAGAAGCTAATGCTAAAATAGTTAGTTATGCAGAACAAAAGGGTGAAGAAATTCAAAGAACAGCAAAAAAGATTTCAGTAAACTTTAATGAAAAGGCAAGCCAATTTGCAGAGAACATAAGCGATAAGGCTATGGACTTTTCTAAAAAAGCAGGCGAATTGTCAAAGAAAGCGGAAGAAAAATTTATAGACTTTGATGAACGCAAAGAAACTATGATTTATCAATTTGCAGATACTGCTGAAGATAAGATAAAAGAGTTCTCTGAAAATGTGAAGACAACGGCTAAAGATTTTGGAGAAACAGTAACTCAAAAGTTTAATGGATTAAAGAAGGAAGAACCGGGTGAAGTTGTTTCAGTAATGAAAACAGAGCTTGAAGAAGAACCTGTAGTTTGTGAAGAGCCAGTAGTGCTTCAAAACAATGTCGAAGAGGATAAGGAACCTTCTAGCGATACAGAAGAATCTATGAACGTTATTGAAGAATCAATCGCACCACAGGCAAACACAATCTTTGAAAATAAATCAGAAGAATAATTTTTTTCAAAAACAATATTTAACAGCTCCTTCATCGAGGAGCTGTTTTTTGCAATTATAAACGATTTTGAGAATTTATAGTTTCTATAAATTGCAGGTTTGCCTGGCGCTTTTGGGCAGTGGATTTATGGATGATCGGCGCTCGAAGTGGAAAGGTCGCGTACAACAAAAAGTTGTCCGCATCCGTTCCACTTTCTCGCAACCTCGCCGATAATCCACAAACCCACCGCCGCTGCTACTATCTTCCTTTGCGCCGCCGTGCGTCTCGACATTGTCTCGACTTCGTCGCCGCTTCGCTGGCTACGCCAGCTCCATATATTAATCAAAAATAAAATGTTTTGATAAAATTACCGAAAAAGGCACCATTGGTACCCGAAACTACATATTTTTTAAGT
>JAZLLU010000012.1:0-142781 GCA_045598285.1 Lachnospiraceae bacterium | reverse complement strand
TAGTAAAACACCACCTACATCGCATAAGCGGGTTCAGTGGTTCACTAGTATTATATGATATTTATATAGAAAGGTCAAGCAACCGAATTAATAATAGTAACTATTATAGATTAATGAATAAATTCGGATTTGTAGGGATGATTTAGATGAAGAGAATATTTACAGAATGTGTGGATTTAGTAGGTTCATCATGCAAAAACTTCGATGGAACAAAATGGTATGTTAGTACTGGGGCAATAAATGAAGACTACATAAATGAAACTGACATAGAAATAGTAGATTATGATAGTAAGCCATCAAGAGCAAATTTAATAGTATCTCCTGGGGATGTTATTTTTGCAAAGATGCAAGCAACAAAGAAAACATTGCTAATTGATGCTGGATTATCTGAACATATCTATTCGACGGGTTTTTGTGCTGTACGCGCAAAAAAGGATATATTAACAGAACGATGTCTACTACATTTGCTAACTAGCGACACATTTATTAGTCAGAAGGATAAGAATTGTTCTGGAGCAACACAGAAAGCGATTACCAATAGTGGATTGGAAAAAATTGTTGTTAACCTTCCAGATTATGAACAGCAAAATGAGATAGCTGAACAACTGGATAAGGTTACCAATATTATTAAAATGAGAAAAGATGAGCTGAAGTTTTTAGATGACCTCGTCAAAGCCCGATTTGTCGAGATGTTTGGGTCACCTGATACAAATGAAAAAGAATGGGCAATAAATACTTTTGGTGATATTTGTAGAGTTCGTCAAGGCCTTCAAATACCTATTTCTAAACGCTTAACTGAGTATGAAGAAGATTGCTACGAATATATTACCGTGCAGTATTTGCATGGTGGTAAAGAACGAGAATATATTAAATCTCCGAAAGATTCTGTTAAATGTAAAGAAGAAGATATTTTGATGACTAGAACTGGTAATACAGGTATGGTTATTACTGGAGTAAAAGGGGTTTTTCATAATAATTTTTTCTTAATTGATTTTGATAGAGAAAAGTATGACAAAGATTTCTTAGTTCAATATCTTAATTTGGATTTAATTCAATCTGAGATTCTTCGTAGGGCAGGGTCATCAACAATACCTGACTTAAATCATGGAGAATTTTATAAAATTAAGATATATGAGCCACCAATAGAACTACAAAAACAATTCGCAGATTTCGTCAAACAACTCGACAAATCAAAATTTGTAAAAATAAATTATTTGAATAAAACAAGGAGGGTTAGCTAATGACCAACTTTGATTTTTTGAAGAAAGAGCCTAAATTTAATAGTTTTTCAGATGTTGCTATTGCAGCTGAAAAGATTCTAAAGATTGATACGGAATCCAGCGTGATAAATTGTCGTCGTGCTATGGAGTTTGCAATCAAATGGATGTATTCAGTTGATAAAGCGCTAGAGATGCCTTATCAAGATAATTTGATAAGTTTGATGAGTACTGAAGAATTTCATGATTTAGTTGATGACGCTTTATGGAAACGTCTTGATTTAATTCGCAAAATTGGAAATAGGGCAGTACATAATGGAAAGAAAATTACTGAAGATGAGGCTGTTCTTTGCTTGAAAAATTTATTTATTTTTATGGATTTTGTTTCTTATTGTTATTCTGATTTGTATGAGGAAAGACAATATGATGAAAAACTATTAGCAAATAAAGATGAAGTATTCGAAATAAAAGATAACTTAGATGATGAATTAGATTTAGATTCATTAATATCTGAAAATAGTACGATAACGGATGAACTTACTAGAAAGAGAACTATAAAACTTCCATCATATGTTCCTAAACCGCTTGATTTATCTGAATACAAAACAAGAAAAATTTATATAGATTCAATGCTTATAGATGCTGGTTGGATTGAAGACAAAGACTGGATGAATGAAGTAGAACTTCCAGGAATGCCAAATAAATCAGAGGTTGGATATGCTGATTATGTTTTATATGACGATAGTCATAAACCATTAGCAGTTGTTGAAGCGAAACGCACATGCGTTGATGTTGCTAAAGGAAGACAGCAAGCAAAACTTTATGCAGATTTATTAGAGAAAAAATATAAGAGAAGACCAGTAGTATTTCTAACAAACGGATTTGAAACGAGAATTATTGATAATCAATATCCAGAACGTAAAGTCGCAGTTATTTATTCAAAAAGAGATATAGAAAAAATGTTTAATCTTCAGACGATGAGGACTAGTTTAAGACATGTCTCGGTAGATAAAAATATAGCGGATCGTTATTATCAAGAAGGCGCTATTAAAGCAGTTTGTGATAGCTTTGATAGGCTAAATAGAAGAAAAGCACTTCTTGTTATGGCGACTGGTTCTGGAAAAACTAGAACAGTTATTGCTTTATGCAAAGTGTTATTAGAAGCCGGATGGGTAAGAAATATTTTATTCTTAGCAGATAGGAATTCACTAGTAACACAAGCAAAAAGAAATTTTGTTAATCTTTTGCCTGATTTATCTTGTTCCAATTTAGTAGAGGAAAAAGATAACTATAATGCCCATTGCATATTTTCTACTTATCAGACAATGATAAATTGCATTGATTCTGTTAAAGATGATAGCGGGAAATTATTCACATGTGGACATTTTGATTTAGTAATATGCGATGAAGCACATAGATCAATTTATAATAAATATAAAGACATATTTAATTATTTTGATGCGCCTTTAGTAGGATTGACAGCGACTCCTAAAGACGAAATTGATAAAAATACATATAGTATTTTTAATTTGGAAAACGGAGTTCCAACTTACGGATACGAATTAGCACAAGCTGTTCAAGATGGTTATCTTGTTGATTTTACTTCGGTAGAAACAAGCCTTAAATTTATTGAAGAAGGAATTGCTTATGATGAACTTTCGGAAGAAGATAAGGCTGAATATGAAGAAACCTTTGAATTTGAAGATGGTGAATTGCCAGAAAAAATCAACTCTTCCGCTTTAAATACGTGGGTTTTTAATGAGGATACAATTAAACAAGTATTGCATACACTTATGCAAGATGGACTAAAAATAGATTATGGACAAAAACTTGGAAAAACTATTATTTTTGCCAAGAACCATGAGCATGCAGAGAAAATTTTAGAGGTATTTAATAAACAATATCCTGAACTTAGTAAAGATGGACAACCTTTTGCAAAAGTAATTGATAATTATATGACTTATGCGCAAAGTGCAATTGATGAATTTTCTGATTCAAGGAAGATGCCACAAATTGCAATCTCTGTCGATATGCTAGATACTGGTATTGATATCCCAGAAATCTTGAATTTAGTATTCTTCAAGAAAGTAATGAGTAAGGCTAAGTTTTGGCAGATGATAGGTAGAGGAACGAGGTTGAGTCCAGGTCTTATTGATGGAGAGGATAAAAGTAAATTTTATATCTTCGACTTTTGTGGTAACTTTGAATTTTTCCGTATGAATCAGGGAAGACCAACAGCAAATATGATTGCACTTCAAGGTGCTATTTTCTCAATGAAATTTGAAATGGCGTATAAGCTTCAAAACATTGAGTATCAAACAGAAAGATTAATTAAATATAGAAAAAATCTTGTAGAAATGATGACTGGTAAAGTTCAAGAATTAAATCGTGAAAACTTTGCAGTTAGACAACACATTAGATATGTTGATACATATAATGTTGAATCAAATTATGACTCGATTTCGTATGAAGATACTTTACTTGTTCGCGAAGAGTTAGCACCTTTGATTATGCCTGACGAAGATGAGGCTAGTGCTATTCGCTTTGATGCGCTTATTTATTCTATGGAATTAGCATTACTGGCTGGTAAAAGTTATGGGCGTCATAGAAGTGATTTATTTAAGAAAGTTGAAGGGATAGCAAGTGTTGCAAATATCCCAGAAATTCAAACGCAGTCTGAACTTATAAATAAGGTTCTTCATACTAGTTATGTTGATAATGCAGGAATAGATGAATTGGAACATCTTAGATTAAGCCTTCGTGAATTGATGAAATATCTTCCAAAGGGTGGATTGAAATATAATACAGATTTCACGGATCAAATTCTTTCAGTTGAGTGGAATGAATCTGAACTTGAAAATGATGACTTAAAGAACTATAAAGCAAAAGCAGAATTTTATGTTCGCCAACACCAAGACAATATAGCAATTGCAAAATTGAAATCTAATAAACCTTTAACAGAATTAGATATTCAAAGTCTGGAACAAATTTTATGGAATGAGATTGGCTCTAAAGAAGATTACGAAAGAGAATATGGACACAAGCCATTGGGAGAGTTTGTTCGTGAAATAGTAGGACTTGATATGAATGCGGCGAAAGAAGCGTTCTCTGAATTCCTTAATGATACAAATCTTGATAGCAGACAAATATATTTTGTAAATCAGATTGTTGAATATATTGTGCATAATGGAATAATGAAAGATTTATCAGTCCTTCAGGAATCCCCATTTACTGACCAAGGTAGTGTTGTTGAGGTGTTTGCTGATATGACGGTTTGGTTAGGAATAAGAAAAGTAATTGAACAAATAAATGCGAATGCGGCAGCGTAAAATAAGGAAGGTGAAATAATGTCAGCATCATATGATAAGTATACAGTAACTCAATATTCAGTCAGTTCTTTACTTGGATATATCGAAGGAGGAGATATTGCTATTCCTGAAATTCAGAGGCCTTTTGTTTGGAAAGGATCTCAGGTTAGAGACTTGATTGATAGTTTATATAATGGTTATCCAACGGGATATTTAATTATTTGGCAAAATCCAGATGTTAAATTAAAGGATGGAAGTAGCGCTGTTGGAAAGAAGGTTTTAATTGATGGACAACAAAGAGTTACTGCACTTATGACTGCAATTGCAGGCTATAAAATTTTAACTGAAGATTATAAAGAAAAGACTATCAGAATAGCATTTAATCCTTTGGCAAAGGATGACGAAGAAAGATTTGCTGTTACTACGCCTGCGCATGAGAAAAGTTCTTTTTGGATACCTGATATATCTGAACTTTTTTCTAATGATTTTTCTCAAAGAAAGTTTGTTAATTCTTATATGGATAAAAATCCTGATGCGAATGATGATGAGGTCGATTCGGCTATAACGCAACTTTTAGGTATAAAAAGCTGTCAGATAGGCGCTATATTATTAGTTCCGCAGCTTGACATAAGTGAAGTAACAGAAATCTTCGTTCGTATAAATTCACAAGGTAAACGTTTAAATGAGGCCGATTTTGCCATGTCTAAGATTGCAGCAGATGAAAAATATGGTGGCAATATGCTTAGAAAAGCAATAGATTACTTCTGCCATTTAGCAGTTGACCCAACGTTCTATAATCAGTTAGCTATAGGCGATAAAAAGTTTATGGAGACTGAGTATGCATCAAAACTAAAATGGTTAAAGGATGATAATGGAGATATTTATGACCCAGATTATTCCGATATGCTTAGAGTATCTTTTATGCATATGTTTGGAAGAGGTAAATTAGGTGATTTAGTTAGTCTTTTATCTGGAAGAGATTTTATTGATCGTACTTACAAAGAAGAAATTGCACAAGATAGTTTTGAAAAATTGTCTAAAGGTGTATTTAATTTCATGAATCAATATAGTTTTGAACAATTTGTTCTTGCTATTCAATCCGCTGGATTTATTTCAAACAAACTTTTAAGATCGCAAATAACATTAGATTTTGCGTACACGTTATATTTGCTACTTCAGTCTGATAATGAAATTCCTAAGATTGAAATTAAGAGATATGTTCAAAAATGGTTTGTATTGTCAACTTTAACAGCTCGTTATATTGGTTCACCTGAATCCCAAATGGATAGAGATTTAAGAACAATTAAAGAGAAAGGTTTCAAAAAATTCTTAGAAGAAAACGAAAAAGCACAGTTATCGAATAGCTTCTGGGATGTTGAACTTGTACAAAACTTAGAAACATCAGCTGTTTCAAGTCCTTATTTCAATGTATATCTTGCTGCCCAAATATTTTTAGGTGAGCGTTCGCTTTTGTCTAATAGTGCTAAAGTATCAGATTTAATTAGTATTACAGGAGATGTGCATCATATATTCCCAAAAGAATATTTAAAGGCTAACGGAATTAAAGAAAAGAATCGTTATAATCAAGTTGCAAATTATACTTATCTTGATACGGGTGTTAATATCTCAATTGGCAAAAAAGCACCAAATGATTATTTTACAGAAGCCATTAATCAATGCAGTACAAAAATAATTAAAGTAGGAACAATTACTCAGGAAGAGAAGTATTGGGAAAATCTAAAAGTAAATTGTATTCCTAGTAACATAAAAGATATGACGGCGGAAGATTACAACGAATTTCTTGAGGAACGTCGTAAAATGATGTCACAAAAAATTAAAAAGTATTATGAGAGTCTTTGATAAATTGTAATATCAATTCATCAAATCAAATAAAAATTATAGTGTTAGATACTTGTTTGACATTAGAAAATTATATTTATTTATAAAAGTGCACCCACTGGGTTCACAATTAACAATATCGCATTGCAGATTACTATTTAAACTAAGAAATAATGAAGAAATAGAATATTATATAAGTCAGGCGTAACAAAGTAAACGATTAGCCCTAAAGAGGTTTTAGGTACAAAAAGACCGCTTCTTTCGAAGCGGCCTTTCTTTGTCCTATTTTATAAGCTTAAACGAGTAAGGCTATTTTTTGTTTTTATTTGATACTAGTAATATTATTGCAGCTATTACATCGGCTAGGGCAACAGCCCCGATAATTATCCAAACAACAGTGCCTTTGTTGTCTCCTGTCATTGGGTTTGTTGCTAATGCTGTAGTTGGAAATAAAGCGATAATGCCTATTAATGTTGCAAAAATTTGAGTTACGTACTTGAATATTTTTTTCATATTAACCTCGCGACCTTTTTTTGTCTTGTTTTTCAGGTTGCATACATTGTAGCGATATTAAGAAAAAATGCAAGTATATTCATATATTTTACATAATTTTTATTGTATAATAGAAAATATGAAGAAAGGTTTGAATAAAAAATTTATATGTATAATTTTAGCAGCACTTTGCTGCGTTTTATTATGCGCTTGTACTGAGGTTAAAATTTCTTCTGGAGAAGAAAAGGATATTCTTATCGATGTTGATGGTGTGCAAACGACGAAGGAAGATGCTTACTTTACTTTGATGGAAACCATTATCAATTACCAAAATGATCTTGGTACTGGATATTTTTGGGAGACACCTGTTGGCTCGCAGGACATGAAAAGCTATATTAAAGAGAGCGTAAAGGACGAGCTTACGAAAATAACGGCGGGGATGGTTTTAGCTGATAAAAAGGCTATTTATCTTACTGATGAAGAACTTAATGATGTAAAAGCTGTTGCCAAAAAAGCTTTTGAAAATGTTTGTAAGTATTTTGATGCTAGTAAGTATGGTGTTAGCGAAGAAAATGCTTTGCATATTTACCAAAAAAGAGAACTTTATAATAAGACTTATGATACTTTGACGGCTGAGGCGAAAGAGAGCATTACTGTTGAGGATACGAAAGTTATTATTGTTAGATATGCACTTATGCCAGCTAATACTAGCAGCAATGACGCTAATGCACTTTATCAAAAGATTAAGGAAACTAAGGATTTAGAAAAGTGCACAAACGACGCTGGATATGAGTATGTAAAAGATACTAAACTTAAAAAAGGTATGGTTAATTCTAACTTTGACGAGGTTGCTTTTTTACTTCTTGATGGTGAGATAAGTGAAGTTGTGGAAAGCAAAGATGGTCTTTATATTATTGAGTGTATAGACGATCAGGTTATTGCTGATTCTACGTCAAATTATAATATGGCGGTGCATGCAGCGCAGGACAGTGCTTTTGACGAAGTTTATAATGAGTTTGCTAAAGAGATGCACCTTTATTTTAATAATAGTATGTGGAATAAAATTGATATAGAAAAATTGCTTAAATAATGAATAACTTAGAAATTAAAAAAGTTAATATTGTTGTTCCTGTTTTTAACGAGGCCGAGATGCTTCCTTTATATGTAGAAGAGACTAAGAAAGTAATCTCTAATATCGAAGGTTTTTCTTTCGATTTCATTTTTGTTAACGATGGCAGCACCGACAATACGTTAAGTCTTATAAAAGAGTTTGCTGGTAAAGATTGTAGTTTTAAGTATCTTTCTTTTTCTAGAAACTTTGGAAAAGAGGCTGCTATTTTAGCGGGGCTAAGAGCTTCTGAGGCTGACTTTACTATTTTGATGGATGCTGACTTAGAGCATCCTCCAGTATTGATTGAGGCTATGCTAAAGGCGGTTGCTTTTGGCGAATTTGAAGCGACGGGAGCAAAAAGAAAACCGAAGTTTTTTTCTAAGATGTTTGTTAATGCTAATAACAAGATGTCGAACGTTAAGATTGAGAAGGGCGCTACGGACTTTATGTGTATGAGCAAAAACTTTGTTAGTGCTGTGCTTTCTTTATCTGAGACTCAGCGTTTTTCTAAAGGCCTTTTTGCATGGGTCGGCTTTCCGATTAAATGGTTCGATTATGAGCAGGAAAAAAGAGCGAAGGGTAAGAGTAAGTGGAACTTTGGAAAACTTTCGTCGTATGCAACGGACGGGCTTACTTCTTTTAGTATTGCTCCTTTAAGAGTTGTTACAATTCTTGGCATTATTATTTGCATCGGCGCTTTTATTTATATAATTGCAACCTTGATTAAAACTTTTATTACAGGTATCGATGTGCCGGGATATGTTACAACGCTTTGCGCTGTTTTGTTCCTCGGCGGCATTATTATTTTAGCTATTGGTATTTTAGGTAGTTATATCGGAAGAATTTATCTTGAAAGCAAAAATAGACCGCTTTATATTTTAGATGAGACCAATATCGATAAAGATAAGAAAGACAACGAATAGATGGAGCTTGCAAATAATAAATCTAATATATTCTTAAATAAATGGCTGCCTTTTTTGGTGGCTTTTTTTGCTCCTATTATCATTATTGTTTTAATTTATATTTTTAGAGGTGTGTTCCCGTTTGGTGATGAGATGTATTTAAGAAGTGATATGTATCACCAATACGCTCCGTTCTTAAAACAGTTTCAGGGTATTTTGAAGTCGGGTGGAAGCCTAGAGTTTAATTGGAACATTGGGCTTGGCACTGATTTTGCTAGCACTTTTGCTTATTATCTTGCTTCTCCTATTAACTGGATTGTCGCTATCTTTCCTTCTAGCATAATTCCAGAGATTATGAGCGCTTTTATTATTTTTAAGTGTGCTCTTATGTCTTCGTTTTTTACTTACTATTTAGCTAAGAAGTTTGGAAAACTAAGTTTAATGACTTCATCTTTCGGTATTTTTTATGCGCTTTCTAGTTATATTGCTGCTTATTGCTGGAATCTTATGTGGTTAGATTGCCTTGTTTTATTCCCACTTATTATTTTGGGGCTTGAAAGACTTGTTAAAGAGGGCAGGGGTTATTTATACACGATTTGTGTCGGACTTTGCGTTCTTTCTAATTATTATATTTCTATTATGATTGCGTTTTTCCTTGTTTTCTATTTTATTTATTTGATGGTTTGCGAAAGCAAGGTTTTTGGCGCTAGTAATGTTCTTAAACGGATTGGACATTTTGCTCTTGATTCTTTGCTTGGTGGAATGATTGGTGCTATTTGCTTTTTGCCTGCACTTTGCACTTTGTTTGGCACTGCTTCAGGTAACTTTTCGTTTCCTAAGACGATTTATGCATATTATGGGGTTGTGGAGTTTGCGACACATGGACTAATGAATCAGGAAGTTACTATGATTAATGGTTATGTCCCTAATATTTATTGTACTATTTTAGCATTCGCTCTTATTCCGCTTTATTTTATTTGTCGGAAAATTAATACTAAGGAAAAAATTGGCAAACTTCTTTTGCTTTTGATATTAGTTTTTAGCTTTTCGTTTAATATTCCTGCTTATATCTGGCATGGTTTTCATTTCCCGAACAGCTTAAGAGCAAGGCATTCGTTTATTTATATCTTTTTGATTTTGCTTCTTTGTTATGAGGTGGTATCTAAAATAAAAGAGTATTCTATTCTTTCTATTACCATTTGTTTTGCTATTGCTATAGGCGCTGTTATTGCGCTTAAGTTTCTTAATAATACGCAAACGATTCCTACAAAAGTTTTTGTTTTGTGCGCAGGATTTTTAGCAGGTTATTTAATAATTCTTCTTTTTATTCGTGGGGTTCCTTTATTTAAGTTTGCTTTTATTGCTATCTTTTGTGCGATAACAATTGTGGAAACTTACATTAATATAGAAGATACTGGATTTAGCACAACGAGTAGAACTACTTATATGAGTGACAACGCGGCGATACATGAACTGCTAAAAGAAACTGATGGATTTAGCAGGGTTGAAAAATATTCTATTAGAACTAAAAACGATGGTGCTTGGAATAGTTATAAGTCGGCGTCTATCTTTTCTTCGACTACGTTTGCACCGCTTTCTTCGTTTTATAAAAAGTATGGCATGCAAGGTGGTACGAATTCGTTTTGCTTTTATGGGGCGACGCCTTTAATGGCTCAGTTCTTAGATGTTAAGTATATTTTAAGTAGTGATGATCTTGATGACCAGTTGCTAAAGCTTAAAGGCTCGAGTGCCTTAGAGGTGGAAGATAGTAGGGATGAGTTTCTTTATGAATATAATTTTAATTCTTCGCTAGGATATTTAGTTAACGAGGATATTGGCAGAAAGATTGATATTGCGGGGAAGAATCCTTTCCTTGCGCAAAACAAGTTTATTGAATCTAGTGTCGGCGCGACCCCGGTTTTTGAGTATTCTGATAATATTGAAAATAAGAATATTAATATTGAGATTACCAAAGATGGAAGACTTTATGTTTTTATAAATAAGGAAGTTGATAGTGTTGAAGTTCATGTTTCGAGGGATGACATAATTCTTAAGAATAAAAAGTTTTCTTCTGTTGAGAAGGGAAGAATTATTGATGTTGGCGACGTTATTGCTGGGGATATTATTAATATATGTTCTAGCGATAGTGAAGTTGATTCTCTTAATGTTATTGCAGCAACTTTGGATTATGACGCTTATTATAAGGCGGCGAAGCTTTTAGGGGCGGAAACGATGGATGTTGTCGATTATAAGGGAAATTATGTTAAGGCAAAGGTGGATGTAAAAAGTGAGAAAAGGGCGATGCTTCTTACTTCAATCCCAGCGGATAAAGGGTGGAGTGTATATGTTGATGGAAGAAAAAGCAACTTTTACACATTTGAGGATGCGTTCCTTTTAGTTCCTTTGTCTAAGGGCGAGCATTTAGTTGAATTTAAGTACAGTGCGCCGGGTCTTTTAGCTGGAGCAATTATTTCAATTATTGCTATTTTGGTCTTGATAATTAAAGCAATTTACTGTAAAATACAAAAGTTCGAGTAATCACCCGGGCCTATTTCGCGGCATGTGCCTTCACTTTGGCAAAGGTGGCTAAGAAAGATGACAGCTTGGGGAAGTTAAAAAACAAAGAAGGAGGTATATAACATGAGTGTTATATCTATGAAACAGTTACTTGAAGCTGGTGTTCATTTTGGACATCAAACTAGAAGATGGAACCCTAAAATGGCTCCATACATCTACACAGAAAGAAATGGTATCTATATTATCGATCTTCAAAAGACAGTTGGTCTTATCGATAACGCATTCGATGCAATTTCTGACATCGCAGCCCAAGGCGGCACAATCCTTTTCGTTGGTACTAAAAAGCAAGCACAAGAAGCTATCCAAAGCGAAGCTCTTCGTTGTGGTATGTTCTATGTAAATGAGAGATGGCTTGGTGGTATGCTTACCAACTTCAAAACAATTCAAAGCAGAATTAAAAGATTAAAAGACATCGAAAAGATGGCTGAAGATGGAACTTTTGCAGTTCTTCCTAAGAAGGAAGTTGCTATGCTCCAAAAAGAGCATGAGAAACTTGAGAAGAACCTTGGCGGTATCAAAGATATGAAGAAAGTTCCTGATGCTATCTTCGTAGTTGATCCTAAGAAAGAAAAAATTTGTATCCAAGAAGCTCACAAACTTAATATTCCACTTATTGGTATCTGCGATACTAACTGTGATCCTGATGACCTTGATTTTGTTATTCCAGGAAACGATGATGCTATCCGTGCAGTAAAACTTATCGTTGCTAAGATGGCTGACGCTATTATCGAAGCTAACCAAGGTGAAGAGTTTGTAACTGAAGATACCAAAGAAGCTGATGCTGAAGCTCAAGTAGAAGCAGTAGAAGAAGCTCAAGCAGAAGATGCTGAATAATTTTTGATTTAATTAAGGAGGTTTAACTATGGCAGAAGTAACCACAGCTATGGTAAAAGAACTTAGAGATTTAACAGGCGCTGGCATTATGGCATGTAAGAATGCCCTTGTTGATAATGATGGCGATATGGATAAAGCAGTTGAGGCTCTTAGAAAATCTGGTGAAGCTAAGGCTGTTAAGAAAGCAGGAAGAATTGCTGCTGAAGGTATTGTAAAAGTTTTAGTTGAAGGTAACATAGCAGTTATCGTTGAAGTTAACTCTGAAACTGACTTCGTTGCTAAGAACGAAAAATTCCAAAACTTCGTTACTGAAGTTGCTGGACAAATCGCTAAAAGTGATGCTACTGACGTAGAAACTCTTTTAGGCGAAGATTGGGCAGCTGAACCAGGAAAGAGCGTTAACGATGCACTCGTTAATATGATTGCTACAATCGGTGAAAAGATTTCTATTAGAAGATTCCAAAAGGTTGTATTTGATGGCCTTATGGTTCCTTATATTCACGGCGGCGGACGTATTGGTGTTTTAGTTGGTGCTGATTGCGCTGACAACGACGCTAACAAAGAAGCTCTTAAGAATATTGCTATGCAAGTAGCTGCTATGAACCCTGAATATATCGCTAGAGAAGATATGTCTCAGGAAGCTTTAGACAAATTAAAAGAAATCACTGTTGAAAGTGCTCTTAATACTCCAGATACACTTCCAAAACCAATCTTACTTAAGCTCATCGACAGAGCATGTAACGAAAAAGTTTGGTCTGACGAAGATATTGCTATTTATGGAGAGCAAAAGAACAACATGAATTATCTCTTCAACTTCTTATCAGATGATGCTAAGACTCAGCTTGCTGGATTAGCTAATCAAGATAGAGATACTATCACAACTGATAAGATTTTTGTTGGGGCGGTTGAAGGTCGTTTTGCAAAACAACTTAAAGAGATTTGTCTTTTAGACCAAGTTTATGTTAAGGCTGAAGACGGAAAACAAGCTGTCGGCGCTTACCTTAAGAGTGTTGATCCAGAACTTAAGATTAACAAGATGATTCGTTTTGAAACTGGCGAAGGTATCGAAAAGAAACAAGAAAACTTTGCTGAAGAAGTTGCTAAACAGATGAATATGTAATCTAATGGGCGAAACAAAAACGGCAAAAACTAAAAAAGAAATTGACTTTACTAATGGCCCCATCTTGGGGCCATTAATGAAGTTTATGCTTCCTATACTGGCTACGCTCGCTATCCAGTCTCTTTATGGTGCGGTTGACCTTTTGATAGTAGGGCAGTTTGGCTCTGCGGCGAACGTTTCTTCCGTTTCTATCGGTTCTCAGCTTATTTGGATTTTTACTTCCATAGCCGCCGATATTGCAATGGGTACAACGGTATTAATTGGTCAATTTATTGGAGAGGGTAAAAAGAAAAATTCTGGCGACGTTATTGGAACAAGTATTATTTTGTTCTCTGTTTTAGCCATCGTTATGATGACTATCCTTTTGATTTTTGCACCTCAACTTATGAATCTTATGCAAGCGCCTAAAGAAGCTTTTGAGCAAGGTGTAGCTTACACACGTATTTGTGCAGCGGGTATGATTTTTATAGTCGCATATAACGTTGTTGGTGCTGTCTTTAGAGGTATTGGAGATTCTAAAACTCCTTTAATAGCTGTTGCTATTGCTAGTGTAATTAATCTTGGCGGAGATCTTTTGTTAGTTGGCGTATTTAATATGGCCGCTGCTGGTGCTGCAATCGCAACTATTTTCTCTCAAGGAATTAGTGTTGTTATTTCAATCTTGCTTGTTAGAAAGAAAGGTCTTCCTTTCACTTTTTCTAAAGAAAATGTTAAGTTCAATAAAACGTATGCACTTCAAGTTCTTAAGATTGGTTTGCCTTTAGCATTAATGGATGCTGTCGTTTCATGTTCTTTTGCGGCAATGGCAGCTATTTGTAATTCTTTAGGACTAGCTGAAAGTGCTGGCGCTGGAGTAGGTGGAAAGCTTATTACTTTCATTATGCTAGTTCCGTTAGCATCTATGCAATCTTTAGCAGCATTCGTTGCTCACAACGTTGGTGCTAAAAAATTAAAGAGAGCAAAGAAAGCTTTAGTTCATGCTATTTGGGTATCGCTTGTCTTTTCGTGTATTATGTTTTATTTCTCAGGAATCCACGGAACATGGCTTACTAGAATTTTTACTACCGACACAGCAGTAATGGAAGCGGCAGCTTTGTATCTTAAAGCTTATGCTATTGATACGTTCCTAACGTCATTTTTGTTCTGTTTTATTGGATATTTTAATGGATGCGGAAAGACGACTATCACAGCAATCCAAGGTTTGCTTGGCGTCGTAATAAGAATTCCTGTTGCGCTTCTTTTCTTAAATATGCCGGGCGCAAACATTTTTATAATTGCATTAGCAACTCCTATTTCGTCTGTTTGCCAGATTATTCTTTGCGTCGTATACTACTTTGTAACGAATAAGAAAGTAATGAAGGTGTTTGATAGCGAATTTAATCCTGAACTCTTAAATAAAGAGTATGCTGAACCTAATATAGAGTAGAGTACTAGTAATTAATTTAATATTTTCGGGGTGTGGCTCAGCTTGGTAGAGCACTTGCTTCGGGAGCAAGGGGTCGCGCGTTCGAATCGCGTCACCCCGATAAAAAAGTCGTGAAGATTTTTCACGACTTTTGTTAGTTATCTTCATCGTCTAGTTTTTCTAAACCAGTTTTTGCTGAACGTATAATTGATTTTCCTAGACCCTTAAAAGCACCACCTAAATCTTTTCCTGTTTTTCTCCAACTACCATCATTAAATACGTTTGAGTCATCTACTACTTTGTCATTTTCGTCAGAAATTGCATCATCTGCTTTTTCAACAACGTCATGTGCTGAACGACCTATGTTTTTCCCTAAGCCTTTAAAAGCACCACCTAAATCTTTTCCTGTTTGTTTCCATTCATCTCTTAATGCCATAAAATATCCTTCTCCTTTCTGTTATAATTGATATATAACAAATAATTATTATATATCAACTATTTGATATAATACACCTATGCATCATCTCTAGTTAGTTTTTTAATCCATGTATATTTTCTAAAATGTATAAATACAGGAAGTCCCTTAAATAGTTGATCTGATTGAATTATTAAAACTACCCATACAACAGGAAGTTTCCACCAAAATGCTGCCATAAAAGAGAGCGGCATAACTATTGCCCATGTACATATAAGGTTCATAGCCATAGCAAAGTTAGCATCGCCACCGCCTTGGAAAATTCCAAAACTTACAGGCATTTGATAACTCATTCCGACCATGATTAAAGCCATAAGTAAAATTAAATCACCTGCCATTGATGTTGCTGATGGGTTTAATTTATAAAGTGAGAGTAGAGGGTTCTTTAAGACTATAAGTAAAAGTCCAAGAACAAGACCTATACCAACATCGATACATGAAAGAGTTCTTCCTGCAGCTTTAACTTCTTCGTAGTTTCCTTTTCCAATTGACTGTCCAATCATAACTGCGCTAGTAGAACTCATAGCAACTACGATAACTTTTAAGTATTGATAAAACGTTGTTGCTACAGAGTTAGCGGCAATAGCATCAGCGCTTAGATGACCTAAGATAGCTGTTTGCATTGGAACTGATACGCCCCAAAGAACGGTTGCGCACATAATTGGAAGATAAATTTTAAGATAATCTTTCCAAAGGTTTTTATCATTTCCAGTAAGCCATCTAAGACTAAAACTTCCTTCGTCGTTCTTAAACAAATTGAGTTTTTTATCTATAAAGATTAGATAGAAAAGAACTATCAGAAGTTCAATAATTCTAGCAATTAATGTTCCGATTGCAGCACCAACGATTCCAAGTTCAGGAAAACCTGCTTTACCGAAAATTAAAACGTAGTTAATTCCAACATTTATTACTAAAGATATTATTGAAATATAAAAACTAATATTAACTGTGCCTACGCTTCGAAGGGCGGCCATAAAAATATTAGTTAATATGTATAAGATAAAAGTCCAAACGATAATAGCTAAGTACTTTTCGCCTTCTGCAATAATATCGGTTTCATTTGTAAAAATTTTAAGAATTCCCTTAGGAATAATAAGGCAAAGTAAAACCAATACTATAGTTATAGCTAGGCCAATCTTAAATGCAATTCCTGTTAATTTCTTTATAGGATTAACTCTGTTTTGTCCCCAGTATTGTGCTGCGATAGCAACAAGCGTATTTCCAAATGAGATAGCAAATTGCTGAATCATGAAAAAGATTTGGTTAACTGTTGCAGCACCGCTTAAAGATGCTTGAGAATAACTTCCTAGCATAATGTTATCGGCCATATTTACAGAGTAGGCAACAACATTTTGAAGTGCTACAAAGGCAAGCATTCCAAAGAGCGCTTTATAGAAATTCTTTTCTTTTGTAAAAAATGAAGTTTTAGTTTTCATATTTAATAATAATAGCACAATGCAAATAAAATTAAAGATAAAATGCTTTTTTTGAAAAAAATAAAATAAACAACTTTTTTAGTAATTATTGTTGACTTATTGGATATGGTAGTGTAAAATCACTGCAATACATTAATTTGGTAACACATTACCACGCTAAAGTAAAAAATGTTTAGGAGGAAATAAACATGAGAAAACTAAAAACAATTATGCTTGTAGCTCTTTCTGTTGCTTTAGTAGCAGGTCTTTGCGCAGGTTGCGGAAAGAAAAAAGCTAAAGGCGCTGTTGCTAACGTTATGTTAGGAACAAACGTTATGTCACTTGACACTAACCTCGCTACAGATGGTGACTCTTTTGAAGTAATCGCTGACTGTATTGATGGTTTGACTCAGATGGACGCTGATGGTGCAGCAGTTGCTGCTTTAGCTGAAAGCTGGTCTGTTTCTGATGACGGATGCACATATACATTCAAGATTCGCGATGATGCTAACTGGACTAATGGTGATCCTGTTACAGCTAACGACTTTGTATTCGCATGGCGACTTGCTATGACAGCAAACGAAGAATATAACTATATGTTTGATTCATCTGTTGGTGCAATAAAGAATGCTGATGCTATTCTTTATGATGGTGCTGACCCTAAAACATTGGGTGTTAAAGCAATTGATGATAAGACATTAGAAGTACAATTGGAAGTACCTGTTTCATTCTTCCCATCACTTATGTACTTCCCAACATTCTATCCAATCAACCAAAAATTCTATGAGAGTTTAGATGATGGTATGTATGGTACAAGCCCAGACACATTCCTTTCAAATGGTGCTTTTATACTTTCAGATTACACACCTGGTACAGCTAGCCTTTCACTTGTAAAGAATGAAGATTACTATGATGCAGACAAAGTTAAATTAGATGGAATTAATTACCAAGTAGTTGGTTCGTCAGATAACGCATTAACAGCATTCCAGAGCGGAAACTTAGACCTCGTTACAGTAAGTGGCGACCAAGTTGCAGCTGTTAAAGAATCTGGTTCAATCGCTAATAACCTTAAGGTTACTGGTGCTGGATATATGTGGTACTTAACATTTAGCCAGACAAAGAATAATGCAAATGGTTATCTTGCAAACACAAACCTTCGTCTTGCATTTACAAATGCAATTGATAGAGAAGCACTCGTTAACAACTATGTAATGGACGGTTCACTTCCTACATACACAGCTGTTCCTCCACAATTTGCTTCTTCAGCGTCAACAGGAGAAGACTTCTCAGCTGACCAAAATATGTTCAAAGATGTTTGCTCATTTGATGTAGCAAAAGCTCAAGAGTATTTTGCAAAAGCTAAAGCTGAACTTGGCGTTGATACATTCTCATTCACAATGGTATTTGGTAACAACGAAGGTGATGAAGTAACTAAAGTTGCTCAAGCTATTAAAGAACAAATTGAAGCTAACCTTCCTGGCGTAACTATTACACTTGCACCTATGACAAAGGCTGAACGTCTTGATAAGATGCAAAATGATGACTACGAAGTAGCTCTTACAAGATGGGGACCTGACTACGCAGATCCTATGACATACATGGGTATGTGGACAACAGGTAATGCTAACAACTATGGTTTCTGGAGCAGTGCAGCTTACGATCAAATTATTAAAGATTGTACAGTAGGCGCTTATGTATCAGATTATGACGCTCGTTGGGCAGCATTATATGAAGGTGAAAAGATAGTTATGAGCGAAGCTGTTATCGCACCTCTTTACACAAAAGCTAATGCAAACCTTATTTCAGGAATTCTCGAAGGAGTTGAATTCCACCCAGTAGCTCTTAACAGAGTTTATAAGAATGCAACAATAGTTAAATAATTTAACAAATTGTAATTATTGTAATAAAATTAACATATATCAGAGCGGCCTTTTAAGGTCACTCTGATATATTCGTAAAACTGGGAAAGAAATTTTTGTAGTAAATTAAGTAGTTAGGAAATTTGAAAATGGCAAAATATATTATTAAAAGAGTAATAATGGGTATCGTTACACTTTTAATCATTACGTTTGTTTTGTTTTTGCTTGTTCGTATTATGCCAGGAAATCCATTCCCGTCAGAAAGAATGAGCGCAGAGGCAATTGCGGCAAAACGTATTGAAATGGGTCTCGATAAACCAATATTGGTACAATTTGGTGATTACATTAAGAACATCTTCGAAAGTGGTAGCTTTGGAAAAGGCTCATCACTTTATAATGGTGCTCCTATTGCGACTGTATTACCAAACTGCACCAGTAATTCATTTAGAATAGGTGGTCTGTCTATATGTTTTGGTGTTGTAATTGGCTTGATTTTGGGAATAGCAGCCGCACTTAATAGAGGAAAATTTTGGGATGTATTTTGTACAGTCCTTTCAATAATAGGTGTTTGCGTTCCATCATATGTATTTATGATTTTCTTGCAATATTTCTTTGCATTTAAGACACCAATATTTCCATTCTTCTTTGATAAAAACCAATTTTTGTTATCGGCGATATTACCGGCATTTTCGTTGTCGCTGTTTTCAATGTCAACAATAGCTCGTTTTACAAGAAACGAAATGGTTGAGGTTATGGATAGCGATTATGTATTGCTTGCAGAATCAAAAGGTTTGTATGGAAGTAAACTTGTATCAAAACATATTTTAAGGAATGCACTTATTCCTATAGTTACAGTTATTGCTCCTTTAGTTGTTGATTTATTAACAGGAGCTTTGGTAGTAGAAAAAATTTATGGTATCAATGGACTTGGAAAATTAATGGTTGATGCAATTACAGGTGAAGGTATCGATTATAACTACGTACTTGCACTTGGAATAATTTATTCGACTTTGTACATTGGTGTTATGGTAGTACTTGATATTGTTTATGGCTTACTAGATCCTAGAATCCGTGTAACAGTAGAAAGAGGAAGGAGTAGAGAATGAGTAAAAAATTAAAAGCCTCTTTTGAACCGGAAATAGTACAAGCGTACGTGCCTACGGAAAATGACTTTGTTTTTGATGATAGTAATGATATTACAACAGACAAAAACTATGCGTCTATGGGATTTTGGAAAGGCGTATTCACTAGGTTTTTCCGTAATACTAGAGCGGTTATAGGTCTTGCTATTATTACGATTATTCTTATTTTAGCAATTTTTGGACCTATGTTTAATAAATATGGTTACAAAGAGATTGTATCAAAACAAGTTAATGGACAAGAGGTTACTGCAAGAAGTATGAAGCCACATGTTCCGGCTTTGCATAAACTTTTTACAGGCGAAGATTATACAGATGAATTTGCTGAGCATACTTTTATTTTTGGAACAGATTCACTAGGACGCGATTTATGGACTAGAGTTTGGTATGGCGCAAGAATTTCGCTTTTAATTGCAGTAATTACAATTGTTATAGACATGTTGATTGGTATGAGTTTTGGACTTATATCAGGATATTTTGGAGGGGCGACGGACATTTGCATGCAGCGGTTTGTTGAAGTCGCATACAGTATACCGCGTTTGGTTATTGTAGGTGTTCTTGCTACCTTTATGCCAAAAGGTATTTGGCTTGTTATTGTAACTTTGTTACTTACAGAGTGGATCGGCATGAGTAAAATCGCCAGAGCTGAAATGCTCAAGATAAAAGAACAAGAATATATTATGGCTAGTAAAACACTGGGTGCTAAAAACTTCCGTATTATATTTAAGGATGTTCTTCCAAATACTATTGGCCCAATTATTACTCAAGTTATGTTCTCAATTCCAACAGCTATTTTTACAGAGGCATTCCTCTCATTCGTAGGTGTTGGTATTGTTCTTCCTCAATGTTCTATAGGTTCATTGATTGAAGATGGATTTAATAACATAACAACTTTGCCTTATCAAATATTACCACCTGTTATTGTTTTGGCTCTTTTGATGCTTGCATTTAATTTCGTTGGTGATGGAATACGTGAAGCGTTAGCTCCTCGTATTGAAGATATGTAAAGGAGGGGGAAAGAATGGCAGATAAAATATTAAATATAAAAAACTTAGACCTCACCTTTAATACTAATGCGGGTAAAGTACACGCTATTAGAGGAGTAAACTTAGACTTAGAAAGAGGCGAGACAGTTGCAATAGTTGGAGAGTCTGGCTCAGGTAAATCAGTTGTTATGAAAACCGTTATGGGTATTTTAGCTGGTAATGCAGTAATTAATAGCGGAGAAATTGATTACACGTACTACGATGAATTTAATGAGCTAAGAACTATTGAACTTCTAAAAAAAGATAAAAAATGGTTAAGAAAAAATATTAATGGCAAACATGTTGCGATGGTATTTCAAGATCCTATGACAAGTCTTGATCCTACTATGACTATAGGCAATCAGCTTACAGAAAGTATGATTATGCACATGGGAATGAAAAAAGAAGATGCTAACAAAAGAGCAATTGAACTTTTAACGGAAGTTGGAATTACGAATCCAGAAAAAAGAATGAAACAATATCCTCATCAACTTTCTGGCGGTATGAGACAAAGGGTTGTAATTGCTATAGCTATTTCATGTAACCCAGAGCTTCTTATTTGCGATGAACCTACGACAGCGTTGGACGTTACTATTCAGGCAAAAATACTTGATCTTATTAAAAAACTTCAAAGAGAAAGAGGAATAAGTGTTATTTATATTACACACGACCTTGGAGTTGTTGCGAGAGTAGCAGATTATGTAAATGTTATGTACGCAGGTAAAATTGTTGAAGTTGGAAACGTAGACGAAATTTTCTACGATCCTAAACATCCTTATACATGGGGACTTCTTTCGGCAATGCCAGACTTAAATACTGATGATGCAAGACTTTATACAATTCCTGGTTCGCCTCCAAACCTTTTGCATGAAATTAAGGGTGATGCTTTTGCGCCTAGAAACCAATTTGCGCTTAAGGTAGATAAACTTGCAGAGCCACCTATGTTTAAGGTATCTGAAACACATTATGCGGCTACATGGCTTTTGGATCCAAGAGCTCCAAAGACTCAGATGCCAGAAGAATTAAGAAAACGTATTGATCGAATGTTAAAGGAGGCGAATGCAGATGGCAGCGAATTATAATGCAGAGCCGATTTTAAAAGTTGAAAACATGAAACAATATTTTAAGGCACGTTCAAAGTTTACTGTTAAAGCGGTAGATGATGTTAGCTTTGAAATTTATCCAGGTGAAACATATGGTCTTGTTGGAGAATCTGGTTCAGGTAAAACCACAATTGGACGAGGAATAATTAAACTTTATGAGCCAACTTCTGGAAAGATTACTTTCAACGGAAGAGAAATTACAGGAAGAATAAATAAGGAAACTAGAAACGAATTGCGCACAAAAATGCAGATGATTTTCCAAGATCCTATGGCTTCACTAAATCCAAGAAAG
Organism: Lachnospiraceae bacterium; assembly: GCA_045598285.1. Lineage (GTDB taxonomy): Bacteria > Bacillota > Clostridia > Lachnospirales > Lachnospiraceae > RGIG5612. The sequence goes on along the minus strand of JAZLLU010000012.1, from coordinate 120,668 downwards.
AAAATTGGCGATATTATAGGCGAAGGCCTTGATATTCATAATAGTTATTCTTCGCCGGAAGAGCGTAGAGAAAAAATTGATGCAATATTAGCAAAGGTAGGATTAGCAAAAGAACATTATGATAGATATCCATACCAGTTTTCTGGTGGACAACGTCAAAGAGTAGGAATAGCTAGAGCACTTATTATGAATCCTAATTTGATAATTGCGGATGAATGTATTTCTGCATTAGATGTTTCTATTCAAGCTCAAGTAGTTAACCTTATGAAGGATATACAAGAAGAAACAGGAAGTGCGTACCTTTTTATCGCACATGACCTTTCGATGGTAAAATATATTTCCGATAGAATTGGTGTTCTTCATTATGGAAAGATGATTGAAACTGGAACAACAAAAGAAATATTTGCAAAGCCATTGCATCCATATACAAAAAGTCTTATTGATGCTATTCCAAGTCCAAATCCAAAGGCAGAAAAAGGAAAAGTTTCAACTCCTTACGATTATAAAACTAGTGGAATAGATTATGACAAAGGAACTATGCATCATGTAGAAGGTTCACATTATGTGCTTGGCACTGATGAAGAAGTAAAAGTTTGGTTAGAAAATGCAAAATAAAAAGTATAAACCCCCATTTTTTGCCCGCCCGCTATATAAAGAGATAAAGTCAAATGAAGGTGTATTTGACGATGAAACTTACTTTTATGCGGGAAGCGAAAAAGAACTTAAGAAATTTAGAATAATTAGTATCATTAGTTGTGTTTTAGCAGCTGCTATTGTTTTAGGAGAGGCTTCTTTAAGAATAGAAGCAATGCAAAGCACTCTATATATTATTATTCCTTATATGATTGAGTTCATTGGAGTATTTCTTTTTATCATTTTTTCACTTAATCTTGCTGAACATGCAAAGAAAATGAGCAAAAAAAAATATGAACAAACAATAAAGTCAATTCCTTTTTATGAGTTGATTGCTGGTGCCGGTGCATGTGCCGGCATTGTTGGAAGCATTATTTATTTGATAATTAATGGTTTTGAAGGATGCACAGTTGCAAGGCTGGTTTACATTATTTTTAAAGCAATTTTAATTGCAATTATGATATTTATGTTTGTTTTTCTTGGAAAAAATAAATGGCAAGAATAGTGTTTTCTTTCTAATTTGAATTCATTCTAATCTGAATAAAAAATATTAAGCCTGAGTCAATTTTTTATGTTGAGCAGGCTTTATTTTAATGTTAAAATGAAGAGAATAAATGTAGTTTATACAACAATGTGTTGAGTAAATATGGGGGGATAGTATTATGCAAGTTAAAGATTTGAGAGTGATTAAAACTTTAGATAGTATTGATAAGTCGTTACTTACCAATTTGAAAAAAATGCCATTCAACAAAATAACAGTTGATGCACTTTGCAAAGAAGCTCGTATAAATAGAACAACTTTTTATAAACACTATGCTGATAAATATGACCTTTTAGACAAATTTATTGCAAAGACACTTAAGGAGTTTAAGGAACACAACGATGTTGCTTTCGTTGACGCTGATCCCGATACTGTTAATGAGGATCAATATAAGATGCCTTTTAGAAGAACAGTGGAGTTTATTGTAACCAAAAAAGAAATTTATGAAGTCCTTTGGACAGCACAAATTGACAGAAATATTTTTGATGAGATGGTCGAGACTATTTCTGAGAATATCTTAACAAAGAGAATCGAAAAAAACCCAAAAATTAGAACAAATCAAGAGATTTTCTTTAAGGAGTCTTTGTTTGCAAACCTTTTTGCCTATAATCACCTTGTATCTGTTAGATGGTGGTTTGCTAATGACTTTATTATTAGTAAGCCAGAGTTTTTTAAACTCTTCGATGATATGATGAGAGAAGGTCTTTTTAAGGTTTTCAATGACCAAATAAAATGATAAAATTAAGTGATACATTTTTTCATGAATTGAACAAATATTTTTAATAAATTAGAGGTAAAATTATGAGCAAATATAAAAGAATAATGCTAAAACTTAGTGGAGAAGCAATTGGACTTGAAGGTGGTGGATACAACGAAGAAGAAATTGGAAAAATTGCTAAACAAGTTAAAAAAATTGTTGAAACTCAAGTTGATGTTGGCATAGTTATTGGTGGCGGAAATATATGGAGAGGAAAATCTAATCTCCAAATAGATAGAACTAAGTCAGATACAATTGGAATGTTTGCTACAGTTCTTAATTGCATTTATGTTTCAGAACATTTAAGGGCTAATGGCTTAAAGACGGTTATATTTACTCCTTGGGCATGCGGCACAGTTACTGAAATATTTAGCAAAGATAAAGCAAATAAATATTTTGAAGATGGTTATGTTTGCTTTTTTGCTGGTGGCACAGGCCATCCTTACTTTACAACAGATACAGGCGTTGTTCTTAGAGCTATGGAAATAGAAGCAGAAGTTATATTGATGGCTAAGAATATTGACGGAGTTTATGATAAAGATCCAGTTAAATATTCAGATGCTAAGAAGTTTGAAAAAATTAGTATTTCTGAAGTGGCTCAAAAGAAATTAGAAGTTATTGATTTAACTGCTTCGGCACTTCTTAATGAGCATCAAATTCCACTTAGAATATTTGCTCTTAAAGGAGAAGACTCAATAGTTAATGCACTAACAGATGATAAATTTAATGGAACTGATGTTGTTTTAGATTAAGAAAAAGGGGTATGAATATGGACGAAAAGTTAAAAGTATATGATGAGAAGATGACTAAAACACTTAATAATCTTAATGAGGAATATGCTGGAATTAGAGCAGGAAGAGCTAACCCGCATATTTTAGATAAGATTATGGTTGATTATTATGGAACACCAACACCACTTCAACAAGTTGGTAATATTTCTGTTCCTGAACCAAAGAGTATTCTTATTTCTCCGTGGGAACCAAATATGGTTAAAGAAATTGAAAGAGCTCTTAATGCTTCAGATATTGGAATCAATCCTACTAATGATGGTAAGAATATTCGTCTTGTTTTCCCAGAACTTACTGAAGAGCGTCGTAAAGAATTAGCTAAAGACGTTAAGAAAAAAGGCGAAGATTCTAAAGTTGCAATTAGAAATATTAGAAGAGACGGCGTAGATATGATTAAGAAGATTACGAAAGCCGGCGAAGTTCCAGAAGATACTGGAAAAGATTTAGAAGACGAAATTCAAAAACTTACAGATAAGTATATCAGCGAAATTGATAAACTTGTTACTGCTAAGACAGATGAATTGATGACAGTTTAATTTATGAACTCAGATTTAAAGATACCTAATCATGTTGCGATTATAATGGATGGAAATGGCAGATGGGCTAAGAAACGCCATATGCCTAGAACTTATGGCCATAAAGTCGGCGCTGATGTATTGGAGCAAATTTTAGAAGATGCTGATAATATAGGTATTAAGTATTTAACTGTTTATGCCTTTTCAACTGAAAATTGGGCAAGGCCTTTAGAAGAAGTTAAGGTTATTATGAATCTTTTTAGAGATTACCTTAATAATTCAGTTGATAAATGTAATAAAAACAATGTGCGCTGTAAGATTATAGGAGAGAGAAGTAGACTAGCTCCTGATATTGTTGAAGCAATAGAAAATCTTGAAGAAAAGACAAAACAAAACACAGGAATTACTTTTATCATAGCTATTAATTATGGCTCTAGGGATGAAATAGTAAGAAGCGTAAAACAAATAGCTAATTGTGCCAAAGAAGGTAAAATTAATCTAGAGGATATTACTGAAGAAAATTTTGCTAATTTCTTAGACACAAAAGATATTCCTGATCCTGATTTGCTTATACGAACTAGTGGTGAAGAAAGACTTTCAAACTTTTTAATGTGGCAACTTGCGTATACCGAATTTTATTTTACTGATGTAGCATGGCCAGATTTTAATAAAGAAGAATTACTTAAAGCAATAGAAAAATATTCTGGACGAGACAGAAGATATGGCGGAGTTGAATAATATGAGTGAAGAACAAAAATATGTAGATGACAAAAACAAAAAACTTTTTAAAAACAAAAACTTTTGGTTAAGAGTAATAAGTGGCGTTATCTTAGCAGCTTTATTAGTTGTAACTTTTGTTTTAGGTGGAGTTGTTATGTGGGCTCTTTTACTTGTAATTTCTCTTATTGGACTTTATGAGTTTAATAAGGCTTTAAGCCTTCATTGGGGCGTGTTTGCATGGGCCGGATATATTGTTACGCTACTTTATTATGCATTGCTTCTTCCTATTACGATTAATGGATTAGAATATTCTATATTCAGCACAATACCACTTATCCAAGAACCACTTAGCTTTGCACTATTACTTTTTGGTTTCTTGTTGGTTGCAGATTTAGCAGTTTTTGTATTTACATATCCTAGATACGATCTTTCTCAAGTTTTTGCCGGATTTTTCGAAGTAATGTTTATACCAGTTGCAATTTCTTTTCTTTTCATTTTAAGAGAAACACCACCATCAGGTGCATTCTTCGTTTGGCTTGCAGTTATTGCAGCTTGGGGTTCAGATATATTTGCTTACCTTATAGGAATGCTTTTTGGAACGACTCCGTTTGTTCCTAAACTTTCACCTAAAAAGAGTATTGAAGGCGCAATAGGTGGATTAATAGGTTCTGCAATTTTAGGAGTTGTTTATGGCTTTATAGTTCAGCAATTTGTTCCTATGGTTAAATTAGCCCCTATTGTATTTGGAGTATTTTGTTTCTTTGGTTCAGCTGCTGGTCAAATTGGAGATTTAGCTGCGTCAGCAATCAAAAGAAAAATCGGAATTAAAGATTACGGAAATATTATCCCGGGACATGGCGGTGTGCTAGACAGATTTGACAGCTTAATTATGACAGCACCAATTGTATTTTTAATTACTATTTGGATAAATATCGTATAATGAAAAACATTTCAATTTTAGGCTCTACTGGATCAATTGGAACTCAGACATTAGAAATTGTAAGAGCTAATCCAGATTTGAATGTAGTAGCGCTTAGCGCAAATAATAATATTAAACTTCTCGCAAAACAGGTTTTGGAATTTTCCCCAGAGCTTGTTTGCGTTTTTGATACGAAGAATTTAGATGCTTTTAAGGAAGAACTTATAGCATTAAAGGTTAAGAAATTTCCTGAAATTTATACAGGAAAAGAAGGACTAGTTAAAGTTGCAACCGCGCCAAAAGCGAAAGTAGTTGTAACGGCTATAGTGGGTATGGTTGGAATTATTCCAACTATGGAAGCGATTAAAGCTAAAAAAGATATTGCATTGGCTAATAAAGAAACTTTGGTTTGCGCAGGCGAACTTATAATAAACGAAGCTAAAAAAAGAAAGGTTAATATTTACCCGGTTGATTCGGAACACTCTGCAATCTTTCAGAGCATGAACGGGGAAAGAAAAGAAGAAGTAGAAAAAATAATTCTAACTGCTTCTGGTGGACCTTTTAGAGGAAAGAAAAAAGAAGAGTTAGAAAATGTAACGCTTGAAGACGCACTTAACCATCCAAATTGGTCGATGGGAAAGAAAGTTACAATAGATTCTTCTACACTTGCAAATAAAGGATTAGAAGTTATTGAGGCTAGATGGCTTTTTGATGTTGAACCAGAAAATATTGAAGTTGTTATTCAGCCTCAAAGCATAATCCATTCAGCTGTTCAATATAAAGATGGTGCGATTATTGCACAGATAGGAACACCGGATATGCATCTTCCAATTCAGTACGCACTTTTTTATCCGCAAAGAAGATTTTTAGAAGGTAAAAGAGTTGACCTTTTTGAATTAGGTGAGATTACCTTTGAAAAACCAGATACAAATACGTTTAAGGCATTGGCGTTAGCTTACAAGGCTATTAAAATTGGAGGAAGTATGCCAACGGTTTTCAATGCGGCAAACGAAAGGGCAGTAGCTAAGTTCTTAAAAGGTGAAATTAAGTATCTAGACATTGCTGACGAAATCGAAAAGGCGATGGATAATCATACATTAATTCAAAACCCAACGCTAGAGCAAATAGTAACTTTAGGAGATAACATAATTAATGAGCGTTGCAGTTAGTATTATTCTTTCAATTGTTATTTTAGGTCTTTTAGTTTTAGTCCATGAATTTGGACATTTTATTTTAGCGAAAAAAAACGGAATATTTGTTAAAGAATTTTCGATTGGTTTTGGACCAAGAATCGTAAGTAAGGTAGCTAAAAGTGGAACAAGATTTTCATGGAAGGCTATTCCTTTTGGTGGGTCTTGTATTATGCTTGGTGCACTAGAAGATGATGATGAAGAAAATGAAGACGAAAGGTCTTTTGATAAAAAGAGCGTTTGGGCTAGAATGAGCGTCGTTCTTGCTGGCCCAGTTTTTAACTTCTTTTTGGCTTTTGTTTTAGCAATGATAGTTGTTGGCAGTGCTGGATATGACCCGGCTGTTGTAACTTCTGTTGAAGAAGGTTCTCCTGCTTTTAGAGCTGGCCTTAAAGAAGGCGACATTATTACAAACTATAATGGAACAGTTATTGATTTTGGACGTGAAGTTTATTTAGAAGAGTATATTCATCCAATTAACTCGGAATTAAAAACAATAAATCTTACTATTAAAAGAGATGGAAAAAAACAAAAAATAAGTCTAACGCCTGAAAAATATTCTTATTATGTTCTAGGCATTTCTTATTATGCTACTGATACTGAAGCTAAAATTACTGAAGTAATAGAAGGTTCTGCGTTAGAAAAAGCTGGATTAGAAGCTGGAGACGTTATTACAAGTGTTAATGGAACAAAGATAAATTCCGGGCTAGAACTTAACGAATACTTTGGTAAAAACAAAATTGGAAAAGATGCAATAGAAATTACGTATACTCGTAGGGGTGGAAATGAGACAAGTGCATCTATTACGCCAAAAAAACAAAGTGCATACACCACAGGTTTTACTTACAATCTTGCAAACAAAAAAGCTAATGTAGGTGAGACTATTAAATATAGTTTTGCTGAGCTAAAGTATCAAATAGTTTCTGTATTTAAGAGTATTGGATACTTATTCTCTGGTAAGGGTTCGTTAGACATGCTTAGCGGGCCAGTAGGTATTGTTGATATTGTTGAAACAACTTACACAGCTTCCGCACCAGCAGGATTTTTTGCTACACTTATAAATATTTTAAGTATTGTTATTTTATTAAGTGCAAACTTAGGCGTTGTAAATCTTCTTCCTATTCCAGCTTTAGACGGTGGAAAATTTTTACTTTTAATTATTGAAGCTATTAGAGGAAAACCAATTCCTAAAAAATTCGAAGGAATAATTACAACGGTGGGGGCAGTTCTAATTATTTTGTTAGCAATTGTTGTTTTGGTTAATGATGTAACCAAGTTTTTCTAAGCAGGTAAATTATGTATACGAGAAAAGATACAAAAGTAATAAATATTGGTGGTGTTTTAATTGGCGGTGGAAATCCTATTGCTATTCAGTCTATGACAAATACTAAAACTGCGGATGTAGATGCTACAGTTAAGCAGATTTTAGAATTGGAAAAAGCTGGATGTGATATTGTAAGGAGCACAGCTAATACTAAAGAAGCTGCGAAGGCTTTTAGCGAAATAAAAAAGCAAATTCATATCCCGATTGTTGCAGATATACATTTTGATTATAAGCTTGCTATTTTAGCAATGGAAAACGGTGCAGATAAAATCAGAATTAATCCAGGAAATATTGGAAGTAAAGAAAATATTAAAGCTGTAGTAGACTGTGCTAAAGAAAGAAATATTCCTATTAGGGTTGGCGTTAATTCTGGATCTTTAGAAAAAGAATTAGTAGAGAAGTTTAATGGAGTTAGTGCCGAAGGATTAGCTATAAGTGCTTTGGATAAAGTTCATATCATTGAAGATTTTGGTTATGATAATTTAGTTATCTCTATAAAAAGTTCAGATGTTTTAATGTGCGCTAAGGCACATGAAATTATTGCAGAAAAAACAAGCTATCCTCTTCATGTAGGAATTACTGAATCTGGAACAGTTTATAGTGGAAATATTAAGTCGGCAATTGGCCTTGGAATTATTCTTTATCAAGGTATAGGCGACACTATTAGAGTTTCACTTACGGGAAATCCGATAGAAGAAATAAAAAGTGCTAAAAAGATTTTAAGTAACCTTGGACTTAAAAATGAAGGCATAAATTTGGTAAGTTGCCCGACGTGTGGAAGAACGCAAATAGATTTAGTTTCTCTTGCTAATAAAGTAGAAGATTTAATTACTAACTATGACTTGAATATTAAGGTTGCAGTTATGGGCTGCGTTGTAAATGGGCCAGGAGAAGCTGAGGAAGCTGACTTAGGAATATGCGGCGGAATTGGCGAAGGTCTTATTATAAAAAAAGGTGAAATTTTAAGAAAAGTTCCTGAAGATAAATTATTAGAAGAACTAAAACTAGAATTAGATAACTGGAAGTAATGAAATTATTTTTTGATGTATTTGCAAATTTAAATATTGACGAAGATTTAAGAGGACTCTTTAAGGACGTTGAAGTTATTAGCGTAACAAACGTTAAGGCGGGTGCTTATTTACGCGTAAAAATTGCTTCGGCAGATATTATCCCTGATATCTTTGTTGATAGAATGAGCAACGAGATAAAAAATCAAATCCTTGAGGGCAAACTCGGCGTTCATATTGAGTATGAAAATGGATATGAATTTGCCCAGGCGGGAACAGGTACTTATTCAAATAATATAAAAGATGGTAAAGAAGAAAATTCTAATTCAAATACAGGTAATCAAGTAAATCAATCGCCAGCACAAAACAGTGCTACACCAAAAAGAAAATTCAGTTCAAAGAAAAAAGAAACCGACCCAGATATGCTTTATGGAAAAAGCTTTTCTGGCGAGTTTACACCAATTTCTCATATTATTGGTGATATGAAAGACGTTATTGTTCGTGGAGAAATTTTCGAAACGGAGCTTTCTGTTACAAAGAATGGATTTAAGATTTTCAAGATAGCTATTACTGATTATAAAGATTCTATTTTTATGAAAATGTTCCTTAAAGAAGGCGAAGAAAAATTGCCGGAGCTTTTTAAAGAAGGAATGGTTATAGAAGCTAGAGGAAAAGTAGAGTATGACAATTATGAAGGAGAGATTTTAATTACTAGGATTTTTGGTATTAGAAAATCAGAAACTCCAATTAATAATCGCGAAGATAATTCGCCTCAAAAGAGGGTTGAACTTCATCTTCATACTCGTTATTCAGATATGGATGCAATCACTAGTGTTGAAGATTTATTAGCAACAGCAACTAAGTGGGGGCACAAAGCAGTTGCAATTACAGATCACGGCGTTGTACAAGGCTTTACGGATGCGTTTCATGAAATAAAAAAGAAAAAGTATGATATTAAAGTTATTTATGGATGCGAAGGATATTTAGTTGATGATGACGATGACCCGATTGCTTCTTACGCTGATGGAGATATTGTATTAAGAAGAGAGTCTGCGATTGAAGATGAGGTTCCTATAGAACCTAATCCAGATGAAGAAGCAGCAATAACTAAAGTTAAAAAAACAAATTATAATCATATAATTTTGCTCGCAAAAAATGAGATAGGAAGAGTTAATCTTTACCGCTTAGTTTCTTATGCGCATGTTAATTATTTTAGCAGACGTCCTAGAATTCCAAGAAGTGTCTTAAATAAATATAGAGAAGGATTAATTGTCGGCTCTGCATGCGTCGCAGGAGAGCTTTACGAAGCTTTGCTTAGTGGAAAAAGCGAAGAGACTATTAAAAAAATTGTAGACTTTTACGATTATCTTGAAATTCAACCTGTTGGAAATAACTATTATCTTGTTAGAAACTACGAACGAGGTGATAAAGGTTTCAAGGTTAAAAACGTTGAAGAAATCCAAGAATATAATAGAAAGATTTATGAACTTGGAAAGAAATATGGAAAGAAAGTAGTTGCGACGGGAGACGTTCACTTCCTTAATCCTGAAGATGAAGTTTATAGACGAATAATTATGGATTCGCAAAAATATGCTGATGCAGATGAGCAAGCACCTCTTTACTTTAGAACAACTGAAGAGATGCTTTCAGAGTTTTCATATTTAGGTGAGGATATAGCTAAGGAAATAGTTATTGATAATACAAATTATATTGCTGATCAGATAGAAGTTATTGAACCGGTAAGGCCAGATAAATGTCCTCCAGTTATTGAAAATTCTGATGAGCAGCTTAGGAATAGTTGCTATGAAACTGCAAAAAAAATGTACGGAGAGAATCTTCCGCAAATAGTAATAGACCGTCTTGAAAAAGAACTTAATTCAATTATTTCTAACGGATATTCGGTTATGTATATAATCGCTAAAAAATTAGTTCAAAAAAGTGTAGAAGACGGATACTTAGTTGGTTCTAGAGGTTCTGTTGGATCTTCTTTTGCTGCTACGATGTCGGGAATAACGGAAGTTAATCCACTAAGACCACATTATAGATGCCCTAAGTGTTTATATAGCGATTTTGATTCTGAAGAAGTTAAAGCTTTTGCAGGTGGTGCTGGATGCGATATGCCAGATAAGGTGTGTCCGGTTTGCGGCGAACCTTTAATTAAAGATGGATTTGATATTCCTTTTGAAACTTTTCTAGGATTTAAAGGAGATAAAGAACCTGATATAGACCTTAATTTCTCAGGTGAGTATCAATCTAATGCACATGACTATACAGAAGTTATATTTGGAAAAGGTCAAACGTTTAGAGCGGGTACTATTTCTGCGCTTAAAGATAAAACTATTTATGGTTTTGTTAAAGGGTATTATGAAAGACATAACCAAGGAATTAAAAAGTGCGAAATGAACCGCTTAATTAAAGGCTGTATGGGAGTAAAACGTAGTACGGGTCAACATCCAGGAGGTATTATCGTCTTGCCACATGGTGAGGAAATTTATTCGTTCACGCCAATTCAATTTCCGGCTAATGAAGCAGAAAACAACCCCGTAACGACGCACTTTGATTATCACAGTATTGATCACAACCTTCTTAAACTTGATATTCTAGGACACGATGATCCAACTATGATTCGTATGCTAGAAGATTTAACAGGAATTGATGCTAAACAAATTAAATTAGATGACCCTTCGGTTATGAAACTTTTTGAAGGAACAGATGTTTTAGGTATTACGCCAGAGGATATAGATAAACCACTTGGAACTTTAGGCATACCGGAGTTTGGTACTGATTTTGTTATGCAGATGCTTTTAGATACCCATCCAAAGAACTTTTCTGATTTAGTTAGAATTGCGGGATTGTCACACGGAACGGATGTGTGGTTAGGTAACGCAGACAAGCTTATAAAAGATGGAGAAGCAACACTTTCTACATGTATTTGTACACGTGATGATATTATGACTTATCTTATTAATAAAGGAATTGAGCCTTCTTTGGCTTTTGATGTAATGGAAGATGTTCGTAAAGGAAATGTTGCTAAAGGTTTTTCAACAAAATGGCCAGATTCAGAGAAAAAACTTAAGGCAGCAGGTATACCTGATTGGTATTTGCGCTCATGCACAAAAATCCAATACATGTTCCCTAAAGCTCACGCAGTTGCTTACGTTATGATGGCCTATAGAATTGCTTATTATAAGATTTTCTATCCAATTGCTTATTACGCAGCATTCTTTAGTATTCGTGCTTCATCTTTTGATTATGAAAAGATGTGCCAAGGCCCTGAAAAATTAAATCATGAGATGGAAATGATTAAGCAAAGAATTGATAACGAGGTTGCAACACCTAAAGACAAAGACCTTCTTAAGTATATGTATAACGTAAAAGAAATGTATGCTAGAGGAATAGAGTTTATACCAATAGATATATATAAAGCTAGCGCTAATAGATTTAAGATTATTGATAATAAGATTATGCCTGCTTTTGAATCTATAGATGGTATGGGCGAAAAAGCTGCTTTTATGCTTGAAGAAGAAGCTAAGAAAGAGAAGTTTGTTTCTAGAGAAGAATTGAAAACAAGAGCAAAGTTATCAGGAACGTTAATAGATAAACTTTATGAGATTGGAGTTGTAAGCGATTTGCCGGAAACTAGCCAACTTTCCATATTAGATTTTCTTAAAAATTAAATATATTTATTTTTAATAATCGTGTTATAATCAAAAAAAATTAATAAGTAAGGAGAGCAATATGTTTATATATGATAAAGAAGTATGTACTGGTTGTGGAGCATGTGTAAAGGAATGTCCATGCGAGGCTATTAAATTTGAAGATGAAGTGTTAATACATGATAAAGATAGATGTATGGTATGCGGACATTGTCTTGCACTTTGCCCATGTGATGCAATTATGATTGATGGTGACGGATACAATGTTGAAGATGTAGAAGACTTTCAATTTGCTAAGCGTGCCAGCGTAGCACAAGTTCGTAGAGATATTATGATGAGAAGAAGCGTTAGACACTTTAACGACACTCCTGTTACTGAAGAAGAATTAGCAAAGATTTTAGATGCGGGAAAATATGCACCTACGGCTAAAAACTGTCAGCAAAATGCTCTTTTAGTATTAAAAGACGAAGAAAAGATTGACCAAGCACTTGAAGATTGCATGGGTCAACTTAAGGTTTTAGCAAAAGACTTTGCTAAAGATAAACCAGAAGTTAGTGCTTTCTTTACAAAAAAATATTCTGAGTTTAAGGAAGATGATGTGGACGGACTTTTCTATGGTGCTCCTTTAGTTATCTTCGTATTTTCTAATAGTGATATTGATGGAGCTATTCTAGCTGCTACAATGGGACAGATGATTGAAGCATTAAAGCTTGGATTTTGTTATGTTCAGTTGGCAGCAGGCCCTATGAATACTCCAGAACTTAGAAAAAAATATAATATTCCTGAAGACAAACATTGTGTACTTGCTATGGCAATAGGAAATTATGATGATAATTTCTTTAGTTCAGTACCTCGTAAACCTTTACCATTATTATAAAAGGATTGATTTATGATTTTTGTTACTGGCGATACCCATAGACTTATGGATGTCAAAAAAATTGATCAAGAAAGTTTTCCGGAACAATCTTTGCTTACACGCAATGACTATTTAATTATTGCGGGCGATTTTGGTGGAGTATGGACTGGAACTGAGAGCGATGCAGATGTCTTAAATATGCATGGTTCGAGAAATTATACTACGTTGTTTGTTGGTGGTAATCATGAGAATTATGACATCTTAAATACATATCCGATTGAAGAGTGGAATGGAGGAAAGGTTCACAAAGTTCGTGAAAGCGTTCTCCATCTTATGAACGGACAAGTCTATAACATAGACGGAACGACTATATTTGTTATGGGTGGAGCCACAAGCGTTGATAAAGTGTTTAGAGAAGAAGGCGTTAGTTGGTGGCCACAAGAAGAGCCAAGCGCTGAAGAACTTGATGAAGCATTTAAGAACCTTGCTAGAGTTGGAAACAAGGTTGATTATATTATTACGCATACTATTCCTGAAAAAGTTAGAAAATTAATTTATGATGTTTATACAGATTATGTAAATTATGAAAGTGGAGTAGAAAAATTCTTGGATTTAATTATGGAACATGTTAACTATGACAAATGGTTTTCGGGACATGTTCACATGGACAGGGAATTTAGTGACTACCGTCTTAGAATTCTTTATAACGGAGTAGTTAAGATTAAATAGTTTAGGGATTTTTATGAAAGCAGAGCGCAATAAAACAATTGATATTAGCGTTGAAGAAGGAAAAGAATATCTTAAGCGCTGCATAAAAGTAGAAAAAAGCGCAAAGCTTAGTGAGATTAAAAATAAAACTATTATAGGAGACACTCTAGAAGTTTGCTCCTTTCTACCTAATAAGTTTGTAGATCTTTTAATCGTTGATCCGCCTTATAATCTTGATAAAAATTTTGGCGGGTCTAAATTCAAAAAAACTTCAGACGAACAATATTATGAATATACTAAGGAGTGGATTAATAAAGTGCTTCCACTTCTTAAAGATAATGCGTCTATTTATGTTTGCTGTGATTGGCAATCGTCTCCATCAATCGCTCTTGCCTTAAAAGAATATTTTATTATTCAAAATAGAATTACTTGGCAGCGTGAAAAGGGAAGAGGAGCTCTTTCGAATTGGAAGAACGGAATGGAAGATATTTGGTTTGCTACTAAAAGCAAAACATATACTTTTAATGTTGAAGATGTAAAGGTTAGAAGAAAAGTTATTGCGCCTTATAAGGTTGATGGAAAACCTAAGGATTGGGAAGAGACAAAAGAAGGCAACTTTAGAAATACTTATCCTTCTAATTTCTGGGATGATATTTCAATCCCTTATTGGTCTATGCCTGAAAATACTGACCATCCAACACAAAAACCAGAAAAACTTTTAGCGAAATTAATTCTTGCTAGTTCTAATCCTAAAGATATTATTTTTGATCCGTTTTTGGGCTCTGGGTCAACTTCTGTTACCGCAAAGAAGTTAGGAAGAAATTTTGTTGGAATTGAAAAAAATGAGCAGTATTGCGTATGGGCAGAAAAAAGGCTTGAGATGGCCGATAAAGATAAATCAATTCAAGGTTATACAGACGGGGTGTTTTGGGAAAGAAATACTCATGCATATCAAAAATCTAAAAACAAATAAAAAAACGCCACATGTTTAATGTGGTGTTTTAACAGCTCGTAGGAGAATTGAACTCCTGATTCCGCCTTGAGAGGGCGGCGTCTTAACCACTTGACCAACGAGCCATATGTTTGATAACCTTGATAGTATAAATGAAGACCTAATAAATATCAACCATTATTAGCGAGTTTATTGAAATTTAATATGTACTTTGATAAAATTTTGTTGTCTTAAACAACTATGAATTAACTAAAAATATATAGGGGACAAGTATGATACAAATTTTTAAACAATTCAAGGCTAAAAATTGGTGGTTAACTGGAGCCAGTGTAGTTTTATCTTTAATTCAAGTATTTTTTACCATGGAAATAATTAAATATTTAGGTTTGATTATTGAATCCATTCAATCTGTGGACAAAAATGGTGTTGCAGAAGTTTGGTGGTATGGACTTTATATGGCTCTTAGCGCAATTTTCTTTGCAGCTGCTCAGGTTGGAGTAGAACTTATTGCGAGTAAGAACGCGAGTGATATTGTTTCTAGAATGAGAGAAAATCTTTATGCAAAGGTAAACTGTTTTTCTATAAATGACCAAGCAAATTTTTCAACAGAATCATTAATTTCTAGAACAACGAATGATATGCAAAATGTTCATCTTGCTTTAATTACTGGATATAGAACGATTTTCCTTGCTCCAATTACATTTATTTGGTCAATAGTTTTACTTTTTAGTATTGCTGATAAGGTTTTAGCGTCAATCACAGCTGGATGGATTTTCCTTATAGTAATTGTCGTAGTTGTTCTTGTAATAATTATGATTCCTAAATCTAAAATTGTTCAAAAGTTTACTGATGAATTGAATATTCAATCTAAAGAAAATATTACTGGTATTAAAGTTGTAAGAGCTTTTGGTGCTGAAAAATATCAAGAAGAAAAATTTTATGATGCAAATAGGAACTATACTAGAGCGCAAATCTTCAATGGTAAGGCTATTGCTTTCTTTACTCCTTTTATAACTATGGTTATGTTTGGATTGACATTGTCTGTTCTTTGGATCGCAGCATATTTTATTAATGGCCTTGATTACGATTCTGCACGTATAGTTTTTTCTGCTACAAATTCTTTAGTAATGCTTGCCAGCCAAGTGGTTATGTCGCTAGTTCTTTTAATTTCGTTCTTCATTTTACTTCCTAGAGCTAATGTTTGTATGAAACGTATTAGTGAAGTGCTTGATTACGAAGAAACTATACATGACCCACAGAAAATTAAAAACTTTACTGAAGAAGGAACAATTGAGTTCAAAAATGTTGGGTTTGCCTATCCAGGTAATAAAACAGAAACTATTTCTAATATCAGCTTTAAGGTTAAGAAGGGACAAACAATTGCTTTTATTGGTGCAACGGGAAGTGGAAAGACTACGCTTATTAATTTGATTCCACGTTTAACAGATGCTACTAGTGGAGAAGTATTAGTAGGTGGCGTAAATGTTAAAGAAGTTAGCCAAAAAGCTTTAAGAGATAAAATTGGATATACACCTCAAAAAGTATTTCTTTTTAAGGGCAATATAAAAGATAATATTGCTTTTTCTAATCCGGAAATGACCGTTAAGGAAATTATTGAAGCGGGAAAGATTGCCGAAGCAGATGGCTTTATTTCAGCAAAAAGAATGGCTTATGATTCGGAAGTGGTTCAAGGTGGACAAAACTTCTCTGGTGGACAAAAGCAAAGGATTAGTATTGCTAGAAGTCTTGCAAAAAAACCAGAAATTCTTATTTTTGACGACTCTTTCTCGGCGCTTGATTACAAGACTGATAAGCAGGTTAGAACAAATATTAAAGAAGCACTTCCAAATACAACTCAAATTATTGTTGCTCAAAGAGTTGGAACAATTATGGATGCTGACATAATTGTTGTTTTAGACCAGGGCAAGATGGTTGGTATTGGTAAACATAAAGAACTTCTTAGAAGTTGTGATGTTTACAAAGAAATTGCTTTATCACAATTGAGTAAGGAGGAATTAGGATTATGATGAACGAAAATACTAAACAAAAAAAATCCGGATTTCTTGATATGGTTAAAGCATTTAAGAAATATTATGCTTCATTTGCAATAGCAATTATTTTACTTATTATTAGCATTATTGCTACTATCTTAATTCCAGGAAATATAAGAGAACTTACAAATGCGATTAGCCCAACGACTGTTAAATCTTCTGGAGCAATATTTAATGTAGACTTTTATACGGTTTCTTCGTTAGGTATTAAACTTACCATACTTATTTTAGTAGTCTTTCTTTGTGGTTTGCTTGCTAACTTAGTTTTGAATGTTGTTATTCAAAAATTTACAATGGATTTAAGAGGGCAAATTTCACATAAGATAAATAGGATGCCTTTAGATTTCTTTGATAATAAAGCTATTGGTGATATTCTTTCGGTTATTACAAATGATATTGATACACTTGCAACAACACTTCAAAATTGCGTAAATATTCTTATTAATTCGGTGTTGATGCTTATTGGTGTTATTATTGCAATGTTCGTTACATGTTGGCAATTAGCTATCGTTGTAGTAATTTCATTACCTTTGATGGCTATTGTCTTAATGTCGACATTCAAAATTGCAATTCCGTTGTTTAATAAAAATCAAGAAACGCTCGCGCTTCTTAATTCAAAGATAGAAGAAAACTATTCGGGTCAACTCGTTATTAAAGCTTTTAATGCGCAAAATAGAAAGCAAGAAGAATTCAAAGAAACGAATAGTATTCTTTCTAAAGTTTGGTTTAAGTCACAAGCTATTGGTAATATGGTTGAGCCTTTTATGTCGCTTATATCATATTTTACATACGCAGCAATATTAATTGTTGGTGGATTACTTTATGCTGACAAGACCATTGATATTGGAATTATTACTGGGTTTATAGTGTATGTTGTATTATTCCAAACTCCATTAGCAGAAATTGGTCAAGTAAGTTCGGCACTTCAACTTGGAATCGCAGCATGTAATAGAGTATTTAGCTTCCTTTCTGAAAAAGAAATTCCAAAAGAAAGAGTTAAAAAACGAAAATTTAACGGCAAAAGTATTATTGGCGAAGTTGAATTTAAGGATGTTTGTTTTGGATATGATCCTAGCCATCTAACAATTAAAAACTTCTCTGAAAAAATTAAGCCAGGAAGTAAGGTTGCTATTATCGGACCTACGGGAGCAGGAAAGACGACTTTAGTTAATTTACTTATGAGATTTTATGATATAACAAGTGGTGATATTTTAGTTGATGGAGTCTCAATTAACGAGATACCTATTAAAGAACTTAGAGAAATATTTGGAATGATTCTCCAAGAGACTTGGGTAATAAACGGAACACTTCGCGAGAATATTGTTTATAATATTGAGAATGTTTTTGAAGGAAGAATCAATAAAGTTTTAGAGGAAACAAATCTAGCTCATTTTGTGAATACACTTCCTGATGGATTAGATACTGTAATTCAAAAAGAAAGTGCATTAAGTGCTGGACAAAAGCAACTTATCACTATTGCAAGGGCTATGCTTGAGAATGCTCCTATTCTTATTCTTGATGAAGCTACTAGCAACGTTGATACTAGAACGGAAATTCAAATTCAAAATGCTATGGATAAACTTACAAAAGATAGAACAAGTTTTGTAATAGCACATCGTCTTTCAACAATTAAGAATGCAGACCTAATTATTGTCATGAAAGATGGTAACGTTGTTGAGACTGGAACGCACAGCACGCTCATGGAAAAAGGTGGCTTATATAGTGAACTTTATAATGCACAATTTTCCTAAAAAGCACTTGCCATATATAGGCTTAGGTGGTATATTAACAAAGGATTAAATATGTAACTTAGTTTTGAGCGGACCTGAAAAAGGCCCGCTCAAGTTTTTGAGAAAGGGTAATATGTCAAATATTGAAAGCAAAACTGAAGAAATTTTAATTCCTATTCTTAAAGAAAATAATTTTGAATTAGTAGATGTTGAGTTCGTAAAAGAAGGAAATGATAAGTATTTAAGAGCTTACATCGACAAAGAAGGTGGAATTAATATAAATGATTGCGAGCTAGTAAGTAGAGTTCTAGAAGCTAAGTTGGACGCAGAAGATTTTATTAGCGAAGCTTATATTCTAGAAGTCAGTTCGCCAGGATTAACCAGGCCTCTGAAAAAAGAAAGAGACTTTGAAAGAAATTTAGGAAAGCCTGTTGAAATTCATACGTATAAGCCGATTGAAGATTGTAAAGAGTTTATTGGTGACTTGAAAGATTATTCGGAAGAAAACGTAGTAATTGATGTAGGTGCCGATAAAGAAGAGTTAGTAACTTTATCAAGAAAAGATATTTCAGTTATTAAACAATATTTTGATTTCTAAGCTAAAAAACTTAAAAATAAATAAAAGGAGAAATTAATTATGGCAAGCGAATTAATGGAAGCATTAGAAATTTTGGAAAAAGAAAAAGACATCAGCAAAGAGTCTATCTTAGGTGCAATTGAAAGTGCATTAGTTAATGCATATAAGACACAGTACAAAAAAGAAAAAGACGAACTCTTAGCAGCTGAAAACGTTTTCGCAAAGGTTGATGAAAAGACTGGCGAATTTTTCGTTTATGCAGAGAAGACTGTTGTTGATGAAGTTGAAAATGTTCTTTTAGAAATTTCACTCGAAGATGCAAGGAAAATCTATCCAACATGTGAGTTGGGTGAAGTTGTTAGATTAGCTGCTGAATCAAAAGAATTTAGCCGTATCGCAACTCAAAATGCTAAGAACGTTCTTCTTCAATCTCTTAGAGAAAAAGAAAAGAACAATGTTTATGAAGAGTTCTTGGCTAAGGAACATGACATTGCAACAGGTGTTGTTCAAAGATTCAATGAGCAAAGCATTATCATTAACATGGGTAAAGCTGATGGCATCTTAAACGACAATGAGCAAGTTAAAAGTGAAAGACTTCGCGCAGGCGAAAGAATTAAGGTTTATGTACTTGAAGTTAAGAATCCTAAGAAATCTCTTAGAATTTTAGTTTCTAGAACACATCCTGAATTAGTTAGAAAATTATTTGAATCTGAAGTTGCAGAAATTAAAGACGGTACAGTTGAGATTATGTCTATTGCTCGTGAAGCAGGTAGTAGAACTAAGATGGCTGTATGGAGCAATGATCCTGATGTTGATCCAGTCGGAGCATGCGTAGGTATGAATGGTATGCGTGTTAACGCTGTAGTTTCAGAATTGAAAGGTGAAAAGATAGATATTATTAATTGGTCAGATAATCCAGCTATCTTAATTGAGAATGCACTTAGTCCAGCAAAAGTTGTTTCTGTACTATGCGATCCGGAAGAAAAGACGGCAACAGTTATTGTTCCTGATTATCAACTTTCTCTTGCAATTGGTAAAGAAGGTCAAAACGCTCGTCTTGCTGCAAGACTTACTGGATTTAAGATTGATATTCTTAATGAAACTCAGGCGGCTGATATATTAGATGAAATTAATAATGGTGATTATGAGGACGGTGAATTCGAAGATAACGATGAACTCGAGGTTGAGGAAGTTGAAGAAGTAGAAGTTCTCGAAGAAGTTGAAGAAGAAGAAGTTCTCGAAGAAGATGAAGAAGTAGAAGTTCTCGAAGAAGTTGAAGAAGAAGCCGAAGAAGAGTCTGAAACTGAAGAATAAATAAAATGGAGCTTATTAATTACTATGTCGGAAAAACGCTTGCCAATAGATAAGGTATTATCGCTTTTAGGGCTAGCCCGCAAGGCAGGCCGACTAGTTAGCGGAGAGTTTATGACTGAAAAAGCTCTAACAGATGGAAAAAGTTTTTTAGTGATAGTTGCTAAGAACGCTTCTGATAATACAAAAAAACATTTTAATGATATGTGTAATTATAGAAAAGTTCCGATATATGAATATAGCACGAAAGAAAACATCGGAAAAATTTTAGGATGTGCCGTGCGTGCGAGTGTAGCAGTTACAGACGAAGGCTTTGCAAAAAGCATAATTGAGAAATTAAAAGAAATGTAGGTTTTATCTTATAGGAGGTAAAAATTTGAGAATACACGAATTAGCTAAAGAATTAGGCGTAGAAAATAAAGTGCTTGTTGAATATCTCAAAAAAGAGGGCGCTAATATAAAAAGCCATATGAGCGCTTGTCCTGATGATATGGTTGAAAAGGTAAGAGATAATTTTGACAAGAAAAAATCTTCTGCTAAAGAAAATACTATAGCAGAAGAAAAACCAAAAGTTAAAGCGATTGCTGTTCCAGATTTTATTGCTAAAGAGCAACCAAAAACTGTTCCTACTAGAACGGCTGAAGGTGAAAAAAATGAAGACGGTGGAAAACAAATAGCTAAGATTGAGGCTAAAAAAGCTGCTTTAGAAAAAGAACAAGCAGGAGAAGAACAGCCAAAGAAAAAGAAAAAAATTATTGCTGTATTTAATCCACAACATTCAAAGACTGAAAAAGGTAAAGCTCTTGCTCGTCAGCAAGAAGAAAAAGAAACGGAAAAGAAACAACCGCTTAAAAGAACTCCTGCTAGTTTAAGAACACCGGATGATGAGGCTAAAAAACCTTTGCCAAGCCAAATTAGACCTGCAAAGGATAGAATTCCTGATGATGAATTAGAAGCTATGAAAGCTTCTAAGGAGGCAAAAAAGGAAGAACCTAAAAAAGTTGAAAAGAAAGTTGCTGAAGAAAATAAAGCAAAAGAAAGTGAAGCTGTTAAATCCCTTAGAGAAAAAATTGTTAAGGGTACTGTTTCTGTACAAGATATTCAAGCTGCTAGAACTAAGGAAAATAAAGGCGGCAAAAATGACAGAAAAAATAATCAGCAAAGAAGTGGGCAAGGTAATAATCAAAATAGAAATCAGGGCGGTCCAATTATGGATAGCTCTAAAGGTAAGGGTAAGGGCGGAAAAACTCGTCATGGTGAAAAACAACATGGTGATAAATTTGACCGTCTAGAAAATGAGCGTGGTGCACAAAGAATTCAAAAGCAAGTTGAAGAAGTAGTAGAAGAAGAGATTAAAGTAATTACTCTTCCTGAAGCAATTTCAGTTAAAGACTTTGCGGCTAAATTAAAGATGCAACCTTCAGCTCTTATTAAGAAATTATTCTTAGCTGGTCAGGTACTTACACTTAACGATGTTCTTGATTTTGAAACAGCTGAAAATATCTGCCTTGAGATGGATATTTTAGTTGAGCATGAAGTTGTTATTGACTATATTGAAGAACTTCTTAAAGAGGAAGAAGAGGATGTTTCAACAATGACTAAACGTCCACCAGTTGTTTGTGTAATGGGTCACGTTGATCATGGTAAAACTTCACTTCTTGATGCTATTAGAAAAACTAATGTTATTTCAAAAGAAGCTGGTGGTATTACTCAGCACATTGGTGCTTATATGGTTACACTTTCTTCTGGAGAACAAATCACATTCCTTGATACACCAGGTCATGAAGCGTTCACTGCTATGAGACTTCGTGGTGCTATGGCTACTGACGTTGCAATCTTAGTTGTTGCTGCTGATGACGGAGTTATGCCTCAAACAATTGAGGCTATTAACCATGCTAAAGCAGCTGGAATTCATGTAATTGTTGCCGTTAATAAAATTGATAAGCCTGGTGCAAATATTGATAAGGTTAAACAAGAACTTTCAGAACATGAATTAGTTCCTGAAGATTGGGGAGGAAATACTATTTTTTGTCCTGTTTCGGCTAAACATGGTGATGGTATTAAAGAACTCCTTGATATGGTAATTCTTGATACCGAAATATTAGAACTAAAGGCGAATAAAGATAGAATGGCTAGAGGTCTTGTTATCGAAGCTAAGCTTGATAAGGGTAGAGGTTCTGTCGCAACAGTTTTGGTTCAAAAAGGCACATTGAAAGTTGGCGATAATATTGCTATGGGTGAAGCTTATGGTAAGGTTCGTTCAATGACAAACGATAGAGGCGAAAAGGTAACGCTCGCAACTCCTTCAACACCTGTTGAAATTACTGGTATGAATGGTGTCCCTAATGCTGGCGAAGTTTTCATGGCTTTCGATAATGATAAAGATGCTAAGGCGTTCGCTTCAGTATTCGTTGAAGAAAACAAGAAGAAACTTCTTGCAGGTACTAAGAAGAAGACTAACTTAGATGACCTCTTCGATCAAATGAAAGCTGGCGAACTTAAAGAGCTTGAAATTATTATCAAGGCCGACGTTCAAGGTAGTGTTGAGGCTATTAAAGAATCTCTTGAAAAACTTTCTAACGATGAAGTTGTTGTTAAGGTAATTCACTCTGGTGTTGGTAATGTCAATGAATCTGATGCTATTTTAGCCTCTGCTTCTAGTGCAATTATTATTGCATTCAATGTTCAAGCGGATGCCGTTGCAAGAGACACAATTGAACATGAAAAGGTTGATATGCGTAGCTATAGCGTAATTTATAACGCTATTGATGACGTTGAAGCTGCTATGAAGGGTATGCTTGAACCTATTTTTGAAGAAGTTGTTACAGGTAGTATTGAAGTTAGACAAACTTTCAAAGCGTCTGGTGTTGGTATTATTGCTGGTTCTTATGTTACAGACGGTGTTGTTACTAGAGATTCTAAAGTTCGTCTTACTAGAGGCGATGAACAACTCTATGACGGACCTATTGCTTCTCTTAAGAGATTTACCGATGACGTTAAGGAAGTTAAGTCTGGTTATGAGTGTGGTATCGTTCTTGATGGTTTCTCAGACATTAAAGAAGGCGATACTATGCAAGTATATATTATGAAGGAAGTACCAAGATCGTAATGAAAAAAGGTTCAATTAAAAACACTAGAATTAATAATGAAGTTCAAAAAGAACTTAGTGCAATTATTAGAGATGTAAAAGATCCTAGAATTCATCCTTTCACATCAGTTGTTCTTGCTGAGGTCGCTCCTGACTTAAAAACAGCAAAGATTTATATGAGCGTGTTAGGAAATGATGAAGATAGAGCAAAAACTATGGTTGGCCTTAAAAATGCTGAAGGATTTATTAGAAGAGAATTAGCTCACAGACTTAATCTTCGTAACACTCCTTCATTAGAATTTATTATGGATTCAACCATAGAAGATGCTATGGATATGATGAAAAAGATTGATGAGGTTTGCGCTGGATTAGATGATAAGGATTGATGAAGTATTAAATGGTATAGATAAGTTAGCTATTACGGGACATGTGCATCCGGATGGAGATTGTGTTGGTTCAACGCTTGCTTTATATAATTATGTAAAAAAGAATTATCCGCAAATTAATGTTTCACTTTTTTTGGAAAAACCAAGTGAAAAACTTGCGTTCTTAAAAGGATTTGATGAGATAATTTCTGATTATCCTGTAAAGGATGGCTTTGATTTGCTTATTGCTTTAGATAGTGCTTCTTTTGATAGAATAGGCAAAGCGGATAAATATTTCAAAAAATCTAAAAAAACTATTTGCATAGATCATCATGTTTCAAACGAAGGATTTGCTGATGAAAATATAATCGTTCCCGATTCTAGCAGTGCAAGCGAGGTAATTTATGACCTTTTATTCCCTGATAAGTTAGATAGAGACATAGCAATTTGCATCTATACTGGTATAGTTTTTGATACTGGAGTATTTAAGTATCCTTCTACATCTTCTAAGACTATGGAAATTGTTAGTAAACTTTTAATGTACGACATTCCTGCGGATTATATTATCGATAATAGTTTTTATCTTAAAACTTATAACGAAAATAGAATTATGGGTTATGCTCTAATAAATAGTAAGTTAGCTTTTGATGGCAAAGTTATTTATTCTTCTATTAGTAGAAAAGATATGTGTGACTTTGATGTAACTAATAATGAGATTGATGGAATCGTTCCTCAACTAAGACTTACGGATGGAGTAGTGGTCGCTGTCTTTTCTTATGAAACAGCTGCTGGAAATATTAAGTTCTCGCTAAGAAGCATTGATCCATTTGATGTTAACAAAGTTGCTTGTGCTTTTGGCGGCGGAGGTCATGTAAGAGCAAGTGGCTGCACTTTGCAAGGGACTCTAGAAGATACTATGCCAAAGGTTTTGGCTGAGATAGCAAAATATTTATAGAATGAAAAACGGTGTTATTAATGTTTATAAAGAAAAAGGAATGACTTCTTTTTCTGTTGTTTATAAGATTAGAAAAATAACAGGTGAAAAGAAGGTGGGCCATACAGGAACTTTAGATCCGGACGCTTTTGGCGTTCTTCCTGTTTGTATAGGAAAGGCAACAAAGCTAGTTGATTTTTTGATGGACACTGATAAACAATATAAGGCCGTTATGCTTTTGGGGAAGAAAACGGATACGCTAGATATTAGCGGTGAGATTTTAGAAGAAGCTAGCCTAGAAGAAATCAAAGAAAAAGTTTTAGCTAAATTTCCTGGTGGAGATTTTAAGGCAAATATAAAAAAGGCTTTTGAAAATTTCACAGGTAGCATAGAGCAAATCCCACCAATGTATAGTGCAATAAAAGTTAATGGGGTTAAACTTGTTGACGCTGCCAGAAAAGGCAAAGAAGTAGAAAGAAAAAAAAGAAAGATAAACATTTATTCTTTTGACGATATTAAAGTTTTTGACGATCTAATTCATATCAGTTTTGTAGTTGATTGTTCAAAAGGTACGTATGTAAGAACTCTTTGCGAAGATATTGGAAATTATTTTTCGCTTCCTGCATGCTTGGAGTCATTAGAGCGAACAAGGACGTCAATGCTAGAGGGCAAGGATGCTTTCAAAATTAGTCAGATAGAAAATTTAAGTAATGAAGGTCGTCTTGAAGAGATTATTATTCCTACCGATGCTTTCCTTAAAAAATATCCAAAGGCTATTGTTTGCGAAACGGCAGTTAAAAAACTAGTTTTTGGAAATTGGCTTGAAATAAATGAAGTAGAGTTTGATAAAGAATCTGAAGATAAAATTTACCGTATGTATGATAATGCAGGTGATTTTTATGCTTTATATAGATTCGATAATAAAGATAAATGTTTTAAGTGTGAGAAAATGTTCGTATGAAGTATATTACTGATCTTGATAGCGAACAATTTAATAGTAGTATTGTTACTTTAGGAAAGTTTGATGGAAATCATATTGGCCATCAATTACTTTTTAATACTGCTATTAATTTAAAAATAGAAAACCCTGACTATAAGGTAGTTATTTTTACTTTTGATATACCTGTCGCAAAAGTTGTTTCAGCGCAAAATGTTCAAACACTTCTTTCACATGAAGAAAGACCTTATCAAAAATATGCAGATGGTATTGATTTTATTGTAGAGTTTCCGTTTAACGAAAATACTCGAAATATGTCTCCACAAGATTTTGTTCTAAATGTTTTGGTAAATAAGTTAGATACTAAGGCAATTATTGTTGGTGAAGATTTTTGCTTTGGAAAAGATAGAAAAGGTGATGTTAAGTTACTAAAAGAACTAGGCGAAAAATTTAATTTTAAGGTTTTTGCTTTAGAAAAAGTCAAATATAAACCTAGCGGATACAAAGAGGAAGTTGAAGTTAGTTCAACGCTTATAAAAGAAGAATTATTTAAAGGAAATCTTGAGGATGTTAGCGCTATGCTAGGGACAGAGTTTTCTATTTTAAGCAAGGTAGCGCATGGTAAACATTTAGGAAAAACTTTGGGATTCCCAACTATTAATTTTATTGTTCCGGATGAAAAGGTTTTGCCACCTAATGGAGTATATGCAACTAAGACAATTGTTGATGGAAAGGAATATTTAAGCATAACTAATGTAGGGAACAGACCAACTTTTGACGATGGCGATAAAAGAACGGTAGAAACAAATATATTTGATTTTGATTTAGATATTTATGGCAAAACATGTGAAGTTAAATTTTATAAATTTATTAGACCGGAAAAGAAATTTGCTAACAGCGATGAGCTGAAAGAAGAAATAAAAAGAAACATAAAAAGAGTTGAAGAAGATTTAAGTAGTTTATGAAAAAAGGTGTTAAGGGACCAATTTTATTATTAATAGCAGCATTGATTTGGGGTGGTTCTTTCGTTGCGCAAAGAATAGGCGGGAATCTTATTGGCCCATTTACTTTTGGCGCCTTTAGACTTTTAATTGGCGCATTATTCCTTCGCATTGTTTTGACGTTTACTGATAAATTAGGAATTTCTGAAATCCCTCCAAAAAAAGAAGATAAAAAACGTCAGTTTATTGTTGGAATTGTTTGTGGCTTCTTTGTTGCGGTCGCAATAAACTTGCAGCAAGTTGCACTTTATATTGGTGTTCCTGGAGGTAAAGCAGGATTTTTAGCATCACTATATATTTTGATTGTTCCAATTATAGGAATATTCTTCAAAAAGAAATGTGGAATAAATGTTTGGATTGCAGTGTTTATTGCTCTTGTTGGTTTATACTTCCTTTGCATGACCGAAGGATTTGGATTTAGACTTGGAGACACTTTATTGCTACTAGATTCTTTAGCTTTTGCATTTCAAATTATTATTATTGATCAATTTGGCAGCAAGGTTGATGGATTTAGACTTTCCGGAATGGAGTTTTTATTTGCTGGGATATTAACATTTGTTATTGCTTTGTTTGTAGAAATACTTCCATATCCAGGTGGGTTAGGAGAATGGATAAAATTATTTGCAAATGGAGAACTTTGGCTTGTTCTTTCTTATATGGGAATAGCTTCAAGTGGAATCGCATATACGTTACAAGTACTAGGTCAAAGAGATACAGAACCAACTATGGCAGCTCTTATTATGAGTCTAGAAGCTGTGTTCGCAGTATTTGCTGGTTGGTTATTTCTTAAAGAAGTTTTATCAACGAAAGAAATTTATGGTTGTGCTTTTATTTTTGCATCAATAATAATTGCACAAATTGATATAAAAAAAGCTAATACGAAATTTAAATAACAACAAGTCGTTTGATTTGATAAAATGAATATGCACTCATGCAGTGAAAAAATATGAAAAATTTTGGGAGGGGGGGGTGCCAGTATGACAAGCATGCAAGTTGGCATATTCCTAGCAGTCGCGGAAACCTTAAGTTTTTCAAAGGCTGCAGAAATCTTTTTCACAACACAACCAACAGTAAGTAGGCAAATACAAATGCTTGAAGATGAATGGGGAATTCTATTATTTAAGAGAAATAGAAGAGAAGTTCATCTTACTGAAGAAGGTAAAATTATGGTTAAAGTTTGTGAAAAAAACAGACAAGCTATGCGTATTGCATTAGACAATATTAAGAATAAATAGTATAGCAAAATAGTAGTACAAAGTAGTAAAGAAGAAAATGGAAGTAACTATAAAGCCCGTTTGGGCTTGTTTTTATATAATAGGAAATTCCTCCGAATTTCCTATTATATAAAAAGACGCTCCGCTAAGGATGCGCACTCGCGCGAATGGAAGTGTGTTGCTGACGCAACCGCGCTCAGCGCGAGCATATCGCAAGCGATATGCTTTTTTATATAGGAATTTAGTTGACTATACTTTATAAGCAGTTATAATAAATTTATAACAACATGGAGGGATTATTATGAATAAAATAGGTAGTACTTTAATTAAGGTTGGTGCTGTAGCTTTAGCAGCATACGCTGGTTACCTTGCATATGATAAATTTATAAAGAAATCTGATGCTGAAGAATCTGATGATTTATCTGATCAGGGATTTAATTATGATAATTTTGATGAGTCTTTTGGAGCAAAGATTAAAAAAGCTGCTGGAAGACAACTTGATAGAATAAAATAAAAAGGAAAAAAAATATATGAATACTATTATTACAGTTGGTCGTCAGTTTAGCTCTGGCGGAAGAGAATTAGGTCAAAAGGTAGCTGAAAAATTAGGCTATGCTTATTATGACAAGGAAATCATCACACAAATAGTTGAAGACACTGAACTTTCTAGAGAATATGTTAGTCAGATTGTTGAAGGCAAGGCTTTAAGATATTTTCCTATAGTTGCTGAACAGTCATTAAATATTAATGTTGATTTCCGTATTCGTCAGATGGAACAAATTATTTCAGCTCAGACAAAAATAATTAAAGAAATGGCACTTAAATCAAA
Organism: Lachnospiraceae bacterium; assembly: GCA_045598285.1. GTDB lineage: Bacteria > Bacillota > Clostridia > Lachnospirales > Lachnospiraceae > RGIG5612. Next base: position 92,065 of record JAZLLU010000012.1, on the reverse strand, counting down.
TTGTGTTATTATCGGTCGTTGCGCAGACTACATCTTAAAAGATTTAGCTGATCAAGGTGAAATTAAATTAATTAGAATCTTTGTTTATGCTGATATGGATTTTAGAGTTAAGAGATGTCTTGAAAGAGAACATGAAGGCGAAAACCTTAAAGAAAAGAATCTTATTAAGCAAATAAAACATATCGACAGAGAACGTGGAGCATATTATAACGACTACACACTCCAAACTTGGGGAGATAAAGATAACTACGATCTTTGTATTAATACTACAAACTTTGATCTTGAAACATTAGCTGATAGTTTAGTAAAAGTGTTCAAATAATAAAAAAATAAAAGAATATTTATTTATGGCAGGCATAAAGCCTGCCATATTTTCGTAATTTTTTGTTAACAAAAAGTTCATTATATTTTTGTTGATTTATTGTAGCATCACACTTATAATACTCGTGTATTCATCCTCAATCACCAAAAGCCTCCCAGCGACATAGTGATTTAAGAGATGAAGAATACAAAAAAACTTAAACCTATATCGCTATATATCGTAAGTGCGCTTGTTTCTTTTGCGCTACTTTTTCTTATTATAGTTTCACCAATAAAAACTTTTGCATCAACAATTGGGTATGTTGATTCATATTGTTTGAATGTTAGGTCTGGCCCTAGCACTAATTATAGTATTCTTGGAACTGTTGCTTATCAGAACGTTGTTATTACAGGTACATCTTATGATAGCAATGGAGATCTTTGGTATCAAATAAATTATAATGGCCAAACTGCTTATGTTTTTGGTGAGTGGATTATTAATGTTCATGATGAAAGTGCTAGCAAAGAAGCCGAAGCTACTTTCGAAGATCAATTAGCACAATTTCCTTTAAGCTATCATTCATACTTAAAGGCTATTCATAGTGTATATCCAAATTATTCATTTATCCCAGATTATTTAAGCATTTCTTTTGATGATGCCGTTTATCAAGAAACCTTAAATCACAGAAAATTAGTTGAACTTTCAACAGACGGCAATTCTTGGAGAAGCTGTAATCCATCGGTATACCATGGAACATATTGGGATACTTTCTGCGGTGGATGGACTGATGCTGCTGTGGATGTAATTGAATATTATATGGACCCAAGAAATTTCCTTACTACAGAGAAAATGTATATCTTTGCTAAACAAACTTTCTCTAGTACAGAAAGTGTAGATTTAGTTAAGAAGATTGTTGCGTCAACTTTTATGGCTGGCTCATATACAGACTCAACGGGAACGCACACTTATGCAGATACTATTTTGCAAGCTGCAAAAAATTCTGGTGTTAGTGCATACGTTATTGCAGCGATATTAGTTCAAGAACAGGGCGCTACTGCAGGAACTTTGTGTAATGGTTCTAAGGGCTATTATAACTTCTTTAATGATGGAGCTTATGGTGGTTCTAGCACTGAAGTAATTAATAACGGAATTAATTTTGCTAAAAGCAAAGGGTGGGATACAGTTTATAAATCCATTCTTGGTGGAGCAAATATATATAAAACAGAATACATAGCAAATAATCAAGATACTTACTTTTATAAGGATTTCAATCTTATAAATAAGAATTTTAATCACCAGTATGCACAAGGTGTTTATGATCAAGTTGGAAATGCATATTTCTTAAGGAAGGCTATTAGTGGCGACACTAAAGGCAAGGTAACTTTACGTATTCCAGTTTATACAACAATGCCTAAAGACGCTTGCCCATGTCCTGCTGATACATCTTCGTTAAGTAAAAGATATGATTCTAAAGGCAACATTATAGCTAGAAGTGGAGAAACTATAAAAATGGAGCCTGCTGGTAAATCGGCTAAACCTGAAGAAAAGGTTGAACCAACACCAACTCCTACGCCAACACCAACCCAAACAACATATAAAAAAGGTGATGCTAATGGTGATGGAAAAATCACTCCATCAGATTATTTAATCGTTAAAAACTTTATTTTAGGCAAATATTCTTTTACAGATTCGGCTAAAAAAACAGCTGCTGATGCGACAGGTGATGGAAAAATTAGTCCAGCAGATTACTTAAAGATTAAAAATACAATTTTAGGGAAATAAATATGAAGTTATTTAAAAGATTTTCAGTTGTAATAATTTTATCAATGCTTTTATCGTTGCTCTTTGCAACAAATGCTTTTGCAGGAGTTTATACACAAGACTATGTTACTGTTGGAGTAGGCAGTTCTGTAACAATTACTGTTTCTTCAGGTGATTGTACTGGAAAATATTATGTTAATAGTAGCTCGGGTTGTGTTACTGCTTATAATAGTGGCGATGGATGGCTGGAGCCAGGTGAAAATGGTTATGTAACTATTGTTGGAAACAGCATCGGAACTGGTACAGTTGAAATAGGGTATGTTGTTTCAGATTTAAGTTATAAAGATATTGAGGGAGTTCTTACCGTTAGTGTTAACGTTGTGGAAAATACTAGTGATGGTGGTGATGAGCAACCTAAAGAAGAGGAAACTTCACTTGGCGTAACTATCGGAGATGTAAAATATAAAATTCTTGCTGATTTAAGCGAGATAAAGCTTCCAGAAGGATTTACAAAAGCTGATGGAACGTATGGAACTGAAAAGGTTAATGTTGCTAAATATGTAACTACAGATAATGTAGAAATTATTTTATATGCTCTTTCTCCAAAAGAAGGTGGAGAAGTTGTCTTTATGACATATGACGTTGATAAAAAAGAATTTAAAGAGCCAAAGATGATAAAACAAGGAAAAAATACTTATTATCTTCTTAATATACCTAGTTCATTTAAGGTTCCTGATAATTATCAAATTAAAGAAATTGCTTTAGGCGATATAACACATAACGCGATACTTTCAAAAGATATTAAAAATACAGAATTTGTTTATGTATATGCTTTGCTTAACGGCAAAGAAGGATTTTATTCATATGACACAGTAGAAAATACAATTCAAAGATGTACTGACTTAGAAAGTATAATTAATCCAAAAACTGAAGTTAAAGAAACAAAAAACAGCGTTAACAAAACAATGGTTATTGTAATTGGTGTCGCTGCACTTGCTGTTGTAATAATGGGTATATTCTTAATAATCCTTATTGCAAAAAGGAGAAAAGATAGGAACTACGAAGATGATGAATTGTTTGCATTTAATGAAATGGATGATGAGGACGATTTTGATATTCCAGAAGAATCAAACGAGTCAGAGGATTTAGATGAATTAGATGTGATAGATTTATCAGTTGATTCAATTGAAGACAACGAACCTGACGAGACAGACAAATTAGATTTAATAGATTTAACAAAGAAATCAAAAGATATAGAAAATGATTGATAGATTTATAAACTAGTCAAATTCATGTACCTCCCAACGTAGTATATGATAGTATATCAAAGGGAAAAATCCGGCTTAATGCAAGGCTGGATTTTTCTTTTTAAAATTCATTCTAATTAAACAAATACGAAGGTTTGTAGAAATATTTTTTCTCTATAGCTAGAAGTTTCCTTTACGCCGATTCGCCGGCTTGCACCGGCTGACCAAAACACTTATGTCCGCCAGCCGCCTTGGTTTAATGTGTGCAACAAATTTATTAAAACATTGTTTTTTGTTGCACAAAATCTTTCTGTTACAAAGGCTTTTCACCACAAATCTTTTAATAGCAATCTTTTTGTTGCACAGAATCTTTCTGTTACAAAGGCTTTTCACCACAAATCTTTTAATAGCAATCTTTTTGTTGCACGTTTACAAAAAACAAATTAAAAAATGTGCAACACAATATAAGCTTTAGATAAATATGTGGTGAAAATCAAACTATTTCTTATGAAAATGTGCAACAAAATTATCTATATTTAATGATTTGTGGCTATTTCTTAATTTCCCTCATTGAGTCTGGTCGCAGATTTTAAGTTTTTTTGTATTCTAAAATTTTAAATAAAACTTACACGCAGAAAGCCTATTTGTAAAAGAGTCAATAAGCTAAGGTGGCACTCGAAAGAATATCTACTGTTGGTAAAAGTTAGCCACCGTAAGTAGCGAAGCGACGGCGCGCTCTCACTAGCTAAGGCGCCGTCAGCTTCGCGAGCGGAAATAAAAGAGCTAGAAAAATTGCAGGTTTGCTGAACAAAGGTTATATATGTTATTAAGTTGTTTGGTGATTTTTTTATTGTTTTATATCTTATGATAAAAAAGACTTGCATATTTTTTCAAATTTATTTATAGTGATGATATTGATAATTTAATAGGTTAGTAAGTTCTTTGAATTTTTTTAAAGCTAAGATGGAATCCGGTGAGAATCCGGAGCGGACCCGCCACTGTGAGCGAGTAGTTTTATTCAATGTCTATCATATAGACAACCATTGAATTTTATTTGAGAAGGTTGAATAAAATGATGATACGTAAGTCAGGAGACATGCTTGCTAAACCATATTGTTTTGTTGCGAGGAATCAGCATAACAAGTAATTAAAGTAGCGAAAACGGAGCTGCATACCATATGGTGTGCAGCTTTTTGTTTTTATTAAAATCAGGAGGAACATTATGAAGAAAAAAATTACTTTTGTAGTACTATCAATTGCTATCATATGTGCGTTTATATTAACTGGTTGTGGTAGCGCGGCAGTTGGAACAGGTGAAGATGAAACCAAAAAAACGGAATCCAAAGATACTATTTCTATTACAATTAAAATTTCAAATGATTTAATTGAGCCAAATTGTAATGAAGAAGAAGTTGTTGAAACATCAGCTAAAACATTAGGTGAATTTATTCAAGGTTCTAAAAAATTTGAATATGAAATTAGTGATTATGGAACGTTAATAAAAGCAATAAACGGCGCAAAAGATGGTACAAACGGAATATATTGGATGTTCAAAGTTGATGGTGAAGACAGCATGGTTGGGGCAGATGGCATTGATCTTAAAGATGGAAGCATTTATGAATTTTATACAATGGCTTACTAGTTAAACTATTTTAACAGTAATTTTTATTTTTGTTATATAATAAACCTAAAATAAATGTATAAGAAGGTTGAACTAAATGATAAAAATAAAAAAGATATTAGCAATTGTTTTTATATTAAGTCTTTCTTTTTGTCTTCTTTGCGCTTGTGATAAGAAAAAAAGCAAAGAAGACAAAACAGAAACAACACAGGAAGAACTTACGACACATGAACCGCAAAATGTTCTTATGGAAGTAGCCGCAGATGATAATTTTAGGCATGCTTTTAGAGATGCTTTTGATACATTTAACGATGGTAGTGGTGTTGGAAGTATGAATTATGATTATAGAGATGAAAACAGTGTAAAAACACTTTTGTCTTGCATGTACGGGCCTAAAGCTTGTGTAAACTATTCACTTTATCCTGTTGAGCAGCCAACTGATAACGGAATCAACGTTACTCTAAGTGCCGAGTCGCTTAAATGGGTTGCAATGAATATTTTTCATGCTGATGAAAAAATTGTTGATAATTTTATTAAAAATTGTCCTGATTGTAGTAATGGCATGTTTACTAAGGAGTATGAAAAAGATGAAAATGGTGCTGTTTGGTATTACAGTTCAACTCTTGTAAAAGAGGCTACTGAAGACGGTTTATATTACTATGTACAGATGAATCGTATTCATAACGATCCTAGTGAGGTCGGAAGAAATGGTGGTAGTTTCACACAGGATTATTATGGAGTATTTGCATCAGAAGAAATTGATGGAGAAACTTATTGGACGATGTATACTTATGGGTCGTCAGGATATAACAGACTAATAAAAGATCCTAATCTTGAGCCGGATACATATTTTGCCACTGAAAAGCAAATGATTACTGTTGCAGATGGAATAATTATGCGTGCAGGTCCAGGCAAAGAGTATAAAGCTGTTTGCTCATATAATGGCAACATTATTATGATGGCTATTGGTACTAAAGGAGAATGGATTTATTGTCATTACTATGATGGTTATGGGTGGATTCATAACTCGTTATTAGAGGATTATAAATAATTTATGGAAATGGCTACAGGTCGTTTTTGCGACGAATTTTCAACTTATCATCCAATTAATAACATGATTTTCTTTTTTGGTGCAATTATTATGGGCATGTGCTTTTTACATCCAGTTTTTGTTATTGTTAATTTACTTGCATCAATTATTTATTTATTCATTGTAAAAAAAAGAAAAGCTTTTAAAGACCTTCTTTGGCTTGTAGTTGTTTTTGCAATTATTACTTTTATTAATCCTTTTTTTAATACAGCAGGAAAAACGGTGCTCTTTCGGATTTTTATTACCAGGCCATATACGCTAGAGGCTTTGATATATGGTATTGCACTTGGTGGAATGGCGGCGTCAATACTTTCTTGGTTTGCTTGCTACAACGCAATTATGACTAGCGATAAATTTATTTTTGCTTTTGCTAAATTAATTCCGTCTATTTCGCTTATCCTTTCTATGATTCTAAGATTGATTCCAAATCTTATTAGAAAAACTAAACAAATTTCTAACACTAGAGCTTGCATAGGTATGGCAGGTAATTCATCTGCGTCTTCTAAAGAAAAACTAAAAAATGGAGCAGTTATTTTATCTACTCTTACTAGTTGGTCTTTGGAGGGCGGAATTATTACTGCAGATTCTATGAAGGCTAGGGGATATGGAGCAGTTAAAAAACGCACTAGTTTTGTGCAATATAAATTTGATTTAATAAATATTGTTTTTTTAGTAATTCAAATTCTTTTAATATGTACTGTTATCTTTTGTGCTGTTAATGGTGGAACTTTTGCAGAATATACACCTGTAATGAAACTGACATGGTTTGGCGATTGGTATATGCTTATTGGATTGATTGTTTATACAATTTTTCTTTGCATTCCGTCGCTTTTAGATATTAAGGAGATTATTAAATGGCAAATCTTGAAATCAAAAATTTGAGTTTTTCTTATCCTAATAAAGATAGATTAGCTTTAGATTCAATATCACTAAATATTTCCCAAGGTGAATATATTACACTTTGTGGAAGAAGTGGTTCGGGTAAATCAACTCTTCTTAATCAATTAAAGAGTGCGCTTTCTCCTAACGGAAAAAAAGAGGGAGGCGTTTATTTAGATGGCGTTTTATTAGAGGATGTTGACCTTATAACTCAAAGTAGTGTTATTGGATATGTTATGCAAGACCCAGATAGCCAAATTGTTACGGATAAAGTTTGGCATGAACTTAGCTTTGGATTAGAAAATTTAGGAACTGACCCTAGAGTTATGCGAACTAGGGTAGCTGAAATGGCAAGCTATTTTGGAATTCAAAGCTGGTTTAATAAAGATGTAAGTGAACTTTCAGGTGGACAAAAACAACTCCTTAATTTAGCTTCTGTTATGGCTATGCAACCACAAATACTTATTTTAGACGAGCCTACTAGTCAACTAGACCCTATTGCTGCTTCGGATTTTCTAAATACAGTTCGCAAAATTAATTTAGAACTTGGAACAACAATTATTATTACGGAGCATCGACTAGAAGATATCTTTCATGCATCGGATAGAGTTGTTGTTATGGATAAAGGAAAGATTGTGGCGGTAGATACTCCTAATGCAATTGGAGAATATCTTAAAGAAAATAATGACGATATGTATGCGGCAATGCCGACACCCGTTCAGGTATTCTATGGAATAAAGGAGCAATTAGATAAAGCATTGCCAAATAATAATTTTAAGGTTTCTCCTCTCACTGTAAGAGAGGGAAGGAATTTCCTTAGCGAATTATTTAATAAAGAAAATACCTTAATAGATTCACCTCCATTTAATTTGCTTACTGAAGATAATGAAGATATTGCGATTGAATTAAAAGATGTTTGGTTTAGATATGAAAAAAATTTACCAGATGTTTTAAAGGGTACATCGTTTAAGGTTCCTAAAGGAAATATTTTTGCTATTGTTGGTGGAAACGGAACTGGAAAGAGTACTTCGCTTAAAGTTTTATGCGGAATACTTAAAGCATATAAAGGTCAGGTTTTAATTAATGGTAAAAAATTAAGTTCATATAAAACGTCTGAACTTTTTAAAGAGAATATTGCGATGCTTCCTCAGGACCCAAAAAGTTTATTTGTTAAGATGACTCTAAGAGAAGAATTAGAAGAGATGTTGGAAAAGAAGGTTGTATCTAAATTAGAAAAAGATGAGGAAAAACTAGGCTTTGAAAATGTTCCTGTACCAAAAGAAGTTGAAGAAGTAGCAAAACTTTGCGATATAGAACATCTTTTACTTTCACATCCATACGACCTTTCTGGTGGTGAGCAACAAAGAGCGGCATTAGCTAAAGTTTTACTTACTAAACCTAAGATTTTAATTTTGGATGAGCCTACAAAAGGTATAGATAATTTCTTTAAACTATCATATGCAAAAATATTAAAGAAACTAAAAGATAGTGGAGTAACTATTTTAATGGTTTCACATGACGTTGAATTTTGTGCGAAATATGCAGATATAGTTGGTATGTTTTTTGATGGAAATTTGGTTACGTCAAATGTTCCTAATAAATTCTTTGCACAAAACAGTTTTTATACTACAGCTGCGAACAGAATGGCAAGACATGTGTTCAAAGAAGCAATTACTACTGATGATGTCATTCAGGTTTGCCTTGCCAATTTTAAGATGTGGAAGAAAAAATAATGGAGAAAAGTGCACCTAAAAATAAAGGTAAATTATCTTTAATAGTTAGTTTAATTGTTGCTATTGTTTTAATACCAGCAACTTTAATTGTTAGTTATCTTTTAGGTGATAGAAATTATTATATTGCTAGTATCATTATTGTTATTTTGGTAATGGTGCCTTTTTTTGTTAGTTTTGAAAGCAAGAAATTTGATGCTAGGTATTTAGCAATTATGGCAGTTTTAATAGCTATAGTAATTATTAGCAGGGTTGCATTTTTCTGGCTCCCGTCTTTTAAGCCTATGGCCGGAATTATTATTTTGATTGCTATGAGCTTTGGACCACAAGCAGGATTTATGTGTGGTGCGATTTCTATGCTTATTAGTAATTTTATTTTTGGACAAGGTCCTTGGACACCGTGGCAGATGTTTTGTTATGGAATTATTGGTCTTATTGCAGGAATATTAGCAAAATCTAAGATTTTTAGCCAAAAACATATAATTAGAACATCAATTATTTCTTTTTTTATGATTGTTATTTTAAGCGGTATAATTTTGGATACAAACTCACTCTTGTGGCTTTCGTCAACAGTTAACTGGGCTAGTGCACTTACATTCTATGTTGCAGGAATTCCTATGAATATAATAAGTGGAATAGCTGGCGGATTAACTGTATTTATCCTAATGAAGCCATTTTTTGCAATAATTAACAGATTAAGAGATAAATACGGGGTATAAATAATCTTTTTAGTGATTGAATTATTGTGGTAAAAAGAGTATTATTATTTTAGTAAATTATGTACTATTTTTTCTAAGGAGGAGAAATTAAATGGTAAATTTAGACAAAAATTTTGTTGAGAATATGTTCTCAGTAAAAGGTAAAGTAGCTTTAGTTACAGGTGCAACTGGAGCTCTTGGTAAAGTTGCAGCTAAAACTTATGGATATCAAGGCGCAAAAGTAGCTATGACAGGACGTAATCAAGCTAAATTACAAGAATTAGCTGATGAATTCAGAGCTGAAGGAATTGACTGCGAAATTTTCGTAGCTGACCCAGCTAAAGAAGACGACGTTACTAAATTAGTTGCTGATGTTGTTGCTGTATATGGCAGAATCGATATTCTTGCTATTGCTCACGGCTTCAACAAACCACAAAACATCTTAGAACAAAGCGTTGCTGATTGGCAATACATTATGGATGCTGACTGCAAGAGCGTTTATATTGTTCTTAAATATGTTGCAATGCAGATGGTTGCACAACTTCCGGAAGGCCAAAAAGTTGAATCTGGCCAAGGCGGAAAAATTGTTGTTGTTACTAGCCAAAGATCAAAAAGAGGTATGGCAGGTTACACAGGATATTGTACATCAAAAGGTGGCGCTGATATGATGGTTGCTTCTATGGCATGTGATCTTTCAGCTCAATACGGAATTAATGTTAACGCTATTTGCCCAACAGTATTCCGTTCAGAATTAACAGAGTGGATGTTCGATCCTGAATCAGCAGTATATCAGAACTTTATGAAGAGAGAGCCTATTGGACGTCTTGCTGAACCTTCTGATTTTGCTGGATATATTACATTCCTTTCATCAGATGCTTCTAACTTTATCACAGGAGCTGCATGTGACTGCTCAGGTGGATATCTCGTTTGCTAATACTATGAGGCAAATAAAACACATATGATGCTTGCATCATTTATGGGTTTTATTTGACGAATGTAATGCACGTAGTGCGCAGGATTCGAAAGAATCCGATAGCACGGAGTGCATTACGGATGCGAGAGCGTAAAGCGCGTAGCATCCGTATTAGATAAAAAACTAAAACATTAATTTTTTAGGAGAATAAAAATGAAAGAAGTTAAAAATGTAGTTATTTGCGGTGCTGGTATGATGGGTAATATGATTGCTCTTGTTTTCTCTAGCTGCCCAGACTTCAATATTACTGTTTGGAATAGAAGAGAAAAACCTTGCAAGGAAGTTATCCAAGCTAACTTAGAGCAGCTTCGCGATAAAGGTATCATCACAGATGATGAAATAAAAGCTCGTTTAGATAGAATCAGTTTTGTATTCCCTGACAAAGGTGAAGAATTTAAGAATGCTGATCTTATTATCGAGTGTGTAGCAGAAGAAATGGAAACAAAGCAGAATCTTTTTGCTGAATTAGAAGGAATCTGCCGTGAAGATTGTATCTTTGCTACAAATACTTCAGTTATGAGCCCAACTGAAATCGGTTCTAAGTGTGCTCACAAGGAACGTGTTGTTGGTACTCATTTCTGGAACCCAGGTCATCTTATTCCACTTGTAGAAGTAGTTAAGACAGAATCTACAACAGAGGATGTTATGCAAGCTACTATCGATGCATTAACTAGAGCAGGCAAAAAACCTATCTACTGCAAGAAGGACGTTCCTGGATTCGTTGCTAACAGAATGCAACATGCTCTTTGGAGAGAAGCTATTTCTATCGTAGAGCAAGGCATTGCTGATCCTAAGACTGTTGACGATGCAGTTAAATACAGCTTCGGTCTTCGTCTTCCACAATTAGCTCCAATCGAAAATTCTGATATGGTTGGAACTCAGCTAACTTACAATATTCACAGTTATGTTCTTAAATATTTGGCTGATAACCATGAGCCATCACCACTTCTTCAAAAGATGCTTGATGAAGGTAAGATGGGATTCTCTTCAAAAGAAGGTTTCTTAGAGTGGACGGATGAATCTATCGCAGCTAGCAAAAAAGATCTTAATGAATACTTAATTAAGATGATTTACGGTAAATAATTTTTAGTCCTTAACATGCAAAGCATGTTAAAAATAACATTAATAAATTTATTAAAATTATTGGAGGAAATTGAAAATGGGAAATATGGTTTATGTTGACTTAACTCATCCTTTCAGTGCAGAAATCCCAAGATGGCCTTACTTTGATAAGCCATTTATCGAGGGAAAACACTCAATGGCTAAGGGTGGTGTTTTGACTCAGTACGTTGGATGCACAATGCATACAGGTACACACTGTGACGCTCCTCGTCACGTTATGGAAAAAGAATTCGACGGCAAACGTGCTCGTTATACACACGAAATGCCTATCGATGCTTACACAGGAAAAGCAGTTTGTCTTGAAATTCATGTAGACAAATGGCAATTAATCCTTCCAGAACATCTTGATGATGCTTGCCGTCGTGCTGGTATCGATCCAGATTCTGGTGAACTTGAAGGAATGGTTCTTTGCCTTAACACAGGTATGCACCGTCTCTTCGATGATACTAAAGAATATTATCATTATTCATGTGGTACAGGTAGAGATGCAGGTCTTTGGTTCGTAGAGAAAAAGGTTAAATGTGTTGCTATGGATATGCAAGCACTTGACCACCCACTTCATACAGCTATGGGTAACAATGGTATGACAAGAATGAACCTTCTTGGTGCATCAGGCAGACCAATCACAGAAGAATTCACAGAGAAATATGGTGAAGAAGCTTACGCTGAATTCGATAAATTCGAATACATCAGAATTCATGGTCAAGAAGCTTACGATAAGAAATTCGGTGACCTTGAAGATATCGGATGCTGGGGCACATGGGAGCCATGTCATAAGACAATGTTAGGTCATGGTATCGTTGGTGTTGAAAACCTTGGTGGAGACCTTGATAAAGTTTCTAACAAGAAATTCCAGTTCTATTGTTTCCCACTTCGTTGGTACATGGGTGACGGCTCAATGGCTCGTTGCGTTGCATATATCGATGAAGACGAATTAAATGATGTTCCAGATAGAACATACATGTATACTGGTACAGGTTGCCAGGACAGAGATCTCTTCCTTAACAGCCCATATCCAGAAAAAGTTTGGTAAAATTTTATTCCAATATAAATAGTGGCGAGATTTTCTCGCCACTATTAAATTATTTATTGAAGGAGAATAATAATGGCAAAAGAAATTGTAATCGCCAGTGCATGTCGTACAGCTATTGGTAAGTTTGGTGGTTCTCTTAAGGATGTACCTGCTGTTGAATTTGGCGCTGAAGTAATTAAAGATGCTGTTAAAAGAGCAGGCATTAAGCCAGAACAAGTTGATGAAGTTATCTTTGGTAATGTTATAACAGCTGGTCTTGGACAAAATCCTGCACGTCAGGCTTCTATCAAAGCTGGTCTTCCTATCGAAACAACAGCTTTCACAATCAATATTGTTTGTGGTTCAGGTCTTAAGGCAGTTGCTTTAGCAGCTAACCAGATTAAAGCTGGCGAAGCTGAAATAGTTGTTGCAGGTGGTATGGAAAACATGTCAGCTGCTCCTTACGCTTCATTCGGAACACGTTGGGGCGCAAGAATGAATGCTACAACTATGATTGACTGTACAGTTAATGATGGTCTTTGGGACGTATTTAATAATTATCATATGGGTATCACAGCTGAGAATGTTGCTGAGCAGTGGGGCCTTACAAGAGAAATGCAAGACGAATTCGCAGTAAGAAGTCAAAACAGAGCTGAAGCTGCTGTTGATGGTGGAGTATTTGACGAAGAAATAGTTCCTATTTCAATTCCACAAAGAAAAGGTGATCCTATTATCTTTAATAGAGATGAGCATCTTTCACGTGGTAACACAATTGAAAAAGTTGCTAAACTTAAACCAGCTTTCAAAAAAGATGGTGGTACAGTTACAGCTGCTAACGCTTCTGGTATTAACGATGGTGCTGCTGCACTCGTTATCATGAGCAAAGAAAAAGCTGATGAACTTGGAATCAAACCTTTAGCAACAATTCTTTCATATGCTACAGCTGGTGTTGATCCTAAGATTATGGGTACAGGACCTATCCCAGCTTCTCAAAAAGCTTTAGAAAAAGCTGAATTAACAATTAAAGATATGGATTTAATTGAAGCTAACGAAGCTTTTGCAGCTCAATCTTTAGCAGTAGCTAAAGACCTTGAGTTCAACATGGACATCGTTAATGTTAATGGTGGTGCTATTGCTCTTGGACACCCTGTTGGTGCTTCAGGTGCAAGAATCCTTGTTTCACTTCTTTACGAAATGAAGAGAAGAGATGCCAAGAAAGGTCTTGCAACACTTTGTATCGGTGGTGGCATGGGCCAGGCTCTCGTTGTTTCTAGAGATTAAGGATTTAATATTTATTTAGTTTTTTGACATGTTTAGTTAAGGGATATTTCCAATTGGAAATATCCCTTATTTATTTGTAGCAATATCATTTAATTTTTATAAAAAAATTAAAAAGAAATAGATTTTATAAGTATTTTATGAGAATTATTATTGATAATATCTTAAATAATAGTATAATTTTATGTGAAAACTATTGATATTTATATTATATATAGGAGGTAAAATATGCCTAAATTTATTTCTATTGAAGAGGCTGTAAAATTAATCCCTGACGGATCTTCGGTTATGGTTGGTGGATTCGTTGGTTGCGGCAGCCCAGATAAGCTTCTTAAGGCTATGGCAGAAGCTGGTAAAAAAGATTTAACCATTATTTCTAACGACCCAGGATGTGGCCCAGGATATGGCGGCCCTGTTGATGATTATTATGGCAACGCTTGGCTTGTTATTAATCATTGTGCAAGTAGGCTTATTATGTCTCATGTTGGAATTTTACCTGATGTTGCTAAACAATTTTTTGAAGAACAAACTATTACAGTTAATCTTATTCCTCAAGGTTCGCTTGCAGAAATGATTCGAGCAGGCGGATACGGACTTGGTGGTGTTTTAACTCCTACAGGTTTAGGAACAGAAATAGAAGAGAAGAGTCCTTTCTGTTTAGGAAGACATACTATTGATGGAAAAGACTATTTACTTATGAAACCTTTACATGCTGATTTCGCTTTAATCGGTGGAACAAAATGTGACAAGAATGGTAATGTTTGGTATAAAGGTACAACACGTAACTTTAACCAAGTTATGGCTATGGCTGCAGATAAAGTCATTTGCGAACCTGAAGAGATTATCGAGGTTGGCGAAATTGAGCCTGAAAACTTCCACGTATACGGCGTATGCGTAGATTATGTTTGTAAGTAAGGAGGAAGTTTATAATGGATAAAAATGAAATCAAAAATTTTATTGCTAAACGTGTAGCAAAAGAATTACATGATGGTGATGTTGTTAACTTAGGTATCGGTCTTCCTGATTTAGTTCCAAACTTTCTACCTGAAGACGTACACGTAGTTCTCCAAGCTGAACTTGGTATTATTGGTAGCGCTGGTGCTGGCGTATTCCAAGAGCCAGATCCTTTCCATGTTGTTAACGCAAGTGGGCTTCCTGCTGGAATCGCACCTGGTGGAGCTTATATTGATTCTTCAACATCTTTCGGTCTTATCCGTGGTGGACACGTACAAGCTACTATTTTAGGTGGACTTCAAGTTGACCAAGAAGGTTCTCTTGCAAACTGGGTTATCCCAGGAAAGAGAATGCCTGGAATGGGCGGAGCTATGGACCTTTTAGTTGGTGCTGAAAACGTTATCGTTGCTATGGAGCATACAGCAAAAGGAAATCCTAAGATCCTAAAGAAATGTACACTTCCTTATACAGCTGTTAATTGTATTACAATGATCATCACAGAAATGTGTGTATTTAAGGTAAATGATAAAGGTCTTTTAATGACAGAAATTAATCCAGAATATACTCTTGATGATATTAAAGCTGTAACAGAAGCTGATTTCACAGTTAGCGATGAACTTGTATCAATGATTGATGGTTCACCTATAAAATAATTTTGAATCTAAAAACACATCTGCGTTTTTGCGCGGATGTGTTTTTTGAAAAGAAGTGTTTAATAATGGATTATAAAGAAACATTAGATTATATAAGCAGTATTAATTGGAAAGGTTCAGTTTTAGGGCTAGAACGTATCCAAACACTTATGGAAAAACTTGGCAATCCTCAAAAGGAACTTAAGTTTATTCATATAGGTGGAACTAATGGAAAAGGTTCTACTGCAGCGTTTCTTTCTTCAATCCTTTGCGAAGCAGGATATAAAACAGGACTTTTCACATCACCTTTCATTGAAACTTTTAATGAAAGGATGCAAATAAATAATACAAATATTTCGGACGAAGAATTAGCTGAAGTTACTTCTTACATAAGACCTTTTGCTGATTCAATGGAAGATAAGCCTACTGAGTTTGAATTAAATACAGCAATATCTTTGGTGTATTTTGCTAAAAATAAATGTGATATTGTTGTTTTTGAAGTAGGTATGGGAGGAAGCTTAGACTCAACTAATATTATCGATAGTCCAGAGGTTGCTGTTATAACTGCAATTGGGTTAGACCATACAGAAGAGTTAGGCGATACAATTGAAAAGATTGCACAGACGAAGTCAGGAATTATTAAAGAAGGTTGCTCGGTTGTTTTATATGACCAAGTAGATTCTGTTAAAGAAGTTATTGAAAACAGATGTAAAGAAGTTGGTGCTAAACTTTTTGTTTCTGAGCCTAATGAGGTTATTTTTAAGAGTGTAGATATTGAAGCACAACATTTTTCTTACAAAGATTTTGATGAACTTCAAATGCCATTAATAGGACGCTATCAGCTTTTTAATGTTGCTGTAGCATTAAAGGTGGTTGAAGTTTTAATTTCAAAAGGTTGGAATATTTCGAAAGATCAAATTAAAGATGGCCTTAAGAAAACTAAATGGCCAGGAAGATTCGAAGTCCTAAGAAAAGATCCAATATTTATTGTTGATGGGGCACACAATCCTCATGGAATTAAAGCTACTAGTGAGAGTATAAAATCTGTTTTTAGTAAAGAATTAGAAGAAGGTAAAAAATTAACGTTTTTATTTGGCGTTATGGCCGATAAGGATTATAAGGACATGCTTAGCCAGATAGTACCTTTTGCAAAAGATTTTTTGTGTGTTACACCAGATAATCCTAGAGCATTAGATTCTAAAAAACTTGCAGAAGTTATTAAAGAAATAGGTGTAAATGCTCGTAGCTATGATACAATTGAAGAGGCTATAGATTCAGCTCTTAATTGTAATAATAATTGTTTAGCTTTGGGGTCACTATATATGATAGGTGACATCAAAAGATATATAAAACAAAAATAATTTATGAGTACTTTATAAAAAGAAAAGGAGACAAAAGGAATGGCAAAAAGTGATATCGAGATTGCTCAGGAAGCAACTCCAAAGAAAATTGGTGAAATCGCTGCTAAATTAGGTTTAACAGAAGACGATTTCGAGTATTATGGTTGGTATAAGGCAAAAGTTGATTACAACATCCTTAACAAACCAAATGGCAAAGAGCCAGGTAAGGTTATTCTTGTTACAGCTATTAACCCTACACCAGCTGGAGAAGGTAAAACTACTACATCAGTTGGTCTTTCTGATGGACTTTCAAAAATTGGAAAGAAAACTGTTTTAGCACTTCGTGAGCCTTCACTTGGACCAGTTTTTGGTGTTAAAGGTGGTGCAGCAGGTGGTGGATATGCTCAAGTAGTTCCTATGGAAGATATTAACCTTCATTTTACAGGTGACTTCCATGCTCTTGGTGCAGCTAACAACTTACTTGCAGCTATGATTGATAACCATATTTATCAAGGTAATGAACTTGATATTGATACACGTCAAATCGTTTGGAAACGTTGTGTTGATATGAATGACCGTGAACTTCGTAATGTAGTTTGTGGTTTAGGTGGTAAAGCACAAGGTGTTCCACGTGAAGACGGATTTGATATTACTGTAGCATCAGAAGTTATGGCTGCTTTCTGTTTAGCAACAAGTCTTAATGACTTAAAGGCACGTTTCTCTAGAATCGTTGTTGCTTATAGCCGTAAAGGTGAGCCTGTAACAGCTGGACAAATTGGTGCAGCTGGAGCTATGACAGCTCTTCTTAAAGATGCTCTTAAACCTAACCTTGTACAAACATTAGAGGGCACACCTGCATTTATTCATGGTGGTCCATTCGCTAACATCGCTCATGGTTGTAACTCAGTTATGGCAACAAATATGGCTCGTTACTTTGGCGATTACGTTGTAACTGAAGCTGGTTTCGGTGCTGACTTAGGTGCTGAAAAATTCATCGACATTAAATGTCGTCTTGCTGGAATTCAACCTTCAGCAGTTGTTATTGTTGCTACAATTCGTGCTCTTAAATATAACGGTGGCGTTCCAAAGGCTGAGACAGGTAAAGAAAATCTTGAAGCTCTTGAAGCAGGTCTTCCAAACCTTCTTAAACATGTTGAGAACATTACACAAGTATTTGGTCTTCCAGCAGTTGTTGCTATCAACAGATTTGACGCTGATACAGATGCTGAAATCGAACTTGTTAAGAGAAAATGTGCTGAACTTGGCGTTAACGTTAAAATGAGTGAAGTATGGGCTAAAGGTGGAGAAGGCGCTGTTGAACTTGCCGAGGAAGTTGTAAGACTTTGCGAGCAACCTAATAACTTCTCATACTCATACGAACTTGATCAACCAATTAGAGAAAAAATCAAAGCAATCGCTAAGAGAATCTATGGTGCTGATCACGTTGTATTTGCTGCTAAAGCAGACAAAGAAATTGATAAATTTGAAGAACTTGGATTTGGTAATCTTCCAATTTGTATGGCAAAAACACAGTATTCACTTACTGATGACCAAACTAAGCTTGGACGTCCTAAGAACTTTAATATCACAGTACGTGATATCACAGTTTCTGCAGGCGCTGGATTTTTAGTTGCTCTTACAGGTGATATTATGAAGATGCCAGGTCTTCCAAAACAACCTGCAGCTCTTAAGATTGATGTTGATAACACAGGAAAGATTTCAGGTTTATTCTAAGGAGTAGATATGAATATTAGTGAAAAAAACATTCCTGATTTTATTAAAGTTTTAGCTTCTAAAGACGCAGTACCGGGTGGTGGCGGAGCCGCTGCCCTGTGCGGCGCTATTGGATGTGCTTTAGGTAATATGGTTGGTTCTTTAACAGTAGGCAAGAAAAAATATGCTGATGTTGAAGATGAAATTATTGAACTTAAAGCAAAAAGCGATGAACTTCAAAAAAGACTTTTAAGTTTAATTGATGAAGATGCAGCTGGATTTGAACCACTTAGCAAGGCTTATGGACTTCCGGCTGAAACTGATGAAGAAAAAGCTCACAAAAAAGAAGTTTTAGAAAAATGCTCTAAAGATGCTTGCGAAGTCCCATTAAAGATAATGGTAAGTTGTTGTGAGGCTATTGATATCATAGCCGAGTTTGCAGCTAAAGGTTCTACTTTAGCAGTAAGCGATGCTGGATGCGGTGCAATTATTTGCAAAAGTGCTCTTTATGCAGCTTCTCTTAATGTTTTTATTAATACTAAAGGCATGGAAGATAGAGAATATGCAGAAGGCTTAAATAATAAAGCAAATGAGATGCTTAGCGTTTATGGCATGAAGGCTGATGACATTTTTGAGTCAGTTAAATCAAAACTTGAAAATAAATAAAAATATAGTTTATTTTTATTGAAAGTAGTATAATTAATGAAGGCTTTAACGATATCTTGCGGATTAAAACCGCAAGATATTTGTTTTAGTATATATTTACAAAATTTTAGTTTTTCTAGCTTTTAGGGTGGAAGAAATGGAAAAGAAACGTAAGATAAGATTCATAATAATTTTTGCTATTATCGCAGCGTTACTTTTGGCGGGATCTATTGTGGCGGGTCTTTTAAAAGAGGGTGCTGATATAGCAAATGAAGAATCTGTTCAAGTTGTTATGCGAGATGTTGTTTTGCATGATACGTACAAGATTGATTTGTTTGGTATGGCCGTTAATCCAGGCCTTATTTCCGCTTTTTGTGTAACGGGTATATTCCTTGTATTTGCTTTAATTGTAAGAATTTTCGTTATTCCAAGATTTAAGATAGTACCAGGAAAGTTTCAAATGTTATTGGAACAGGCTGTAGAACTTTTTGATAATATGGCTAAAGAAAATTCGGCACATGCAAGCGGGTTTATTAGTGTTTATATATTTGTTGCTGGTGCATATATTTGTGTTAGTACACTTTTTGAATTATTCGGATTTCAGGTTATGTCACTTCAAGGCACTTCGGTAGCACTACCAGCTCCTTTATCGGATATTAATGGTGCTATTTGTCTTGGATGTTTAACATATTTAGTTATTCTTGCAGGTGGTATTGCTAAGAACGGAATAAAGGGAGTAGGAAAAACATTAAAAGAATTTTCTCTTCCTATCTCTATGAGTTTTCGTCTCTTTGGCGCACTTTTATCTGGCGCTTTAGTTACTGAACTTGTTTATTATTATTCGGCAATGAGATACGGCATTCCTATTTTGGTAGCCGTTATATTTACATTGCTTCATGCTCTTATTCAGGCATACGTTCTTACAACGCTTGCATCAACATATTTTGGTGAAGTTACAGAAAAGAAAATTAAAATTAATAAGCCAAAAGAACTTAACGGAGGTTTTTAAAATGACAAAAGTTGGAAAGAGAATTATTGTTATTCTCGCTGCAATTTGTATCGCTTTAGTAGCAATGTTTGTTGTAATGACTATTACTACAAAAGCGGACGAAACAGAAAGCGTTTCTGAAAATGAAGAAATTATGGTTATTGCTCCTAATCCTAATGCAGATGAAAGTGCAGATATTGCTGTTGCTCCTGTAGCAGATGAAAATTTAGATATTGCACCTGCTAAAGAGACAACATCTGATGGAAATGCATTGAGTAGTAAAGCTATTGCTGCTGGTATTGCTATTGGTCTTGCAGCTTTAGGTGGAGCTTTTGCTATGGGTATTGCTATTTCAAAATCATCTGAAAGTATTGCTCGTCAACCAGAAGCAGAAGGAAAAATTAGAACAACGCTTATGCTTGGTCTTGTATTTATAGAGACAGCGATTATTTATGCGTTAGTAGTAGCAATTTTAATTATATTCGTATTGTAAAGGTAGGTAATTTCTATGAACGGAGTACCACTTAATATAGATTGGCAACAGATTTTATTGCATTTATTTAACTTCGTTATTTTGTTTGCCATTCTTTATTTACTTCTTTATAAGCCGATTAAAAACTTTATTGAAAAGAGAAAAGAAGCTTATAAAGATATGGATAATGAGGCAAATTCAAATAAGAATGAGTCAGAAAAATTAAAAGCTGAATATGAAGAAAAGATAGCTAATGCTGATATAGAAATTGCTAGTGAAAAAGCAAGCATACTTAAAGATGCACAAAACAAAGCAGACAGTCTTGTAAGCGCAGCCAAAGAAGAAGCCATAGCAATTATTGATAAAGCTAAGGAAGAAGCAACGGTTCAAAAAGAAAAAATCGTAGCCGAAGCTAGTGATGAAATTACTAATATTGCTAAAGAAGCTGCAGCAAAGGCTATATTTGGGTCAACTAGTGAAGCTTATGATAGTTTCTTAGATTCAGCTAAAGGAAATTCAAATGATAAATAATAAAGCAATCTTGTATTCGGCTTTTAAACCAGATAAAAAGCAAGAGCAAGGATTTAAAACCTTCTTAAATAATAAATATAACGAAGATATTTTACTCGAATGGGTAGAAGATAAAAGTCTTAATAACGGATTTAAGCTAGAAGTTGGAGATGAAGTATTTGATTGGAGCGAAAAAGGACTTTATAACCAACTTTTAGAGCAACTATCCAATATAAAATATCTTGAAAAAAATACTATTCCTTTAATTAAGAAAGAGCTTAAAGATTTTGAACTAAAAGCTCTTCCAGAAGAAATTGGAAAGGTTATTAGTATTGGCGATAATATTGCCACTATTGAGGGCCTTGATAATGCTAGATATGGCGAAATTCTTGTTTTTGAAGATGGAACCAGAGGAATGGTGCTTAATCTTACGAAGAAAAATATTGGATGTATTCTTTTTGATTTAGACGGTGATATTTCTTCGAGTAGTAAGGTTAGAAGAACTAACAAAACAGCTAGTATGCCAGTAGGCGAAGAATATCTTGGAAGAGTTGTTAATGCTTTGGGAGTTGCTATTGACGGAAATGGTGAAATTAAACCTTCGGATTATATGCCAATAGAAAATAAAGCACCGGGAATTGTTAGTAGAAGTCCAGTTAAAACACCGCTTTATACAGGTATTCTTTCAATAGATTCAATGTTCCCAATAGGAAGGGGACAAAGAGAACTTATTATCGGCGATAGGCAAACAGGTAAAAGTGCAATTGCTATTGATACGATAATTAATCAAAAAGGAAAAGATTGTATTTGTATTTATGTTGCAATAGGCCAAAAATCCAGTAGTGTTGCTAGAGTTTATGAAGAACTAAAAAAACATAATGCTCTTGAATACACAACTATTGTTGCTGCATGTGCATCAGAAGCAGATACACTTCAATATATTGCACCTTATTCAGGTTGCGCTTTAGCAGAATATTTTATGAATAAAGGGAAAGATGTTTTAATTGTTTACGATGATTTGTCTAAACATGCTGTTGCATATAGAACAATTTCTCTTTTGCTTGATAGGTCACCAGGTAGAGAAGCTTATCCTGGCGATGTATTTTATTTGCATTCACGTTTACTAGAGAGAAGTGCAAAATTAAATGATGAAAATGGAGGCGGTTCTATTACTGCACTTCCTATTGTTGAAACTTTAGAAGGTGATGTTTCGGCCTATATTCCAACAAATATTATTTCTATTACTGATGGACAAATTTATCTTGAAAGTAATTTATTCTTTTCAGGCCAAAGACCTGCGGTTAATGTTGGACTTTCGGTATCCAGAGTTGGTGGCGACGCACAAACTAAAGCAATGAAAAAAGCTGCTGGAACGTTAAGACTTGACCTTGCTCAATATAGGGAGATGGAAGTATTTACGCAGTTTAGTTCGGACTTAGATGATGATACAAAAAAACAATTAGCTTATGGTGAAGGCCTTATGTATATGCTTCGTCAAAAGCAATACAGTCCGTATTCACATCATCAGCAAGTAGTAATTTTAGTAAGTGCACTTTCACATGCTATGCAAGATATTGAAAAAGAAGAAGTAGGTAATTTTCTAGCAAAATTAATTGAAAAATTTGAAAATGATTATCCAGATATTTGCATAGAAATTGATTCAAGTAAGATTCTTTCAGATGAAACAAAGGAAACAATTATTGATTTTGCATTAAAGTTTAGTAAAGATTTTAAGTAATATGTCAAACGCTAAAGAAATTAAAAATAGAATTAATTCAGTTAAGGATACGCAAAAGATTACTAATGCGATGTATTTAATTGCGTCAACTAAACTTAGAAAAGCTAAGCATAATTTTCTTGAAACATATCCATACTATAATTTTTTAAGAGAAGAAGCTTGGAAAATATTAAATCATGTTAGCACTGTTGAAAGTAAATATTTTTTGTCTAATGATATTGATGAAGATCAATTGAATATTGAAGGTAAAACAGCGATACTTTGTATTTGCGCAGATAAAGGACTTGCCGGTGTTTATAATCAAAATGTAATTAAAGAAACTCTTAAAATAATAGATGAAAATAAAGATTATTCTTTATATATTGTTGGTGAGTATGCCAGAGTTTATTTTAATAAACATGGATTTAATATTGATGAGGATTTCATTTTCACTGGTCAAGAGCCAAATATGGATAGAGCTAGAAGCATATCAGAAGTATTAATTGATAAATATGACAACGATGAAATTAGTCAAATTTATATTGTTTATACTGAGTTTGGATTAAATTCCAGTTCTAATGTTAAAAGCATAAGACTGCTTCCGTTTCATGTTTCGCATTTTGATAGTAGCGATGAAACTGATACAGAAGAATTTTTTGAAATTGTTCCTTCAGCTAACGAAGTTTTAGATACGATAGCAAAAAATTATATGACGGGATTTATATATTCAGGGCTAATTGATAGTTTTTGTGCTGAACAAAATTCCAGAATGATGGCTATGGATAGTGCAAATGAAAATGCGAAGGAATTACTTTCTGACTTAAATATAAAATACAACAAAATAAGACAAAATTTAATTACTAGAGAAATTACTGAAATTTCTAGCGGTGCAAAAAGTCTTAATCAGATAAAGGAGGCATTAAATTAATGTCAGGCAAAATTACAGCTGTTTCAGGATGCGTTGTTGATGTTTTGTTTGAAAATGAAACTCTTCCAAAGATTAACGATGCCTTAAAGGTTAAAGTTGATGGTCAAGAGCGCATTATGGAAGTTGCAAAACATATAGGAAATAATGAAGTTCGTGCAATTATGCTTTCAGAAGGCGAAGGATTAAGTAGAGGACTTGAAGTTGAAAATACAAAAAGTGGTATTCATGTTCCGGTAGGAAGTTGCACTCTAGGTCGTTTATTTAATGTTTTAGGCGAACCAATCGATGGTAAAGAAGCTATTTCAAAAAATGCTAAGTATTTACCTATTCATAGAAAAGCACCTACATTTAGCGAACAGATGCCTTCAACACAGATTCTTGAAACTGGAATCAAAGTTATAGATTTGTTAGAGCCTTATTCTAAAGGAGGCAAGATAGGTCTTTTTGGAGGCGCAGGTGTTGGTAAAACAGTTCTTATACAAGAACTTATTCACAATGTTGCAATGGAGCATGGCGGATATTCTATTTTTACTGGTGTTGGTGAGCGTAGCCGTGAAGGTAATGACCTTTGGAATGAAATGAAAGAAAGTGGTGTTTTTGATAAGACTGCACTTGTATTTGGTCAAATGAATGAATCTCCTGGTGTTCGAATGAGAGTTGCACTTACAGGGCTTACTATGGCTGAGTATTTTAGAGATTACGAACAAAAAGATATTTTGTTATTTATAGATAATATTTTTAGATTTGTTCAGGCTGGTTCAGAAGTTTCAACTCTTTTAGGACGTATGCCTTCTGCGGTTGGTTATCAACCTACACTTGCTTCGGAAATGGGTAATTTACAAGAAAGAATTACATCAACAAAGAATGGTTCAGTTACTTCAGTTCAAGCGGTATATGTGCCAGCAGACGATTTAACTGACCCTGCACCAGCAACTACATTTTCTCACCTCGATGCAACTACAGTTCTTTCTAGAAAAATTGCTGAGCAAGGTATATATCCTGCTGTTGATCCATTAGAATCAACTTCTAGAATATTGGATGAAAATGTTGTTGGAAAAGAGCATTACTTTGTTGCAAGAAGAGTGCAAGAAATTCTTCAAAAATATGCACAACTGCAAGATATAATTGCTATTTTAGGTATGGATGAACTTAGTGAAGAAGATAAATTAACTGTAAACAGAGCCAGAAGAATTCAAAGATTTTTATCTCAACCATTCTTTGTTGCAGAAAAGTTTACAGGTGTTAAAGGAGTTTATGTTCCTGTAGAAGAAACTGTAAAAGGGTTTAAGTCTATAATAGAAGGTGAGATGGACGAATATCCAGAAAGTGCATTCTTTAACGTTGGAACAATTGATGATGTAAAAAAGAAAGCATCTGAACTTTAATAAATGAAAACTTTTAATTTAAAATTTTTAGCTGCAGATAAGTTTTTGTATGACGGACCATGTAAGGGGATAGTGGTTCCTATTTCAGATGGTGAATACGGAATTTTACCAGGTCATTTAGCTATGTTATCTACAATAGTTCCAGGCAAAATAAAAGCATTAATTGATGATGAGGATATTATAAGTTTTATAAATAAAAAAGGCATTAAAGGTTTTGATATAGATAGTATCAAAGATGAAGCGGGTGAAAAAATTATTGTAGTAGTAGAACAAGGTATTGTTGAAGTTAAAGGAGATAATGTTATTATTGCTGTTGATAGTGCTGAGTTTATTCCGGAAATTGATCTTAATAGAGCGCTAAGGGCAGAACAAAAAGCCAAAGAAAAACTACTTAATAAACAAAGTAAAGTTGAATATAAACTAACTCAGGCTGCGATAGCCAGAGCGCTAAATAGAATTAAAGCAAAGCATTAAAAAAGGACTGCTTTTGAAGCAGCCCTTTTTTATTATTTATTGATGTAATTTACAAGCATCCATTCATTGTATTTGTCGAAGTATACCCAAACCCATGTAGCACTTAGAGTATTTTCATCGCTCATATCATCATAACTGAAATTTATTTTCAAGTCATACTTAACATCTACAGAGAAACAATGATCATTGTATTTGATGTAGTTGCTAGATTCTTTTGTTACAAATTCAATGCCGGTGATAGCTTCATACTCGTAAAATTGTGTTGCTATAGGGTCATATTTATCATTACCAAATATATATCCGAACCATTCTGTATCGTAATAGATATATTGACGTAAGTTTCCACCGTAATGGATAAAATATTTAGCATATTGTTCAATACAATCATCTACCATTGGTTTCATACTATCAA
The DNA here is from genome assembly GCA_045598285.1 of Lachnospiraceae bacterium. Taxonomy (GTDB): domain Bacteria; phylum Bacillota; class Clostridia; order Lachnospirales; family Lachnospiraceae; genus RGIG5612. The sequence continues at coordinate 66,183 of JAZLLU010000012.1, read as the reverse complement.
CAAATTCAGAAGAAGTGTTTGTGCCAACAACGATGGTATCAGTAGTTATTGTCGTTTGAAGTTCTGTTCCATTTGCATCAGTAGCTTTTACAGTAGGCGTATTAGTAAAACCTGAAACTTTATAAGTTACTAACGGAGAAATTTCTGTATAAGTAGAAGCTACAGATAGAAACTCTGGAATTTGCACATCAGCTGTTTTGAATGATTCATCAATAGGATGATCATTAATTGATATTGCGGTTCCTTCTGGAGCATATAGAGTATAGCTCATTGTATCAGGAATATATTCTGCAACTTCTAATTGTTTTACTTTCCATGATTTAAGACCAAATGCGCCTTTTTTAGCTTGTTCAAGAGTAACTTTTGCTACTGTGTTATCTTCTGTTTTTAGGTCAAATGAAGGGGCATCAGCACGATAGTCATGGTTTTCAACAAATGAAACTTTTTTTCCATTAATAAGTTCAACAGTTTTTGCAATTATAGTGTCTACATTTTCCAAACAATTAATTTTATCTTTATTATCATTAAGATAAGTATCTGGATTTTCAGTTAAATTTGAAGCGATATTACCTGCAAGAACGAAAGGCTGATTATTTTCATAATTCTTAAGGAATGAACCTAAAACAATAATTGTTGTAATCACAATTACAAGTAATATAGCACTATAAATAGTAATGAATTTTTTAAATCCTTTGAATTTCTTTTCTTTTTTAGCAGTGCGATCATTGGAGCGATTACTTTGTCTATTGGTTCTATATGAATTTTTTTCTTCGTCATAGAATTCATCAATTCTATTTTGATATGTAGAAGAATATCTCTGATTGTAATTATATGCTTTATTTACATCTGCATTACCATTCTGAGGTCGAGCCTGAGTAGGTCTAGTTTGTCTAGGAACAGTAGGCCTAGTTTGTCTAGGGTCAGTAGGCCTAGTTTGTCTAGGGTCAGCAGGGCGGACTGAAGAAGGCCTTGTCTGACGTGGATAAGAAGATGGTCTTGAATAAACAGGAACATCTTTTTGCGTTCTATTGTTAGATGAATTATTATATTCTCTTGAAATTGTTCGTTCTTCTATTGAGCGTGATTGACGCGGAGAAGAAGGTTTTTCAAATTCAGGTATAGCCTGACGATTATATGATGGTCTTGGCTTACGAATAACTGGTTCATTTTTAGAAGATCTTTCAAATTGAATATCTTCTTGCTCTAAACCAACATTAAGTTTTTTTATTCTTGTTGTGCTATAAATATCTTTTTCGTTATTCATATCGTATATCCTTAATTACTTTTATCTTACTAACCAAGCAGTTGGACATCTACGTGGTCCACTAGGGTTATAAGGGTGGTTAATAATCTTATCTTCCCAAATCATTTGAGTTGAAGTACCACCATCCATTGCAACTGCATTAACAGCTCCTTGATTAAGCATTTCATAAGCTAAATCCTTAAAAGTTGCTCCTAATGAGTCAGCTTGACGGCCATCAATAGCAAGTAAAATAATAGAACCATCTTCTCTTTGGCCGATTGCAGAACGTGGGTTTTTACCACCACCATAAATAGCTGAATCAGGAACTTCATTAATAAGAGCTTCGCCATTCATAACAAGGAATGGGCCAGTATTGTGAACAGTGTGTACGGCATCTCTTATGCCATACTTTTCAACAGCATCTCTTAATGTTACATTACCTATAAATAATTTATTATCACTAGTAAAACCAGTTATATGATATACGCTATCCATTCCGTTATCACTAAATAGAACTTCGCCATTTGAAATAACACATCCAAGTGGAAGGGCAGTGTAAGAATATGAACCCATATCTAAGAAGTCACCAGCATTAATTCCACCTAAACATCCTTCATATCTTCTAGTTATTTCAAGAACGTTTGTTCCGTCAAACTTACCAAAGCTTTCGACTGTTCCACAAAATATTCTAGAAGGGTCATGTACTATTAACATATAACCTTTGTATGAACTTCCAGTTATGTTAACTAGTTCTATTTCATCAGTAACATTATCAGTGTTAATTTTAGAACTATCACTAGTTACACCTTCATCTACTTCTGCCATATTTGAGTTCTCCAGAATTTTTTTAACTTCTGCGTCTTTTAGAAAAATATGAGGAACCCATTTCATCGCACTTGTTTCGTCACATGATTTAACAAAAAGAACTTTAGCAGATTCAGAAGGCCCTTTTTCTAATACGAAAATGGCACATAAACACAAAAGCGCAAGGAAACCAACTGTAACACCTATTGTTGCGAAAATTTTTCCAATTACAAGTAATACTTTAATAGATTTTTTCCTTTTTCGTGAACGATTCAATATCTTTCTCCTTATTTTTGTGCTTTAATCGCACAGACAATTGATTTTACATTATCATAAGAAAAAAGTCTATTATAAAAATATTAAAAATATGTGTTCTAAATTTGGTTAAAATATTGCATTTATAAAGTAAATATGATAATTATTATAAGAATTTAATTTTGTTTTTATATTTTAAAAATTAAATTTGATATAATAAAAAAAATTAAATCATATAGGAGGATTTATTAATGGCAGAAGTAGTAAAAGGTGCTGATGTTAAAGCTCGTTTGGTTGAACAAATGAAGGCTAAGATTGCTGAAACTAATGTTAACCCATGTTTAGGTATTTTACGTGTTGGTGCAAAAGACAGCGATTTATCTTACGAAAAAGGTGTTAAAAAAACTTGTGCTGACGTTGGTATAGAGGTAAAAGTTTTTGAACTTCCGGAAGATGTTACTCAAGAAAAATTAGAAGAAGAATTTAAGGCTATTAACGAAGACGATTCAGTTAATGGTATCTTAATGTTCCGCCCATTACCAGAACACCTTAATGATCAACCATTAGTTGAGATGATTAACCCTGAAAAAGATATGGACTGTATGAGTCCTGCTAACTGGGCTAAACTTGCTATGGGTGATGACAGTGGTTATTTCCCATGTACAGCAGAAGCTGTAATTAAGATTTGCGATTTCATGGGTGTTAAGTACGAAGGTGCTAATGCAGTTATTATTGGACATAGTCTTGTAGTTGGTCGTCCTGTTGGATATATGATGATTGCTAGAAATGCATCAGTTTCATGGTGCCATGTATTTACAAAAGATACTATCAAACGTTGCGAAGAAGCTGATATTATCGTTTGTGCTTGTGGTGTTCCTGGACTTGTTAAAGAAGCTCATGTTGCGAAAGCTAATCCTGATTGTGTTGCTATCGACGTTGGTATCAACTTTGTTGATGGAAAAATGTGTGGAGACTTTGCTTTTGATGAAGTTGAAAAACATGTTTCTAAGATTACTCCAGTTCCAGGTGGTGTTGGAGCAGTTACAAACTCAATTATGGCTAGCCATGTTGTAAGAGCAGCTGTTAAACAAGCTACTGGCGAAGTATTTAACTTCTAGTATAATATTTTAACATAGTAATTTTTTGAAACTTCTCTGATTAATCCTGAGATTTCAAGATCCATTAAAATTATGGAAATTGTTTCAGGATTCAGAGAAGTTTTTTGCATTATATCTTCAGCGCAGATAGGTTCATTTCCGAGCAAACTGTAAACAGAATAAGTGTCACTTTCGCTATCTATAGGACAAAGGTGTTCGTTGTTGTCGATAAGAGCATCATTTTTATTTGTAGTTATTTCATCCAAATCAGATAATAAATATTCGGGATTGAGAAGTATTCCAGCGCCATCAGCAATAAGTTTATTGCAACCATCACTTAAACTATCAGTAATTTTTCCAGGAAGACAATAGATATCTTTACCTTGTTCTAGCGCGTAGCTTGCAGTTACTAAAGTTCCGCTTCTTTTTCGAGCTTCCATTATAAGGATTTTATCGCTTAAGCCACTAATTAGTCTGTTACGTGAAGGGAATTGCCAGGGAATTGGTGGAGTTCCCAAAGGATATTCTGTGATTATTCCACCATCATTCATAATAATTTCATAGTAGAGTTCTATATTTTCTTTTGGATAAATTACATCAATACCGCTTCCTAAAACCGCAAAGGTTTTGCCACCAACACTTAAGGCGGCATTTGCACTTATTGAATCTATTCCTAAAGCCAATCCGCTTATTATTTGAATATTTTTAAGCGCCAGAGCTTTTGCAAATCGAATAGTTTGACTTCTTCCGTATTCAGAACATGCGCGTGCTCCCACCATACCAACACTAAATAAATTTGGGTCAGGCAAATTTCCTTTAACATATAAAGAGTAGGGAGCATTTTTGATAAATCTAAACTTTTCAGGATAATCTTTTGAATCTGGATTAATAAATTTTATTCCATCTTTTTCAAGTTTTTCTTTTTGTTTTAAAATCAATAAATCGTTTTTACTTTTTTCTATAGCATTTATTTCTGATTTAGTTAACTTTGCGTATTCATATTCATAAGGTTTTCCCTTGTAAACTTCTTCAGGATTAGGAAATACCTTTAATAATTTTTCGATTTGTTCGTTGTAAATATTTTTTATGTTGCACAGCCAAAACCAATATTCGTCTTTATTCATAATTCCTCCTTATCTATCTATGAATTGATTTCTATAACTTATTGCCTCGAGAAGATGAGACTTTGTGATATCTTTTGATTCGTCTAAATCGGCGATAGTTCTCGCAACCTTTAAGATTTTGTAATAACCCCTTGCTGACATATTAAATTTTTCATAAGCAGTATTTAGAATCTCTTGATTTTTATCATCTAATACGCAGTATTTTTTAATTTCTTTTTGGCTCATTTGGGAGTTGAAAGAAATTTTTAATCCAGCGAATCGTTCCTTTTGAATTTCTTGGGCAGTTTTAATTAACGAGCGCATATCGTTTGAACTTAGTCCATAACTGCTAGTAGAAAAATCATTTGTTTCTAATCTTTTTGTACCTATAGTTATGTCAACACGATCTAGTATTGGACCTTTGATTTTCCCAAAGTATTTATTCACATCGGCTTCAGTACAGTTGCAAAAATTCCTATCAGGATAATAACCACATTTACATGGATTCATTGCCATAACTAACATAAAGTCAGATGGAAAATCTACTCGTGCATTTGCTCGTGAAATAATGATATGTTTATCTTCTAGAGGTTGACGTAACATTTCTATAGTACTTTTTTTGAATTCAGCAACTTCATCTAAAAATAGTACACCTTTATTAGCTAGAGTAATTTCTCCTGGCTTAGGATTAGAAGAGCCACCGACTAGGGCAGTATCACTAATACTATGATGTGGGGACCTAAAAGGCCTATTAAGAATTAATGATTTTCCATCTAGCAGACCTGCTACGGAATAGATTTTTGATACTTCAAGACATTCTTCTACGGAAAGGCGATTTAGAATTGTTGGAATTCTTTGACTTAACATACTTTTTCCGGAGCCAGGTGGACCTATATATAAAAGGTTGTGAAATCCACAAATTGCAATCATTGTTGCACGCTTTGCACTTTCTTGTCCTTTTACATCAATATAATCTAGCGAACAATCTTTATATGCCTTTTCTAATATGTTTTCTAAGTCTTTATATTCGCTTTCTTCGATACTTTTGCCTTTTAAAATTTCAACGGTATCTCTTAAAGATGAAACAGAAATAATATTTACATCTTTAATTACAGCACCTTCATAAGCATTATCTTTTGGCAAAATTATTTTTTTTATTTTTTCTTTTTGTGCCATAATGGAAATAGGTAAAATACCTTTTATTGGATTTACAGTCCCATCTAGACTTAGTTCACCAATTATTAAAGTATCTTTAATTGCATCTTGGGAAATTTGACCAATTGCACATAGAATAGCAATAGCTATTGGAAGGTCAAAACCAGAACCGATTTTTCTAATAGAAGCAGGTGAAAGGTTAATTGTGATTTTTCTAGAAGGAAAATCAAAACCAGAATTTGTTATTGCGCGAATAACTCGCTCCTTCGCTTCTCTAATTTCACTAGAGGGCAGACCAACAATATTAAAGTCAGGAAGGCCGCCAGAGATATCCGCTTCTACAAAGACTTTATGCGCATCAATGCCACATATGTCTGCACATAGAATACGACAAAACATTAAAATGTCTCCTTTGGTATTTAATTAATTTTTTAGAAATAATGTCAAGAAAATGACATCTAGATTTCTTTTGAGATAGACTATCACTGTATTTTTTAACTGTCAATACTTGATTTAAAAATGAAAATAAAAAAAATAAAAAAATTGACAGAATATACGTTTTCGTGGTATTTAGTTAAAACTGTGGAATAAAATTATAAAAAATTCCCGGAAGGAAAAATATTATGTCGAAAAAATTAGTTATCGTGGAATCACCAGCAAAAGTAAAGACTGTTAAGAAATATCTTGGTAAAAATTTTGACGTTGTCGCTTCTAAGGGACATGTTCGTGATTTGCCTAAGAGTTCTTTGGGTATAGATGTTGATAATGATTTTGAACCTAAGTATATAACCATAAGAGGAAAAGGCGATACATTGTCAGAACTTAAAAGATTAGCAAAAGAAGCTGATATTGTTTATCTTGCAACTGACCCTGACCGCGAAGGTGAAGCTATTAGTTGGCATCTTTCTAATGCCTTAAATCTTGATGAATCTAAAAGAGCAAGAATTACTTTTAATGAAATTACAAAAAGTGCTGTTGCAAAGTCTTTAGAAAATCCTAGAGAAATTGATATGGACCTTGTTAACGCACAGCAAGCAAGAAGAAGCCTTGACAGACTTGTTGGTTATGGTATAAGTCCTATTCTTTGGGAAAAAGTAAAAAGAGGATTAAGCGCAGGACGTGTTCAATCTGTTGCACTTAGAATGGTTAATGATAGAGATGCAGAGATTGATGCATTTGTTCCAGAAGAATATTGGAACCTTGATGCAGAGGTTACTATAAAGGGTGAAAAGAAAACTATCATTGCTAAATTTAATGGTGATAAAAATGGCAAGATAGATATTAATACAAAGGATGAATTAGATAAAATTCTTTCACAAATTGAGGGCAAGGATATGAGTATAACTGACATTAAAAAGTCAGAAAGAATTAAGAAATCACCATTGCCTTTTGTAACTTCTTCTTTACAACAAGAAGCCTCTAAAGCTCTTAATTTCTCAACACAAAAAACTATGAGAGTTGCTCAAAACTTATATGAAGATGGTTATATTACATATCTTCGTACTGATTCAATTCGTATTTCTGATGAGGCTATTGGAGCAGCAAAGGAATTTATTGGAGAAAACTACGGAAAAGATTATATAAGTTATGTTAAGAATACAAGTAAATCAAAAGGTAAAGTTCAAGATGCACATGAAGCAATTAGACCTTCTGACATTAACGTAACTCCTGAAAAAATTAAAGAAAAATTAGATAGAGATAGTTTTAGATTATACCAGCTTATATGGAAGAGATTTGTTGCTAGCAGAATGACTAATGCAGTATATGAAACAACAGCTGTTTCGTTTGAAGTAAATAATTATATTTTCAAGGCTACTGCATCAAAGATTAAATTTGATGGTTTTATGAAAGTTTATACATTTGCTGATGATGAAAAAGAAGAAAAAAATAATACGATCACAAAACTTTCAAAAGATGCTATTATAACTAACGTTAATTATGATGGTACACAGCACTTTACGCAGCCACCAGCTCACTTTACTGAAGCATCACTAGTTAAGGCAATGGAAGAAGCTGGTATAGGTCGTCCAAGTACATATTCACCAACAATATCTCTTATACAAAACAGACATTATGTTCGTAAGGAGAAGAAAAATATTTTAATTACTGAACTAGGAAAAGTTGTTAATGATATAATGATTACAGCTTTTCCAACAATTGTAGATACGGGGTTTACTGCTAACATAGAAGAAAAGCTCGATAAAATCGAAGATGGTAATGTTGATTGGAAACAAATTTTAAGAGATTTTTATCCAGATCTTAAGGTATCGATTGATAGTGCAAGAGCTAAATTAGAAAAAATAAAAGTTAAAGATGAAGAAAGCGATATTGTTTGCGATAAATGTGGAAGGATGATGGTTTATAAATTTGGACCACATGGTAAATTCCTTGCATGTCCTGGTTTCCCTGAATGTCGTAATACAATGAGCATAATTGAAAAAGCTAATGTTAAATGTCCTGATTGTGGACGTGAAATAATAATTAGAAAGACTAAAAAAGGTCGCAGATATTACGGATGTGAAGGTTATCCTGAATGTAAGTTTATGTCTTGGAATAAACCACAACCTGGAAAAACTGAAAAAGATGTAATAGAAGATATTGATGAAAAGAAGTAGAAGAAATTATTTTATCAGAATAGTGATTATGTTATTGCTCACTTCAGCAATTATTTTTGGTGCGATGTTATTAAGACCTGTTGAAGTTGATAATAGTTTTAGTACCGATATTGAAGAAGGGCATGATTTAATATTATGGTATTATGACCCTGCATTTGAAAAATTCACAAATGAGTTAAAGGAAGATTATTTTAGAAATACAGGTTTAAGAATTGGCTGTAAGCAAGTAAGTGCAGTAGAATTTTTTGAAAATATAAACAAGATGAATGTTGAGCAAGATGAGAATGCTCCAGATCTTTATATTTGTGAAAGTACTAAACTTGAACAAGCTTATTTGGGTTCTGTTGCTAAAGAAAATACTAATACAAATGATTATAATTTAGCTAATTATGCTCAGGTATCTCTTAATGCATCTACTTATAACAACAAATTAGTTGCATATCCTTTTGCATTTGATGTAGCACTTTTAGCGTATAATCAAGATTTCCAAATTGACCCGCCAAATACTTTTGATGAAATACTTATATCGTCTTCAACTTTTATAAAAGATGATAGGTCATCTATTGATATGGTTGCTCTTTTTGATCCTAATAGTTTAATTTCAAATTTTCAGTTTATAGGAGCATATTTGAATATTGGTGGTGAGTTTGGTGATTCATCAAAAGAAATTAATACAGATAGTCCTGAATTAATTGATGCATTAAACTATTATAAAAATTTTGCTAAAAACGTTAATATTGACAATTCAACTGTAATTTACGACCTTGTTGAAAACAGTTTTGTTTTCTCACGTTGTCAGACAGCTATTATTAAATGTTCTACACTGGGACTTTTAAATCAACAAGGAACGAATTATAAAATTGCTCAAATGCCACCTCTAAATGATGAACTTGAATCCAAACCTTTATCAACAACATGGTGCGTTTGCGTAAATCCTATTTCTAAGCATATTGAAGAATCTGAAAAATTAGCAAAATATATGACTTATGACAACATAAGTTACGTTTATGACACAACTGGATTAATAAGTTGTAAGAGAGTACTTCATAACGAAAAAGGTTTTCAAGATGCCTATACTCAATATGAGAATTCTTATACTTTGCCAAAGATGATTGAAACTCAGGAAATTTGGAAGGATCTAAAATTAATGCTTAATAGTACTTGGGGTGAGTCAACTCCTTCTGAGGCCTTGAAAAAATTCAATAATTCTTTATCAAAAGCTCTTTCTACGAGAACAAGTACCTCAGTAGAAACTGGATCTAAATAATTTTACAAATTTATTACAGAATTATTGCAAAGTTAATAAAAATTTTGTACAATAAACTTGTCAGAGGTTCTTTTCCTATGTGGAGGAGAACATGAAAAACAAAAAATTAATTAAGATTTTATTAGTTAGCGTAATTGTTGTTGTAGCAGGTATTATTTTTAGCTGCTCTTTTAAAAACAAAAATAATAAAACTCTTTCTAAAGAAAGCACTACTGAAGAAACAAAAGACAAAGATGAAAGTAGTAAAGAAATTACACTAACTAAACTTTGTGTACATGTTTGTGGGCAAGTTAAATCTCCGGGTCTATATTATTTAGACAATGGGGCAAGAGTAAACGATGCTGTTAGTGCTGCTGGTGGATTTTTAAGTGAAGCCGATACACAATATCTTAATCTTGCTGAGCAAGTTAATGACGGAGAGCAAATTTATATTCCATCTTTAGAAGAAGTTGCGTCTGGAAAAGTTGCAATAGATAGAAGCTTAAAAGTAAATGATGGATTAGTAAATATTAATAAGGCATCGCAAGAAGATCTTATGACACTTCCTGGAATTGGTGATGTAAAAGCTCAGGCAATAATTTCTTATCGAGAATCAGTTGGAAATTTTTCCAACGTTGAAGACATAAAAAACGTTGCAGGAATTAAAGATAGTTCCTATGAAAAAATTAAGGATTATATTAAGGTGTAATTATGAGCAGAATTTTAGTAGTTGATGATGAAAAACTTATTGTTAAGGGAATAAAGTTTTCTCTTGAACAAGATGGCATGAGTGTTGATTGTGCTTATGATGGCGAAGAAGCTGTTTATATGGCAAAGAAGACAGAGTATGATGTTGTTTTGCTTGATGTTATGCTTCCAAAAATGGATGGATTCGAAGTTTGCAAAAGCATAAGAGAATTTTCAAGTATGCCAATTATTATGCTTACTGCTAAGGGCGGAGATATGGATAAGATTCTTGGCCTTGAGTATGGTGCTGATGATTACATCACAAAACCTTTTAATATTCTTGAAGTTAAAGCAAGAATTAAAGCAATGTTTAGAAGAAACAAGAGAGTTTCTAGAGATGTATCTTCTGAAATAATAAGTGGCGATCTTTATATGGATTTAGATGCTCGTAGAGTATTTATTCAAGATAGAGAAATCAACTTAACTGCTAAAGAATTTGATCTTCTTGAGTTATTAGTCAATAACCCAAATAAAGTTTATAGCAGAGAACAACTTTTAAGCATTGTTTGGGGGTATGAGTATCCTGGCGATGTGCGTACTGTTGATGTTCACGTAAGACGTCTTCGTGAAAAAATAGAAGTAAACCCTAAAGAACCAAAATATGTTAATACAAAGTGGGGAGTGGGTTATTATTTTAAAGCTTAACGAGTCGTTCTTTAAAAGTCTTCGATTTAGAATCATAATGATAATAATTATCGTTGGAATAGTGCCACTTATCCTTTTGGATACAGTGGTACTTAATGTTGCTGAAGATAGTTTTATTAATACTCGTAGTAAAAATCTTAATGCTCAATTTTCAATTCTTTGTAATTATATTTCTGATGAATACAGTGAAGAAAAAATTACCGATGATAACATTGATTTAGCTGCTGATGAACTTGCCGGTATTTTTATGAATCGTATTCAAATTATCGATAATAACTTTTATATTTTGAGCGACACATACCAAATAAACAAAGGAAAAATATGTATATCTGAAGATGTTAATAAATGTTTTTATGGGGTAAACCAAACCCAAATAGACAAAAAGAATAGATATATTAATTTTACACAAGGGATTAAAGATGAAAACGGAAACATTCAATTTGTAGTTATGGGTAGTGCTTCCATTTCAGATATATTTGATTCAATGCATAATGTTATGCTTATTGCAATCGCTGTTGTTGTAATACTTGTTGTTGTTTTAATTGCTGCAGCTATTTATGGGTCCGCAAAAATAGTTAAACCTTTTGTGAATATCAATGATGCAGTATCTAAAATTAATACAACAGGTCAAGATGAACAAGTAGATATTAAAGGTTGTACTGAATTAGAAAACATTTCTAATTCGTTCAACTTGATGCTAAATAAAATTAATTCGTTAACAAAATCCAGACAAGATTTTGTATCAAATGTGTCACATGAACTTAAAACACCAATAACATCTATGAAAGTTTTAGCTGAATCGTTGATTGGGCAAGAAGGAGTCCAAGAAGAACTTTATCAAGAATTTTTGGTTGATATTGTTGGCGAATTAGATAGAGAAAATGAAATCATTTCCGATTTACTTACTCTTGCAAAAATGGATCAAAATAAGATGGTCTTGAATATTGAAAACACAAATATTAATGAATTGGTTGAATCAATACTTAAGATTATGAAACCGCTTGCAAAAGAAAAAAATATTGAATTAGTTTTTGAAACGTTTAAACCAGTATTTGCTGAAGTTGATAAAACAAAGTTTTCTATGTGTATTACTAACTTAGTAGTTAATGCGATAAAATATAATAATGTTGATGGTTGGGTGCATGTATCTTTAAACTCAGACCAAACATATTTTTATCTTAAAGTTCAAGATAATGGGTATGGTATTCCTGAAGAATCCTTAAATCATGTATTCGACAGATTCTATAGAACTGACAGTGCTAGAGATAGAGCGACAGGTGGTTCTGGGCTTGGACTTTCAATTACTCAAGGAATTGTTGCTGCACATAAAGGAACTATTAAAGTACATAGCGAATTAGATGTAGGTTCTACTTTTACAATGCAGGTTCCACTGACATACGTATAGGAATAAATATGAAAATTAAAAAAGTTTTAAGTTTAATATTGGTTGTTGCAGTGGCATTATCTTTAGTGCCTGCTTTAGGTGCATGCAATAAAGAAGAAAATAACGATGGTAAAATTTTAATTTATTATACGAATAATACTGCAGAAGATTTGCACTACAGAGCAGTAAAAATAAAAACGGAAGATGTTGAACCGATTGATTTGATTTTGGATCTTCTAGATAGAATGTTTAATTCGAATTTAGAAGATAAATCATATTATTCTGTAAAACCTGCTGAGGTTGAGATTAATTCTATAAACCTTAAAGATGGTATTATTGCAATTGATTTTAATTCTGAATATTTGAAATTAACTAATGTTAGAGAAATTATTTTAAGGGCTGGGGTTGTGCTTACTCTTATTCAGGTGCCTGGTGTTATTGGTGTTTCTTTTACAGTAGATAATGTTCCTATAACAGATAGAAATAATGAAGTCATTGGAACAATGACAAAAGAAAAGTTTGTTAATGTTCTTTTGAACGAAGAAGGTATGCTTAAGCAAACGACTGAACTTAAAGTTTATTTTGCAAATGAAACTAAAGATAAATTGGTTCCTGTTTATTATACTTTTTCTATTGATAATACAAGTTTATCGATGGAAGAATATTTAATTACTAAATTAATTGAAGGACCAGAAAAAGATCCTAATGCAATTAATAATGAAAGTAATGTAGATGAACAGGTTCTTATTCCAACTGTTTCAGATGATGTTGAATTAATTAGTGTTGTTACAACAGACAGAACATGTTACATAAATTTCGGACATAACTTCTTAGAACAAAAAAATGATGTTAGTGACGAAATTATGATATATTCTATCGTTAATACGGTGTGCCAATTACCGTATGTTTCTTCTGTGCAATTTTTAATTGAAGGTGAAAGAGAAGTAGAATTGCACAAAACAATTTCTTTTGCTGAAAAATTCAAATATAACAGTATCTATATTCAGTAAAAGCTAAGTTAATTATTAAATATGTTTAAGAGGCCACTTCTTTTATTGGCTGTTATTTTGGTATTGTTTTGTATTTTCTTTAAGGTTTTTAATCTTAAACCATATAAAGAAATCGATATTGGAAAAACAGTTGATGTCAAAGCAAAATTAATCAAAATTGAAGAAAAAAATAATTCGAATTATTTTTTTGTAGACGCCGACTATTTTGGTAAGGCTATTATTTTAGTATCAAAAAAGGATAATCTTAAAATAGGACAAATGTTTATAGCTAAGTGTAAGAATGTTGGATTTAGTAAAGCTAGAAATTTTGGAAATTTTGATGAAGAAAATTATTATAATTCTTTAGGTTACGGATATAAATTCAAGGCTACAAATATTAAAGAGTGTTCTAAAGAATATAATTATATAAAACAAACCTTTTTCGACATAAAGAAAAAAATAATAAAAATATTTGATGAAACACTAGAAAGTGATAAGTCAGGGATTTTTAGCGCTATAGTAGCAGGAGATAAGTCAAAAATTGAAGACGATACAATGAATCTTTATAGAAAAAATGGTATCGCGCATATTCTTGCAATTTCGGGTCTACATATTTCATTAATTGGCATATCTATTTTTTCTTTGTTGAATAAAAAATTTTCATTAATTACCTCATGTATTATTAGCACAATATTTATGGTTTGTTTTTGTATTATGAGTGGCGAAAGCGTTTCAGCAATAAGGGCAACTATTATGTTTGCTATGAGAATGGTTGCTGTAATTTTTGGTAAACCTTTTGACATGCTAAGCAGCTTATCATTCTCCGCAATAATTATTTTGATTACAAATCCTTTATATCTTTATAATTCTTCTTTTTTACTTTCTTTTATTGCAATTGTTGCAATAGCACTTTTAGGGCTTAGTGTTCAAAAATACTTAAAACTTAATAGAGAAAAAAATAAATTTATTATTTCTATTATTAGTAGCGCATCCGTGTTTATTTTGACTCTTCCAATTATTGCAAATAGTTATTATGAGATATCTTTATATGCAGTGCTTTTAAACTTAATAGTTATTCCACTTATGAGTTTTATTTTAAGTAGTGCAATTTTTAGTGCGATGTTAGGTGCAATTAGCATTGCAATCAGTCGATTCGCAATAGGCATTGGGGCATTTTTGTTAGATGCGATTAATATGCTTTGTGTAATTACAGATAAATTTCCTTATAGTGTTATTGTTACTGGTAATCTATCATGGCCAAAAATTATTTTGTTCTATTGTGTAATTGCTTTATTCTTGCTTTATATAAATACAAAAACAAAAATAAAAAAAGATGGAAAGATAAAGAAAATACTTATATGCGTTGCAACTTACATAATTTTATTATTAATAGTATTTATTAAAATTCCAGATAATAAATTGAATATCACCTTTTTTGATGTTGACCAGGGAGATGGTATTTTAATAAATACTCCTCATAATACAAATATATTAATTGACGGCGGAAGTACTTCAGTGACAAAAGTAAAAGAATATAGATTGGAAGGCGCTATAAAATATAAAAAGATTTCCAAAATAGATTACGCGATTGTAACACACCCGGATTATGATCACATTTCAGGGCTTTTAGAGTTGATTAACGATAATAGTGCAGGGGCAATTAAAATTTGTGCTGTTTATGTGCCGAAAATAAAAGAAAATGAAAATTATGAAATATTAAAAAATGCATGTAAGGAAAACAATATTTCTTTTAATAATATTTGTACGGGTGATTGCATCACAGAAGATGGGCTAAAAATAAGATGCTTGCATCCAAACAAAATGTATTCAAATAAAACATCATTAAATGCTTATTCAACGGTTTTAGACCTTGAATATAATGATTTTAGTGCTTTGTTTGTTGGAGATTTAGAAGATGATGGTGAAAAGATTTTACTTAACGAAGGTAATTTACATAAATTTAATCTTTTAAAGGTTTCTCATCATGGCTCAAGGTTTTCTTCATCAAAGGAGTTTTTAGATATGGTTTCTCCAAAAATGGCAATTATATCAGCAGGAGTAAATAATAGTTATGGTCATCCTCACAAAGAAACATTAGAAAGGCTCAGTAATGTTGGAGCAAAAGTTTATCTTACAGCAGTAACAGGACAAATTGATTTATCTGTTGATAATGAAGGCAATGTGGCTGTTAAAACTAAGTTATGATATAATTATTAAAGATTTAGGTGAAAATATGGCTGAACTAGATTTTACAAAAGAAATTGCAAATATTTATCTTTTTTATGGCGAGGAAAGTTTCAAGAAGAGAAATTATCGCGATAAATTAAGAGCGGCTGTTACTAATGGAAACGATATGAACTTTGCATATTTTGAAGGTAAAAATATTGATTTTTCTTTAGTATATGACAGCGTAGTAACTATGCCGTTTTTTGCAGATAAACGTTTGGTTATTGTAGAAAATTCAGGTAAGTTTAAGGCTAAAGGTAAAGAAAAGCCTACCGAAGAAGGAAATAATTCCGAAGAAGAAAATGAAAACGAATCTTCGGATTCTATGCTTGAAAAGATTCTAAATGATATTCCTAAATCTACTATTTTAGCTTTCTTTGAGGAGGGAGCAGCAAAAAATAAAAAGATAGTAAAAACTATTGAGCAAAAAGGGAAATTAGTTGCATGCGAACAAGATAGTGATGAGGAAGTTATTGTTTGGCTTGCGAAAGGATTTGCAAAAGCTAATAAAAAGATTAGAAAAAGTACAATAGAATTACTTCTTAGCCGTGTAGGAAACGATTATGATAGATTAAGATTAGAATATGAAAAAATCGTAAACTATGTTGGCGATAGAGAAGTTGTTGAAGATGAAGATATTATGGCGATTTCATCTGAGGATATTGAAGCAAAGGTTTTTGATATGCTTAGAGCCATTACAGAGAAAAATCCTAAACTTGTTTTAGAAAAATATTATGACCTTCTTGCTAATAGAGCTCATCCTCTTTATATACTTGCAATGATTCGTTTGCAGTTTAGAACACTTATCCAAACGGCAGAATTGAGAAATAAAGGATTAACAACAGCTCAAGTTGCAAAACAACTTAAAAAACAAGAGTTTATTATAAAAAATGCGGAAAAATATTTGCATAATAATTTTAAGATGAAGGATGTAAGAAATATTTTAGAAGAAATCAATGATACTGATATGAAAATAAAAATGGGTGATGTTGAAGATCAAATAGGAGTTGAGATGCTTCTCGTTAAGTTTTCATCAAAAAATATAAAAAATGACTAAACAAGAAATTAGAAATGAAGTTACAAATAAAAAACGTTTAATGACTACGCAAGAGATTGAAAATCTTTCATTAATTCTTGTGGATAAGTTTTGTGATTTAGATGAATATAAAAATGCTTCATGCATTTTTGCATATATGCCTTATAACCAAGAAGTAAATACTAAGCATATTATTGAAAGAGCATTAAAGGATGGCAAGAAAGTTGCTGTGCCAAAAACTTTAGCTTCTGGCGATACATGTAACAAAAAAGGTGAAATAATTCCTGATTATATGGAGTTTATCTATATAGATTCTTTTGATGAACTTAAAAAAGGATATATGGGTATTCCTGAACCGGTTTTCGATGAGAAAATGGTTGCACATGAAAAGGAAGTATTAATCCTTATGCCAGGATTAGCTTTTGATAAAGATAATAATAGAATTGGTTATGGTGGAGGATTTTACGATAAATATTTAAGTTCTCATAAAGAAACGCATTTTGTTAAAATAGCAGTATGTTTTGCCTTTCAATTTTACGAATCTATACCTACAGATTCATATGATGAGAAGATGGATTTTGTGTTGACACAAGGCTAAAGCACAGCTATAATACACTAGTCATTTGAAAACGAAGAAGAGTTACCACTCTCACCACGTCGCAAATGGGCGCACGGCGGTAAATATTTTCAAATTTTAGCAATAGGCTATATTTTGATTATTAGTGGTTAACTTTTCGCAAGTTAACCACTTTTTTTGGTTAAACTTTCAAGGAGGTGAAATTATTAACAATTTAGTTAATGAACAAATCAAAGACAAGGAAGTTCGTGTTATTGGTTTTGATGGCGAACAACTTGGTGTAATGAGCATCAATGATGCTTTAGCTGCTGCTGATGATGTAGGAGTAGATTTAGTTTTGATTGCCCCTAAGGCTGAGCCACCTGTTTGTAGAATTGTCGATTATGGCAAATTCAGATATGAACAGATGAGAAAAGAAAAAGAAGCAAAGAAAAAACAAAAAACAATTGAAGTCAAAGAAATACGTCTTTCACCTAATATCGATGTTAATGATATTAAAACTAAGGCGAACATAGCTAGAAAGTTTATTGAAAAAGGCGATAAAGTTAAAGTTGCTCTTCGCTTTAGAGGACGTGAGATGGCTCATATGCAAGAGGGAAAACATGTATTAGATGATTTTTCACAAATGCTAGAAGATATTGCTTTAATTGACAAAGCGCCAAAGGTTGAAGGAAGAAACATGGTTATGTTTTTAGCTCAAAAACCAGCGCCAAAGACTCAGAAAAAATCAGATGATGAAAAATAATGACAAATTTTATTTAGGAGGAAATATAAATGCCAAAGATTAAAACAAAAAGAGCTGCGGCTAAGCGTTTCAAAAAAACTGCTAGTGGTAACTTAAAGAGAAACAAAGCTTACAAAAGCCACATTTTAACTAAGAAGTCAACAAAGAGAAAACGTAACCTTAGAAAGGCTATCGTAACTGATGCCACTAATGTTAAGAACATGAAAAAGATCTTACCATATCTGTAAGAATCTAAATTGAAGGAGGAATTAAGAAATGGCAAGAATTAAAGGCGGATTAAACGCTAAAAAAAGACATAATAGAACATTAAAACTAGCTAAGGGTTATAGAGGAGCCAGATCAAAACAATACAGAATCGCTAAACAAAGCGTTATGCGTGCTCTTACAAGCGCTTATGCAGGAAGAAAACAAAAGAAACGTCAATTTAGACAACTTTGGATTGCACGTATTAATGCAGCTGCAAGATTGAACGGTTTATCATATAGTAAATTTATGTTCGGCCTTAAAAATGCTGGCATCGAACTTAACAGAAAAGTTTTAGCTGACCTTGCTGTTAATGATGCAAAAACTTTTACTGAATTAGTTGAAACTGCAAAGAAAAACTTAAAGTAATTTATGGAAGAAAATAAAACTTCAAGAAACTTTATAGAAGCCCAAATAGACAAGGATTTGGCCGATGGTGTATATAACAGAGTAGAAACGAGGTTCCCTCCTGAACCTAATGGATATTTGCACATCGGTCATGCCAAATCTATTTTACTTAACTCAGGCCTTGCTAAAGAATACAATGGCCTGTTTAATTTACGTTTCGATGATACAAACCCTACAAAGGAGGATACGGAGTTTGTTGAATCAATTAAGGCAGATGTTGAATGGCTTGGCGCTGATTTTGAAGACAGGCTATATTTTGCATCTGATTATTTTGACAAGATGTATGAGGCAGCTATAAAACTTATTAAAGATGGTAAGGCTTATGTTTGCGATTTATCTGCTGATGAAATAAAAGAATACAGAGGAACATATGAAAAGCCAGGCATAAATAGCCCATACAGAGATAGAAGCGTAGAGGAAAACTTATCTCTTTTCGAAGAAATGAAAAGTGGAGTTATTCCAGATGGAAAAAGAGTATTAAGAGCAAAGATAGATATGTCTTCCCCTAATATGAATATGAGAGACCCTGTTATTTATCGTGTTGCTCATGTATCGCATCATCGCACAGGTGATAAGTGGTGCATTTATCCTATGTATGATTTTGCTCATCCTATTGAGGATGCAGTAGAAGGAGTTACGCATTCAATTTGTACAATGGAATTTGAAGACCACCGACCTTTATATGATTGGGTAGTTAAGAACGTTGGTTTTGAAATGCCACCTCGTCAAATTGAATTTGCAAAAATGTATTTAACCGGCGTTATAACTGGTAAAAGATACATTAAAGAACTTGTTGCTAATGGAGTCGTAGATGGATGGGATGACCCAAGACTTGTAACTATTGCGGCACTCAGACGTCGAGGTTTTACCCCAGAATCAATACAGCAGTTTATTAAACTTAGTGGAGTTTCTAAAGCACAAAGTTCTTCTGATTATGCAATGCTTGAATATTGTTTGAGAGAAGACTTAAAACCAAAAGCTCCAAGATATATGGCTGTGTTAGACCCTGTTAAGCTTATTATTGATAATTATCCTGATGGTCAAGTTGAGATGCTTACCGTCCAAAATAATCCTGAAAATGAAGAATTAGGAAGCAGAGAGATTCCTTTCTCAAAAGAACTTTATATTGACAGAGAAGATTTTATGGAAGTTCCACCTCCAAAATATTTTAGATTGTTCCCTGGAAATGAAGTTCGCCTTATGAATGCATATTTTGTTAAATGCAATTCGTATGAAAAGGATGAGAATGGTAAAGTCACAACACTTCATTGTACTTATGATCCTGAAACTAAGAGTGGAACAGGTTTTACTGGTCGCAAAGTTAAAGGAACAATTCATTGGGTCAGTGCTAAAGAAGCAATTAAATGCGAGGCAAGACTTTATGAACAATTAGTAGATGAAGAAAGAAATATTAATCCTAATTCACTTACGGTTATGGAGAGTTGTTTTGTAGAACCTGAATTAGCAAAAGCTAATAAAGGTGATTCTTTCCAATTTGTAAGACATGGATATTTTAACGTTGACTCAAAAGATACAACCAAAGACCATTTGGTATTTAATAGAATAGTTTCATTAAAGAGTTCTTTTAAGCTTCCGCAATAATATAGTGTTCCGAGCGCGAGCAGGAAGGCACCATGCGAGTAGGGTAAGGGTTCCCTACGAAGCAATGGGAGGTGTCCTGTGGGAGCAAGGATAATAGTAAGATAGTAGGAGTAGATTATGGAGCGTTTATGGAATGCAAAGTGGATATCACCTAAAAAGGAAGATAAGTTCCACCCAATATTCTTTAAAGACTTTTTTATTGATGATGATATTGAAAAGGCCACCCTTTATATTACAGGGCTTGGTCTTTTTGAGTCTTATGTAAATGGTGTTAGAGTTGGTAATGAAATTTTAACGCCATATATATCTGATTACGAAAATACTATCCAATATTTTGAATATGATATAACTGATTTGTTACATTATGGACCAGATTCTGATTCTAACTCTATTGATGTTTCTCTAGGAAATGGTTGGTACAAAGGAAGATTTGGTGTTGATGGTGAAAGTAATAATTATGGCTCTCGCTTTGCTATGATAGCTGAAATTGTTATTGAAAAGAAAAATTATAATTCTTTAGATGATGATTTTGATATTGAAACATATGATCTTGAAAAACCAATAAATTTGCATGAGTCTGATTCACCGTTAATTGTTATTTCGTCAGACGAAAGTTGGAAATACTATGGCTCAGATATTGAGATGAGTGGTATTTATGATGGCGAAATAATAAATAGACTTTTATGGGAAGAAGTTGAAAACAAAGAGAAAAAACCAGATGTAATTAAACTTCCACAAAAACTTGTTAAATCATATTCACTTCCAGTTGTTGTTAAAGAACAATTGCCAGTTAAAGAAATAATATCTGCACCTAACGGCGATACACTTTTGGATTTTGGTCAAAACTTTGCTGGATTTGTTAAGTTTAAAACTAATTTGCCTAAAGGAACCAAGATAAGATTAGAGTTTTGTGAAATTTTACAAAAAGGTAATTTTTATAATGAAAATTATAGAAGCGCATTAGGTGGACTTACTTATATTTCAGATGGTAAGGAAGATATTGTAATGCCACATTTTACATATTTTGCAGGTCGATATGTAAGGATTACTGGTTGGGAAGGAAATCTTGCTCCAGAAGATTTTATTGGATGTGTTATTTATTCTGATTTAGATGAAGTAGGATATATTCATACTTCTAATGAAAAAATTAATAAATTATTTAGAAACTGTATGTGGAGCCAAAAATCAAACTTTATTGATATTCCTACTAACTGCCCACAAAGAGATGAAAGACTAGGATATTCTGGTAATATTGCTCTTTTTGCCAGAACTGCTTGCTATAACATGAATTGCTTAGAATTTCTTTCTAAATATTTACATGACCTTCGCGCTGAGCAAGTAAAAATTGATGGTGCAATACCTACATATATTCCAGTTGTTTCTAAACCTATTATTTCAGGCCTTTGGGGTGATGCAGCAACGATTATTCCAACTACATTATATGAGATGTATGGAGACTTAAATATTATTCAGTCTAACTATGAACTTATGAAAGATTGGGTTGATTATGTCGATAAGAAAGATTCGGAAAGAGAAAAAAAGCACTTTCTTCATGACTTTGGTTTCCAATATGGTGATTACGTTGCTTTAGATTCTTATTCTTTCGATAACAATAAAGGTGCAACGGATGAATACTTTATTTCTTCAGTTTACTATTATATATCAATAAATTTGCTTGCTAATGCGGCATCTTATCTTGGCAAAATATTAGATATGTATAAGTACAAACAATTAGCTGAAGATGTTAAAGATGCAATTATGGATGAGTATTTTTCTAAAACAGGTAGAATTACTGTAGATACTCAAACGGCATATATATTGGCATTAAAAGCGGGATTGTATGTTGATAAAGAAAAATTAGTTGAAGGATTAAAACTTAGACTTAAAAGAGATTGCTATAAAATAAATGTTGGATATGCTGCGGTCCCATTTTTGTTAAATGTTTTAGCTGATAATGGATTAGATGATGTAGCTTATAAATTTTTATTTAGTGAAAATTATCCAGGTTGGATTGATGAAGTTGACCAAGGTGCTACAACTATTTGGGAAACATGGTATTCTCTTGATGCACATGGAAATATTAGACCTAATGAACTGAATTCACTTAACCATTATGTATTTGGTTCAGTTGTTGAGTTTATGTATTCATATATGGCTGGAATTAAACCATCTGAGCCTGGTTTTTCAAGGATTGAAATTAGGCCTTTTATTAACCATCGTCTATCATCATTTCATTGTAAATATACTTCAATAAAAGGTGATATTGTTTCTGATTGGGAAATTAGAGAAAATGGTGAACTTTATTTCCATTTTGAAATACCTGAAGGAACTAAAGCAGATATTTTTATGCCACAATTTGAAATTAATGGTGTTGAAGTTAAAGATGGATTGTGCGTAAAGGGTGGTGCTTATGATTATGTTTATACACCTAAAGTAAGTTTCCAACATAAATTTAGTAGTACAAGTACAATTGCTGAATTTTTGAATGATGCAGCGGCTAGAGTTGTTATTGAAAAGAATTGTCCAATTCTTTTTGATATATTAGTTTCTGCAAATGACGAAATATTATCTGAAACATTAGATTATTTTGATAATGACAAAGTTGATTTAGTATCGCAAGAAGCTTTAGATAAAACTAAAGAATTATTGTGGCAATTAATATAATTCAAGATATTGTGTTTTTACTTGCACTTTTTACACCATATAAGATATAATGCACTCATTAATTAAGGAGGCGATTATTATGAAATGTCCATTTTGTAGTTGTATTGATACAAAAGTATTAGATTCTCGTCCAAACGATGATAGAACTGCTATTAGAAGAAGACGTGAATGTGAAAAATGCAAAAAAAGATTTACGACATATGAGAAAATCGAAACAATTCCTTTGATTGTTATTAAAAAGGATAATAATAGAGAAGCTTATGATCGCACTAAGATTGAAAAAGGTGTTCTTAAAGCTTGCTATAAGAGACCAGTTTCAGCTGATCGTCTTGAGAAATTAATTGAAGATATTGAAAACGATATCTACACTGCAGGTGGCGCAGAAATTAAGAGTACAAAAATTGGTGAAATTGTTATGGATAGAATTAAAGAAGTAGATCAGGTTGCATACGTAAGGTTTGCTTCTGTCTATAGAGAATTCAAAGACGTAAATACTTTCATCGATGAGATTAATAAATTAAATAAATAATGTTTAAGAAATTTTATCCAACTGTGTATCATCCTAGTATATACACAGTTGATTTTTCAAATGTATATAGTAAAGGCATTAAAGGTTTAATTGTTGATATTGACAATACCTTAGTTGAGCATGATGCACCAGTTAATGAAAAAGCAATTGGATTATTTAAGAATCTTCATTCTCTAGGTTTTAAGACCTGTTTGATTTCAAACAATAATGAAGAAAGAGTGAAACCTTTCGCAACGGCCGTTGAAAGCGATTATATTTTCAATGCACATAAACCGAGTAAAGAAAGTTATGAAAAGGCTATTGCTCAATTAGGATTTTGTAAAGACGAAGTTATTTTTATTGGCGATCAACTCTTTACTGATATTTTTGGAGCTAATAATATTGGGATAAAAAGCATTTTGGTTAAACCAATTAAAATTGATCCACATTTTTATATTAGATTGAAAAGATGGGGCGAAAAAATTGTAATACCTTTTTATAAAAGATATGCAAAAAGGCATCCGGAAAAATATATTTTATGAATAATTGCTTAGAATACAATAATATAAAACATCTAACAGGACTCATAGGGAGTCCTGTTTCTCAAAGTTTGTCTCAAAAAATTCATAGACAATTGTTTATAGAAAATAAAATGGAAGGGTATGATTATATTTTAATTGACTCTTGCGAAAAAGGTTTAGAACAAACGATTAAGTCTTTAGATGAAAGATTCGTTGGATTTAATGTAACGATGCCAGATAAAAAAACTATAATTAATTTTTTGGATGATGTTTCGGATGAAGCTAAAGAAATTGGTGCTGTTAATACTGTGAAAATCTATGACGGAAAAATGATTGGATATAATACAGATGGCAAGGGTTTTTTAAATGCCCTTAGAAAATATAAAGTTGAATTCAAAGAAAAAAATGTTTTGATTTATGGCACAGGTGGTGCTGCAAAAGCTATAAATTTTGTACTTAAGAGTAATGGGGCAAATATAACTATGCTTCATAGACCAACTAAAGAAGAACTTAGAGATAAATTAAAAATTGCTGATATATTTATTAATGCTTCTCCAGTAGGTATGGATGGCATTAGTACTCCAATAGATAGTTTCTTAGGTGTTAAGAATAGTTTGTTTGTTGCAGATTTGATTTACAATCCTTCCAAAACAAAACTTCTTAACCTTGCTTTAGATGCGGGCCTTGAATTTATGAATGGTTATGATATGCTTTTAGAGCAAGCAAAATTATCATTTGAAATCTTCCATAATAAATAAAATATAGTCTACTGTAAAACGTACTTTGGACACATGGTAAAACTATTTTATTTATAATGAAATAGTTGTAATAATAAGGTAAAAATATTACAATATTTATTTGGAATAATAATAATTCTAAAGTATATGACGGAATGGAAATGACTAGTTTTAGGAGTCGTTAATGATAAAATTATTAAAATTTTTAACAAAAAAAGATTGGCTTTGTATTTTGTTTGTATTTGTCTTCACTATTCTTGGTGTATGGCTTAATTTATTGATGCCAGATTATATGACAAAGGTCACTCAGTTAGTTGAAACTGGAGGGGCTGTAAGCGAAGTTTGGAAAGCTGGACTTATTATGCTTCTTTGTGCTATTGGTGACGCACTTTGTTCTATTATTCTCGGCTTTTTTGCTGCACAAGTAGCTGCTAATTTTGCTGCTAATTTGCGTGAAAAAATTTATAATAAAGTAGTTGATTTTTCTATGGAGGAAGTAAGTAAATTTTCTACATCTTCACTTCTTACTAGGTCAACAAATGATGTAACTCAAATTACTATGCTTATAGCTATGGGTCTTCAAGCAATTCTTAGAGCGCCTATTATAGCTATATGGGCGTTTATAAAGATTTTAGGCAGAGCTTATCAGCTTCTTATTATTTTAGGAATTGCTATAATTATTGTTATTTGTGTTATTGCGGTTTCAATGATTTTAGTTATTCCTAAATTCAAGTTAATTCAAAAACTTACAGATAACTTAAACAGAGTTACAAGAGAGAATCTAACAGGTGTTAGAGTTGTTAGAGCATATAATGCTGAAGAATATCAACAAGGTAAATTTGATGTTGCAAATACTGATTTATATGATAATCATTTATTTACTGGAAAAATAATGGCTTATCTTGCACCAGCTCTTCAGTTTATTATGAGCATGACTTCCCTGGCAATCTATTGGGTAGGAGCAACTGTTATACAAAATGCAAAAGACCCGTTAATAAGAATTGAGATGTTTAGCGAACTCGTAACATTTATGTCTTACGGCATCCAAATTATTATTGCATTTATGATGGTAGCTATGATTTTTATTATGCTTCCAAGAGCTATGGTTGCTGCAGGTCGTATTAACGAAGTTCTTGATAATAATACGAAGATAGATGATGGAAAAAATGAAAAGAAACCAGAAGGAAAAGGAAAAATTGAATTTATAGATGTTGATTTTGCTTATCCTGATGCTGAAGAAAAAGTTCTTAATGATGTTAGTTTTGTTGCTAACCCAGGGGATACTGTTGCCTTTATTGGATCTACTGGTTCAGGTAAGAGCACTTTAATAAATCTTGTTCCAAGATTTTTTGATGTAACGGATGGAAAAATTTTAGTTGATGGTGTTGATGTTAGAGATTATAAAATCTCTGATTTGCATGACAAGATAGGTTACATCTCACAAAAAGCGATGCTTTTTAAAGGAACTCTTCGTTCTAACATTGCTTATGGAAATTATAAAGAAGATGAGATTGAAGATGAAAAAGTTATTAAAGCACTTAAGGTTGCCCAAGGTGAAGATATTCTTGCCCAATCTGATGTAGGTGTTGATTACGAAGTTGCTCAAAGTGGTTCAAACTTCTCTGGCGGACAAAAACAACGTATTTCAATTGCTAGAGCTATTTACAAAAATCCAGAAATTTTTATTTTTGATGATTCTTTCTCAGCACTTGACTATAAAACAGATAAAGCTTTAAGAATGGCACTTAAGAAAGAAACTAATGGAGCAACAACGCTAATTGTTGCCCAACGAATTGGTACTGTTAAAGATGCGGATTTAATTATTGTTTTAGATGAAGGCAGAGTTGCTGGTATTGGTAAGCATGAAGAATTATTAAAGACGTGCGAAGTTTATAAACAAATAGCTTATTCACAATTATCAGAGGAGGAATTGGCCAATGCGTAGACGTAATAATGAAAAGGCTGATTTCAAATACTTAAAGCCTTTGATTCAATATTTAGGAAAAAATAAAATACCATTACTTTTAGCGATTCTTTTTTCTGTATTTGGAACAGTACTTACTATTTTAGGTCCTTCATATCTTAGTAAAATTACTGATCTTATTACAGAGGGATTTGCTGGCGCTATTGATTTAACTGCAATTGCAAAGATAGGATTTTTGTTACTAGCATTTTATATAGGAGCATTTATACTTTCTTATTTCCAAGGATACTTAATGAATATCGTTACTCAAAAGACTGCCTATGGATTGAGAAATGGTATTAGCAAAAAAATTAATGTTTTACCTTTAAGATATTTTGATAATAATCTTATTGGGGATATTCTATCTAGAGTTGTTAATGATGTAGATACAATTTCAATGACATTAAACCAAAGCGTTGGAAATCTTTTCCATGCAGGAACCCAGTTTATTGGTGTTTTGATTTTAATGTTTATTACTAACTGGGCATTAACTTTAGTTGCTCTTGCTTGTGCATTTGTTGGTTTTGTTTTAATGCTCATAATAATGACTCGTTCACAAAAATATTTCACAGCTGTACAAAAAGAACTTGGTAACTTAAACGGTCATGAAGAAGAAATTTATGCTGGCCATACAATTGTTAAAGCATATAACACAGAAGAGTATGAATATAAAAAGTTTAAGGAAATAAATGATCGTTTCCGTGGCGTTACAGCAAAAGCACATTTCTTTGGTGGTGTTATGCAACCTATTATGGGATTTGCTGGAAATTTAGGTTATGTTGCTGTATGCATTGTTGGTGCTGTTATGGTTGCTTCTGGAAATATATCGTTTGGCGTAGTTGTTGCGTTTATGATTTATGTAAGATTATTTACTCAACCACTTCAACAATTGGGTCAAGTATTTACACAATTACAAAGTTGCGCAGCTGCCTCAAAAAGAGTTTTTGAATTTTTTGATGAAGAAGAATTACCATATGATAATGATAAAGAAGTTTTACTTCCTTACGGAACAGCTAAAGGTGAAATTGAGTTTAAGAATATTAAATTTGGATATAGAGAAGGTAGAACTATTATTAAAAACTTCTCAGCTTTAGCAAAAGCAGGTCAAAAAGTTGCTATTGTAGGTCCTACAGGTGCAGGCAAAACTACTATGGTTAATCTTCTTATGAGATTTTATGAAACTTTAGAAGGAACTATAACAATAGATGGACATGATATAAAAGATATGAGAAGAGAAGAAGTTCATGCACTTTTTGGAATGGTTTTACAAGATACATGGCTTTTTGAAGGAACATTCAAAGAAAATATTAAATACAATAAAGAAGTTAGCGATGAAAAAGTAGTTGAAGCTGCTAAGATGGCGGGAATCCATCACTTTATTATGACAATGCCACAAGGATACGATACTGTTCTTGATGAGGAATCGAATATTTCCGCAGGTCAAAAACAGCTACTTACTATCGCACGTGCTATGGTAGAAAATGCACCATTCTTAATTTTAGATGAAGCAACTTCTTCGGTTGATACACGTACTGAAGAACTTATACAACAAGCTATGGATAGACTTATGGCTGGACGTACATCATTTATTATTGCACATAGATTATCAACAATTAAAAATGCTGATCTTATCTTAGTTATGAAGGAAGGCGATATTATAGAACATGGTAATCATGAAGAACTTTTAGCAATGAATGGATTTTATGCAGAACTTTATAATAGTCAATTTGATCAAATTGATTAGAATCTATTAGGAGGTATGTATGAGCAAATATATTAAAATAAAAAACTTGGAAATCGGAAGAGGAAGACCTAAAACTTGCGCTATTGTTATGGGGAAAACAGAGCAGGAAATATTATCTTTAGGATTAAAAGCTAATCAAATTGATTGCGATTTGATTGAGTTTAGAGCTGATGATTTTCAAAAAATATTAGATTTTAGTGCTGCTAAAACAGTGCTTGGTAAATTAAGAAAAGCTTGTACAAAGCCTATTATTTTCACTTTTAGAAGAAAAGCTGAAGGCGGACACACAGATGTTGATTTTGATTATTACAAACAACTTAATTTAACTGTTGCTCAAAATGGTTATGCAGAATTAGTTGATATTGAAGCAACTGCAGCTATAGATGATCCTGAATTTATTAATGACTTAAAACTTGCAGGAGCGTATGTAATTATTTCTAAACATGATTTTGCTAAGACACCTCCATTAGAAGAAATTATTCAAGATTTCTTTGAAATACAAAGTCTTGGAGCGGATATTGTTAAGGTTTCTTATATGCCGCTTTCTAAAAATGATGTTATCACGTTGATTTCAGCGGCAGAAAATATGACAAGTTCGTTTTCTCTTTGCCCAATTATTGCTATTTCTATGGGGCACTTAGGAACAGTTAGCCGTATACTTGGAGAGTTTATTGGAAGTGCTATTACTTTCGCTGCTATTGATAAAGCAAGTGCTCCAGGCCAACTTCCTATAGAAGGACTTACATCTATGCTGACAACGTTACATGATAATTCAAAAACAATTTTCCTAGTTGGATTTATGGGCACTGGTAAAACTTCAGTTGCAAATGAGTTGCATAAAACATATGGTCTTAATTATTTAGATTTGGATGCATATATTGAAGAAAAAGAACATATGACCATTGCGGATATTTTTGCATATGGTTCTGAAGATGGATTTAGAGAAAAAGAAACTAAATATCTTAGACAAGTTGTTAGACAAAATTATCATGTAATTTCTCTTGGTGGTGGTATTTTTACCAAAGAAGAAAATATTGATATTATTAAATCAAAAGGTATCATTGTTCTTCTTACTGCTTCACTTAAGACAATTATGGAAAGACTTGAAAACGATAAGACTAGACCTTTGCTTGCTCAAAATTTAGATTTGCAATATATAACTGATTTAATGAAACTAAGAGAAGATACTTATAACAGTGTAGCAGATGTTATAATTGATACAAATAATAAAGATGTAAACCAAGTTTGTCAGGAAATTCTTGAAACATTAGGTCTTACATTGTAAAATAAATTAAGAAAATTTAATGGTTTAGCCGTATACAAGGAGGAAATATTTATGGTATCAGCTGGCGATTTTAAGAACGGACTTACAGTAGAAATTGAAGGCGATGTTTATCAAATAATCGACTTCCAGCATGTAAAACCTGGTAAGGGCGCAGCTTTTGTTAGAACAAAATTAAGGAACATCATTTCTGGTGGTGTTGTTGAAAAAACTTTTAGACCTACTGAAAGATTTGAAAATGCTCACATTGATAGAGCTGAAATGCAATATCTTTATGATGATGGAGATATGTTTAATTTTATGGACACAACTACTTATGAGCAAATTCAACTCAGCCATGATGATGCTGGTGATTCAATGAAGTTCGTTAAAGAAAATGAGATGGTAAAGGTTTGCTCATATAAAGGAAAAGTTTTCTCAGTTGAACCTCCTACAGCAGTTGAACTTCAAATTACTGAAACAGAACCAGGATTCAAGGGCAATACAGCTACTGGTGCAACTAAACCTGCAATAGTAGAAACAGGAGCTCAAGTTATGGTTCCATTATTTATAGAACAGGGCGAAATAGTTAAAATTGACACACGTACTGGTGAATATTTATCTAGAGCTTAATTGTTTATATTGAATTGATTAATTTTAGACCCTAAGTTATTTATTTCTTAGGGTCTTTAATTATAAGGGGATAGTATGAATAATAAAATGAAACCGGCAATATATTTGCCTTCAACTAAAGAGGCATTAGATTTAATAGATAATAGTTTTGATTTTGATATTCAAGTTGAAACTATTAATATTTTTGATGCAAGTGAGCGTATTTTAGCTGAAGATGTTTTTGCTAGTGAATTTGTTCCATCTTTTAATAGATCTGCTATGGACGGATATAGTGTAATTACTAGTGATGTAGAAGGGGCAAGCAAGGAAAAACCGATTATTCTAAAAAAAGCTTTTGAAGTTTTAATGGGTGAATCTACAAATAAAGTTTTAGAACATGGAATATGTGCATATACTCCTACAGGTGCTTTCGTTCCAGAAGGAACGCAAAGTGTAGTTATGGTAGAAGATACAAAAGATAATGGGGATGGAACAATTAGTTTCTTTAAGGATATACAAAAAGGTAAAAATGTAACACTTAAAGGTGACGATGTTTTTCCAGGTAAAAAAGTTTTTTCGAAA
Organism: Lachnospiraceae bacterium; assembly: GCA_045598285.1. Classification (GTDB taxonomy): domain Bacteria; phylum Bacillota; class Clostridia; order Lachnospirales; family Lachnospiraceae; genus RGIG5612. The sequence goes on along the minus strand of JAZLLU010000012.1, from coordinate 35,471 downwards.
GGAAGAAAATTAAATATTTCTGATATTGGCGCTTTTGCTGCGATGGGCATTTCTAAAGTTAAGGTAAATAAAAAACCTCTCATTGCAATTTTAAGTACTGGAGATGAACTTATTGATATAAATGAGATTCCTCGCGAAGGACAAATAAGAGATATTAATTCAACTACGTTAGCTTTGCTTATCAATCAAAATGGCGGTATAGCAAAGAATTATGGAATTGTAAAAGATGAAGAGGATATTCTATTAGATACCGTTAAGAAAGCTGTTAGTGAATGTGATATGGTTTTGATTTCTGGAGGTAGCAGCATGGGCGAAAAAGATGCTACTGAGAAGATTGTAGAAAAGATAGGCGAGCTTATATTGCATGGAATCAGAATGAAGCCAGGAAAACCTACAATTATTGGTAAAATAGATAATAAACCTGTATTTGGAGTTCCAGGTCACCCTGTATCAGCTTTTTTTGTTACGAGAATTTTTGTCAAAAGAGTTTTGGAAAAAATGATAGGGCAAAAAAATGATAGTAAAATAGTGGAAGCTATTTTGACCTCTGAAGTAAAACCAAATAAGGAAAGAACAGTATTTACTTTCGCAAAATTATATAAAAAAGACAATGATTTGTATTTTGTGGAGCCTCTTAAAACACAATCTGGACTTATAACAAGTATGGCTGAATGTGATGGATTTTTTGAAGTTGACTATAATTGTGATGGTTTTAAGGAAGGCGACAAAGTATTTGTTAATATTATTTAATAAAATTTTGATTTTTAAAAAAACTTTTCAATTTTGACATTGATTTTTTAAATAAAAATGTATTATTATTAATACATAATCTTTATATTATTAAGAAAGTTATAGGTGAGAATATGGGTACAATTTATGGTGGTTATATGGGTAAAGTTGTTCTTGTTAATTTAAGTACACAAGAAGTTAGTCAATACCCATGGAACGACAGGGAAAGAGAACTTTTCATTGGTGGAAAAACAATGGCTAATAAGATTCTCTTTGATAATCTTAATGGCACTGAAGAAGCTTTCTCTGAAGAAAATCTTGTTGTAATTTCAACCGGTCCTCTTACCGGAACAGGCGCACCATCATCTGGACGTTTTAACATCTCAGGTATATCTCCACAGACAGGTCATATCGGCACATCAAATTGTGGTGGCTCTTTTGGTTATTTCCTTAAGAAAGCAGGAATTGATGCTATTGTAATTAAAGGTAAGGCTAAGGAACATACATGGATTGAAATTAATAATGGAAAATTTATTTTCCATAATGCTGATAAAGATGGACTTTGGGGCCTTAAGGCTACACCGGCTCAAGAAAAGTTGACTGAATTAATGGAAGAAAAATGGGGGCAAAAACGTCAACATGGTCAAATTGTGATTGGACCTGCTGGTGAAAATCTTGTTCTTTATTCTGCAGTTATTTCTGATGAAAGAGCTGGTGGACGTACTGGTATGGGAGCTAACTTAGGATGGAAAAATCTTAAGGGAATAGTTGCTTATGGTAATCATACTTTTACTATCAAGAACCCTGAAAAGAATAAAAAACATAATGAAAAATGGTTTAATATTTTAAGGAATCATCCACTTACTGGAAATCAACTTCCTCGCCTTGGTACTGCTGGTTTAGTAAGTTCTATGCAAATGAGAAGTATGCTTTCTACTAAGAACTATAATTATGGTAAATATGATGATTTTGAGATGGTTAATGGTGAATGTCTTGCTGAAGAATATAATATCGTTAACAAAGGTTGCCTATCATGTCCAATTAAATGTGCCAGAACTGTAAAAGTTAAAGACGAAGAGGTTAAAGGACCTGAGCTTGAAATTTTAGGACTTTTAGGTGGCGGCATATTAAATAACAATATGCAAAAGATCTTAGACTGGAACAATGAAATGGATGAGCTTGGATTAGATGGAATTTCTTGTTCATCTACAATTGCTTATGCTATGGAGGCTAACGAAAAAGGTCTTTGGGATAATGGTCTTGAATTTGGCAAAATAGATAATATTTCTCAAACAATTGAAGATATTGCATATAGAAAAGGTATCGGCGATGACCTTGCTAATGGTAGTAAAAAGTGTGCAGAGAAATTTGGTGGACTTGAATTTGCTATTCAGTCAAAAGGTTTAGAGCTTGCAGCATATGAACCAAGAAGAGCTGTAGGACAAGGACTTGGATATGCTGTTTCTAATAGAGGCGGTTGCCACTTAAACGGAGGATACTTAGTTATTGTTGAAGGATTAGGTTTGTTTACAAATCCTCTTACTAGACATGCTAAACCAGACTTTACGATGCTGTTCCAGAATTTAATGGAAAATATTAGTGCTTCGGGGCAATGCTTATTTACATCATATGCATTCTTCCCGGGATTTTTAATTACAAGACCTAATGGACTTGTTACAAGAATATTTAACTTCGCTATTCCTTTTATAGGTGGAGTTTTAAGAATTATGAATAAATTCCCAACTGCATTAGCTTTGCATCTTCCGATTTTCCCACATACCAAATCATTCGTTTATGCACTTGGTATGCCAATGAACTTTGGAAAATATCTTCGTTGCGGTGAAAGAGGATATACGCTTGAGAGAGCACTTGATTGTAAGTTTGGTGTAAGTGCTAAAGATGATACTTTGCCAGCTAGATTAACTGATGTTCCTCAAGACCCTTCTAATCCTAAGACGAAAGTTCCGCTTGAGCCAATGAAGAAGGTTTACTATAAAGCTAGAGGATGGGACAAGAATGGCGTTCCAACTGATAAGACATTACGTAAGTTAAATATTATAGCGTAGTAAAGGAGTTAGATATGATTAAAGTTAAATTGCTCGGTCTTTTTAGATTGGATACCGGAATTAAAGAGTTAGAAATTGAAAACGTTAGTAACGTTAAAGCCTTGTATCCATTGCTTTTACAAGAAGCAAAAAAAGTAAATCCTACAACAACAATTACTTCTAAAGATATTGATGGATGTATTGTGTTAGTTAATGGTGTTCAAGGTAAAAAGACTTCAAAAATAAAAGATGGTGATGAAGTATATCTTATGTCACCTGTTTGTGGAGGTTGATATGGCATATACAATTACTGATGCTTGCAAAGGATGTACACTTTGCGCAAAAAATTGTCCTGTTAATGCTATTAAGGGCGAATTAAAAGAGAAACATGAAATTGACCCTGATATTTGTATCAGTTGCGGTCTTTGCTCAAAACTTTGTGCTATGAGCGCTATTTTAGATGATGATGGAAACCCAACACAAAAAGTTCCTAAAGAAAATTGGTTACACCCAGAATTTAACAGAATTGATTGTGTTGGATGCTCATTGTGTATTCGTAATTGTCCTAAGAATTGTCTTAGTCTTACAAAGCCTAACAAAAGAGGCGAAATTAGAACTTACGCTTATTTAGAATACACTGAGGAATGCATAGGCTGTGGGCTTTGCGAAAAAGCTTGCCCAGTTGAAGCAATTAAATTAGTTAAACAAGGCGAAAAACCTTATTTTGTTACAAATAATATTGGAGGTATTAAAGAGATGATTTCTAAAATTTATTGCAAAATCTTCCAGGCTGTTATGAAGATTGCAAACTATTTCCTTGGATATCGTATGCCTGAATATATCTCGGGCCCAGGAAGTATTGAAAAATTGCCTGGACTTATGAAAGCAAAAGGTGCTAATAATGCATTAGTTGTTACAGACAGCAACCTTGTTCAACTTGGCATTATGGACCCAATGCTTAAAGCATTAGATGATGCTGGACTCAATTATTCAGTATTTAGTGACTTAGCTGTTAACCCAACTACAAAGAACGTAGAAGAAGGTTATAAAGTTTATGTTGCTAATAATTGTGAATGTATTGTAGCTTTTGGTGGTGGTGCTCCTATGGATTGTGCTAAAGGTATTGGCGCTAAAACATGCCATCCTAGAAAAACTGCTACAGATATGCAAGGCTTGTTAAAGGTTGGTAAAAAACTTCCTTTATTCTTCGCAATTCCTACTACATCAGGAACAGGTTCGGAAACAACTTTGGCAGCTGTTATTACTGATGACGAAACACATCATAAAGCTTCAATTAACGATCCTCATATCATTCCTAATTATGCTATTTTGGATCCAACACTTACAAAAGGACTTCCTCCTAAAGTTACATCAACAACAGGTATGGATGCACTTTGTCATGCAGTTGAAGCTTATACTAATAAAACATATAACACACCTCTTGAAGATCATCTTGCTAAAGATGCTGTTCGTCTTATTCATAATAGTTTACTTAAAGCTTATCAAGATGGTTCAGACCTTAAGGCTCGTGAAGATATGCAACTTGCAGCTTTTTATGCTGGAAGATCATTTACACGTGGCTGCGTAGGATATGTACATGCTATCGGACATACACTAGGTGGACTTTATGGAGTTCCTCATGGTCTTGCTATGAGTGTTATTCTTCCTCATGTAATGCGTCAATTTGGACCAGCTGTTTATTCTAGACTTGCTGATCTTGCTGATGTTTGTTGCATGGACGGAAATGATGATAAAGAAAAAGCTTTGAATTTTATTGCATGGATGGAAAATCTTAAGATGGAAATGGATATTCCTTATGGATTTGATTGCATCAAAGAAGAAGATATTCCTCAAATTATTAAATGGGCAGACGCTGAATCTAATCCTCTTTACCCAACACCTGTTAAATGGGGAAAGAAAGATTTCGAACAACTTATAGCTTCAATTAGAGAATAATTTAATAGTTTTGTAATAATGTAAACATTGACGAAGCTAATCCTGCTAGAGTAAAATTTCTCTAGCAGGATTTTTTATCTGGTAGGAAATTCATTCCTATCATTATCTTCATTCGAAGAACAAATCCCAAACTATTATTTTTTTATTAGGCCATATGGCTTTGTTCGTGTACTTTTTGGCAAAGCATGGCCGGAAAGGATGTTTAATGAAATATGTTGAATTTAAGGAATGTGTGCTAGAAGTTATTAATTCTAGGATTGATGACGGAGAGGAGGTTAAAGTAGATAAGGTAACTAAAAACAATAATCTTTTACTTGATTCTATTACTATTATTAGACCTGGTTATAATGTTTTTCCTACCACATATTTAAATTATTATTATGAAGCATATCAACACGGAAAAACTATTGAAGAAATTGTTGAAGAAATATTTTATATTTCAGAATCGTATACTGGAACTAAAGAATATTTTAATAATATTTTAGAAGAGTATGAAGAAATAAAAGATAATATTGTTTGTAAACTTGTTAATACTAAACTGAATAAAAATCTATTAAAGCTTGTTCCATATAAACCATATTTAGATTTGGCTATTGTTGCTTATTGCATAATGGATAAAAGTGAATCAGGATGTTGCGGTATAGTTATAACAAATGAGATGGTTGCTAATTGGGATATAACGGAAGAGGAAATGCTTGAAAATGCAATTGATAATACACCTAAGTTTCTGGGCGAAACCTTATTTCCTGTAACAAGCTTGCTTGATAAAGATGATCCTTTTTATGGAATGACAGAATTACCTTTATATATTTTAACAAATGACTATCATACCAATGGAGCAATTTGTATTTTAGATGATTTTGTATTAGAAGATTTAGCCGATGAATTAGATTCTGATTTAATTATTATTCCTGCTTCGGTTCATGAAGTTATGATTGCTCCGAAGTATATGGGACCTAATACTCAGGAACTAGATTTGCTTATTAATCAAATTAATAGTAACGACCTTATGCCGCAAGACATTTTATCTGATCATTCATATACTTATCTTAAATCATCAAAGAAAATAGTTATGAATTAAATAAATAATTTTATGTTATAATTTATAAATACACTCGTAGCTTAATGGATAGAGCGCAGGCCTCCGGAGCCTGAAATGGCGGTCCGATTCCGCCCGAGTGTATTTTTGATGTATATTTATTATAAAAATATTATATAATAAAAAATCATATAGAAAGAAGGAAATAACATATTGAATATTAGAAAAGAATTACTGAATAATTCCGATAAAGATTATGCGGATTTTCAAGCAAAACTTACGCCGACTTTAGAGCGCAAACTATTTATTGGTGTACGTGTTCCTACTGTAAGAAAACTTGCAAAAGAAATTTATAAAGAAGGAAATTATTCAAAGTTTCTTAATGAACTTCCTCATAAATATTATGATGAAAACATGCTTCATGGACTAATTTTATCCGAGTATAAAGACTACGAAACATGTATTGAAGAAGTAGATAAGTTTTTGCCATATGTAGATAACTGGGCGGTGTGCGATATTATGTCGCCCAAATGTTTTAAAAAGAATAAAGACCTTTTAATTAAAAAGATTAAAGAATGGACAAAAAGTAAGCATGTTTACACAAGCCGATTCGGAATTGAAATGCTAATGAGCCATTATTTAGATGATGATTTCAAAGAAGAATATCTAAAGATTCCTGCAAAGGTTAAACTTGATGATTATTATTCTAAAATGATGGTTGCGTGGTTTTTTGCTACAGCATTAGCTAAACAATGGGATAAGACAATTCCTTATATCGAAAATAATATGCTCAATGTATGGACGCACAATAAAACTATCCAAAAGGCTAAAGAAAGCTATCGAATCACTCCAGAACAAAAAGAATACTTAAATTTGCTGAAAAGATAAACAAGAATTTATCGCGCTATTTTTTAATGCTCGCTTCCTAATTAACTCGTTCCTGGCTCAGCTAAAATTCGCCGATAACGAGCTACATGAGTGTTCCAGCAATCTCAAAAAACAAATATGTTTTTGAAAAAATTATTTTCCTTTTAATGTCAACTTTTGTACCCATAAAACTCTAAATAAAAAAACTAATAAATATTAAGTGTTAAAATTGTTTGAAATACTAAACAATATATTTAAGATTGTTGAATAAAAGACTATTTTAAATTACCTTAAAAATAGAATGGGTACAAAACTAGGAAAAATACGGCAAAAAAATTTTATATGTGAAATGAGTGTAATGGAACGCAAAGTTGCCGGTGCCAGCGCTAAGGATGGGCGCATCGGCCTTCGCTTACGTCAGCTAACATTCGTTCGCCAGTTGCCTTGAGTTAATTCCCAATTCTACAGACTAAAATGAGGTCGCAAATTTTCAAACTTAAAAAAACGGAATTAAGTTTGAAAATTTTCGGACTAAAATGAGGTTGTTGTATATGATTTGGGTAAATGGTATAATGAATTCGCATGTATTTTTATTAGTACAATATAAATAATTATTTTTTATCTTGGAGGAAGAATAATGGCTAGGAAATTAAAATCAATGGATGGTAATACAGCCGCCGCTCATGTATCTTATGCATATTCTGATGTTGCGGCTATTTATCCGATTACACCATCTTCTGTTATGGCTGAACTTGCTGACAAATGGGCAACAGATGGTCAAAAGAATATTTTTGGAAGAGAAGTCCAAGTTACAGAAATGCAATCAGAAGCTGGCGCTGCTGGTGCTGTACACGGTTCATTAGTTGCCGGTGCACTTACGACTACATTTACTGCATCTCAAGGACTTCTTTTAATGATTCCTAATATGTATAAGATGGCAGGCGAACATCTTCCTTGCGTTATTGATGTTTCTGCTCGTGCTATTGCAACACATGCATTATCAATTTTTGGTGATCATTCTGATATTTATGCTTGTCGTCAAACTGGATTTGCTATGTTATGTGCATCTTCAGTTCAAGAAGTTATGGATCTTACTCCTGTTTCTCACTGCGCAGCAATTGAGGGAAGAGTTCCTTTTATCAATTTCTTTGACGGTTTTAGAACTTCTCACGAAATTCAAAAGATTGAAGTTTGGAATTATGAAGACTTAAAAGATATGATAGATTTGGAAGCAGTTGATAAGTTTAAGGCTGAATCATTAAATCCTAATCGTGCTTGCCAGATGGGTTCTAGTCAAAACCCTGATACTTTCTTTCAAGTACGTGAAGCTAGTAATAAACATTACGAAGCTCTTCCTGCTATCGTAGAAAAATGTTTTGATAAAGTAAATAAAAAACTAGGAACAAATTATTCGTTCTTTAATTATCATGGTGCTCCTGATGCAGAACATGTAGTTATTGCTATGGGCAGTGTTTGCGAAACAGCTGAAGAAGTTGTTGATTTCTTAAATAAAGATGGCGGAAAGTATGGCGTAATTAAAGTTAGACTTTATCGTCCTTTCTGTGCTGACAAACTTATTGAAGTTATTCCTGATAGCGTTAAACAAATTAGTGTTTTAGATAGAACTAAAGAGCCTGGTAGTTTAGGGGAACCTTTATATTTAGATGTTGTTGCAGCTCTTCATACATCTAAATTTAAGGATGTTCCAATCTTCACAGGTCGTTATGGTCTTGGCTCAAAAGACACTAACTCATCACAACTTATCGCAACATTTAAGAATACTACTAAGAAAGAATTTACAATCGGTATTGAAGATGATGTAACAAACCTTTCTCTTGATTGTTCTTATGCACCTTATACAGCTGATGAAAATACAGTTTGCTGTAAGTTCTGGGGCCTAGGCGCGGATGGTACTGTTGGTGCTAATAAAAACTCTATTAAAATTATTGGTGACAATACAGATCTTTATGTTCAAGCTTACTTTGATTATGACTCAAAGAAGAGCGGTGGAGTAACTGTTTCTCACCTTCGTTTTGGAAAAACACCTATTAAGTCAACGTATCTTATAAATAAAGCTGACTTCGTAGCATGCCATAATCCTGCTTATGTAAGAAAATACAACATGGTGCAAGACCTTGTTGATGGTGGCGCATTCCTTCTTAACTGTGCTTGGGACATTGACGAGTTATCTGAAAATTTGCCAGGCCAGGCTAAGAGATATATGGCTGAACATAATATTCAGTTATTTACAATTGATGCTGTTAAGATGGGTAAAGAAATTGGCCTTGGTGGAAGAATTAATACAATCCTTCAAGCTGCTTTCTTTAATATCACTAAGGTTGTTGATGTAGATAAAGTAAATCAACTTATGAAAGATGCTGCTCTTAAGACATATGGTCGTAAGGGTGAAGAAATTGTAAATATGAACTACGCTGCTATTGATGCAGGCGCTAATGGATATACTAAAGTTGAAATCCCAGCTGATTGGAAAGATGCTAAAGATGAAGAATTAGGTGTCGTTCATACAAAGGGCAACAAAGAAGTCGTTGATTTCGTTAATAAAATCCAAAATAAAGTTGCTGCGCAGGAAGGAAATAAAATTCCTGTTTCAGCTTTCTTGGAGTATCAAAATGGTTATACACCTAGTGGCGCAGCTGCATACGAAAAACGTGGTATTGCTGTAGACGTTCCATGTTGGAATAATGAAAATTGTATTCAATGTAATCAATGTGCTTATGTTTGTCCTCACGCAGCAATTCGTCCAGTAATCTTAACTGATGAAGAAGCTAAGAATGCTCCTGAAGGAATAAAGTTTAAGGATGCAACAGGACTTCCTGGATATAAGTTTGCTATGACAGTTTCTGTTTTAGATTGTACTGGATGCGGAAGTTGTACAAACGTTTGTCCTGGAAATAATAAAGCTGAAACACTTACACTTAAACCACTTGAAACTCAGACTAAAGAAGCTGAAATTTTTGAATATGGTTTAGAAGTAAGTGAAAAGCCAGAAGTTTTAGATAAATTTAAGGAGAGTACAGTTAAGGGAAGTCAATTTAAGAAACCACTCTTAGAGTTCTCTGGTGCATGTGCCGGCTGTGGTGAGACACCTTATGCTAAATTAATGACACAGTTATTTGGTGATAGAGCTTATATTGCTAATGCAACAGGTTGTTCATCAATTTGGGGCAACTCTTCACCTTCAACCCCTTATACAGTTAATAAGAAAGGCCAAGGCCCAGCTTGGAACAATTCACTCTTTGAAGATGCTGCCGAGTTTGGATATGGTATGGTTCTTGCTAACAATGCTATAAGAGGAGCATTAAAAGAGAAAATTGAAAATATTGTAGAAAATGGCAAAAATGAAAATGTTAAAGCAGCTGCTGTTAGATGGCTTGAAACATTTAATGATGGTTCACTTAACGGCGTTGCTACAGATAAACTTATTGCCGAATTAGAAGCTTGTGGATGTGAACATGCTAAGGAAATCTTAAAACAAAAAGAATATCTTTCAAAGAAGAGCCAGTGGATTTTTGGCGGTGATGGATGGGCTTATGATATCGGCTTTGGCGGATTAGACCATGTTATTGCTAGTGGTAAAGATGTTAATATTTTAGTATTTGATACAGAAGTATATTCTAATACAGGTGGACAATCTTCTAAGTCAACTCCTACAGGTGCTACAGCTCAATTTGCAGCTGGTGGAAAAGATACTAAGAAGAAAGACTTAGCTCAAATTGCTATGAGTTATGGATATGTTTATGTAGCCCAAATTTCAATGGGTGCTGATATGAATCAATGTATTAAAGCATTTGTAGAAGCCGAAAGTTATAACGGTCCATCACTTATTATTGCTTACGCTCCATGTATCAACCATGGAATTAAGGGTGGAATGAGTAATGCTCAGGCAGAACAAAAACAAGCTGTTACATCAGGATATTGGCAATTACTTAGATATGACCCAAGACTTAAAGAAGAAGGAAAAAATCCATTTACTCTTGATAGTAAAGATCCTTCTACATCGTATCAAGACTTCCTTAATAACGAAGTAAGATACTCAGCTTTAGTTAGAATGAATCCTGAGAAGGCTAAGGCTATGTTTGCTAAACAAGAACAGCAATCTAAGGACAGAATTGATTACCTAAAAAAACTTGCTAGTTTAGACTAAATAAATGTTATAATTGTGTAATAAATTGGACAAAAAAAGTTCATAAATTTATTTGATAATTTTATATTGAGTGGTCATATTATTATGACTGCTCAATATAATTGTTTAGGTCATAAGGTAATGGAAGAAAAAAATTTCAAAACAAAATTTAAAGAGTTTTTTAGTAAAGTTTGGGAAATACTAAAGAAAGTTGGACGTTCGATAAAGTATGGATATCTAAAATTCTATCATTTCTTCAAAGTTAAAAGCAATTTAAATACTGGTATTGTTTTAGTATGTTTGCCAATCATTTTAACATTTGCCATTGAAATGATTTCCAGAGCATCTTTTCTAGAAGGTATTAAGTTTCTAATTCAGCATCCGATGCCATTTTTAGTTAATGCATGCATTATTGAGTGTACGATAATGATTGCATTACTTTTTAAAAGAAGAGCTTTAATTTATTTAATTGTTTCTGCTTTTTGGGTTGCTTTAGGTATTGTAAATAGAAATATTCTTGATGCTCGAGTTACGCCATTAAATGGTACAGACATATTTATGATAAAAACAGGACTTCGTATAGCTGATAAATACTATAGCCCTGCAACAATTATTTTAGCTATTATAGGTGCAGTTGCGCTGATTGCATTTTTAGTATTTGTATGGTTTAAAGGTCCTAAAATCCAAACTAAAATTAGACGAATAAGAAATGGTTTTGTCCTTGCTGGTATGGTTGCTGCAACTTTAATTGTTACTAGCATTTCAATTGATACTGGATTAATTGCCAGCTCGTTTAATAATCTTCCTAATGCCTATAATGCGTATGGATTTACATACTGCTTCCTTAACTCAATTTTTGATAATGGTGTAAAAAAACCTTCGAATTATTCTGAGCAAGAAGTAATAAATTTATTGGATGATTCTAAAATTAATGGAGAAGAAATTACACCAGTAACAAATAAAACACCTAATATTATTATGGTTCAATTAGAATCATTATTCGATATTACGCGAATGGGTAATCTTCAGTTTAGTCAAGATCCAATAAGTTATTTTAGAGAATTAAAAGAAAATTATAATGGTGGATATATGAGTGTTCCATCTATTGGCGCTGGAACATCAAATACTGAATTTGAAGTTTTAACAGGAATGAACCTTGAAGATTTTGGCGCAAGCGAGATTCCATATAAAGGTATATTGCTTGATAAGACTTGTGAAAGTATTGCTTATGATTTGAGTGCTAATGGTTATATTGCACATGCAATACATAATAATGATGCTACATTCTACCAAAGACATACAGTTTATCCTAACCTTGGATTTGATACATTTACATCAATGGAATATATGCAGCTTACGGAGGAAGACTACACACCAAGTAAATGGGTTAGAGATGAAAAACTTACAAACTATATAGAAGATTGCCTTAACTACACACCAGATGGAGTAGATTTTGTATTTACTGTTTCTGTTGAAGGCCATGGCAGGTATCCTAATAATGCAGTACCTGAATTATCTAACGTTTTAGTAACAGATGCATTGACAGGTGAGCCTAATTATCCTGCTCAATTTTATACAAACTTGATTTATGATATGGATCAGAATTTTATTAAGCCACTTGTTGAAATGTTATCAAATAGAGATGAAGAAACAATTTTAGTTTTGTATGGCGACCATCTTCCTAGTCTAGGACTTGATCAAAATGCTATGGTTGATGGAAATCTTATGCAGACGGAATATGTAATTTGGAACAATATGGGTCTTGATCTTGATTTCGGAGATCTTGAGGCATACCAGATTATGCCTAGACTATTAGGCTCTATTGGAATTAAGACAGGTGTTATAAATAAGTATCACCAAACTCATTTTAATGATGAAGAAATTGAATACTTAAGTGGACTTCAAAATCTTGAATACGATATGCTTTATGGTGGAAATTTAGCATTCGGTGGAACGAATCCATATATTACTAAAGATATGAAGTTTGGTCTTAAAGAGCCTATTATTGAATCTGTTTCCATGGAAAATGAAGAAGGTGTAAATTACCTTTATGTACATGGTAAAAACTTTACAAAATGGAGTATGATTAATATTAATGGTTCGTATCACAAGACGCAATTAGTTGATTTTGAAACAATTAAATGTAAGAGTGACCCACTTCTTTTGCAAGATGAAATTATTATAGCTCAAGTTGGCGATGACAAATATCAACTTAGCCAAAGTGAACCTTATATTTATAAATAGTGCTAGTTTATGAAACCTATGATAGTAATAATTTTGATATTGGTTATTATTGCTTTGGTTGTTATTATCAGGGTATGTTATGAACTTAATACGCTACAACTAGTTAACTATAAGATTGAATCTGATAAGTTGTCTAACGACGAACATAAAAGAATAGTATTTATTTCCGATCTACATTCTAGAAAATATGGAAATAATAATGAAAAATTAATACAGATAATTAAGGAACAATATCCTGATTATATTTTTATCGGCGGTGATATGGTTGTTGCTTCAAAAGGAAAAGATGACAAAAATGTCATTGATTTGCTTAACAACTTAGGAAAAATTACCGCCGTTTATTTTGCTTTTGGGAATCACGAAAAACGTTTGGAAGTTACTCCTGAAAAATTTGCTAATAGGATAGATTTGTTAAAAGAATCTTTATTAAATAACAAAATTTATTTGCTTCAAAATAGTACTATTTCCTTATCAGATGATATAGATTTATCGGGTTTGGATATTGATTTTAAGTATTACAAGAAATTTAATACACCTACATATACATTTGAAAATTTGAAAAATAATATTGATTCCTTAAATATGGATAAATTTAATATTTTGCTTGCACATTCGCCAAAATATTTTGAACTTTATAGTAAACTAGGAGCAGATTTAATTTTATCCGGACATTATCATGGTGGCGGAATTGGATTAGGGGTTAATAAAGGCCTTATTTCACCACAATTTTGTTTGTTCCCTAAGTATTGCAAGGGAAAATTTACATTAAATAATTCGGATATGATAGTAACTTCTGGTTGCGGTTCTCACAAAGTTAATTTAAGATTAAATAATAAACCCGAGGTAATGGTAATAGATTTATATGGACATTTCATTTAAGATCAATACATTTGAAGGACCACTAGACCTTCTTTTGCATTTGATAGACAAAAATAAAGTTGATATTTATGATATTCCAATTTCTATGATTACAGATCAATATTTGGAATATCTTTCTCAAATGGATAAATATGATGCAGAAGTAACTAGTGAGTTTTTAGTTATGGCGGCAACTCTTTTAGATATTAAAGCAAAGATGCTTTTGCCAAAAGAGGTTGATGAAGAAGGTAATGAAGAAGACCCTCGTGCTGAATTAGTTGAGAAATTGCTTGAATATAAGATGTATAAGTATATGTCTTATGAACTTAAAGATAAAGAACTTATTGCTTCAAAATCAATGTACAAACAAGCAACTATTCCTACTGAAGTAAAAGAGTATGAAGCACCGATTGATTTAGATGAGTTTATAGGCGATTTAACTTTGCTTCGTCTTAAAACAATCTTTGATGATGTATTAAAGAGAAGTAACGAAAAAATAAATGCTGAAGCTCTTAGATATGGAAAAATTCAAAGAGAAAGTATAAGTATTCCTGATAAAATAAATCAAATTAGAGAATACTTAAAAGGACATGAAAGTTTTAGCTTTAGAGAGTATATTGAAGCAGAACTAACCAGAATAAATGTCATTGTTTCTTTTTTGGCTATTTTAGAACTTATGAAAACTGGCGAGATTATGGCAGAACAAAATGGAAATGATAATGATATTTTATTAACTAGATATTAATAGAGGTGAATATTTTGGAAACTAATCAATTGAAAGCAGCTTTAGAAGCAATACTTTTTACACTAGGCGAAACAGTAGAAATTAATAGACTTTGTACCGCTTTAGAAGCTGATAAAAAAACTATCAAAGGTGCAATAAAAGAATTACAAGAAGAATATGAAAAAGATGATAGAGGATTAAAAATAATTGAAATTGATGATGGATATCAGATGTGTACTAAAGAATTTGCATATGAATATCTTATTAAAATTGTTTCAATTCCTAGGTCATATAAACTTACTGATATTCAACTAGAAGCTCTTTCGATTATTGCTTATAAACAACCAATTACAAAAATAGAAATTGAAAAAATAAGGGGAGTTTCTTCCGATCATGCTATTAACAGACTTATAGAAGCTGGATTGGTTGAAGAAAAAGGTCGTCTACAAACACCAGGAAGACCAATAGTTTTTGGAACAACTGAAGAATTTTTAAGAAGATTTGGTTTATCATCTTTAGATAATCTTCCAAGTTTTAATCCAGATCAGGTTGAAACTTTTAAGCAAGAAGCTGAAGATGAATTAAACTATAAAGAAGAGCAAGCCAAGGCGGCACTAGAAGCTATGGAAAAAGAAGAAATGAGTGAGCTTTTAGAAGGCGATGCCGAAATTCAAATGCCACCTGAAGATGAAATTATAGATGTTGGAGTTTAATACTTGAAAAAAGTAGCAGTTATCGGAGGAGGCCCAGCTGGAATGATGGCAGCTATTACAGCTGCTAGTGCTGGAGCAAGAGTTACTCTTTACGAAAAGAATGAAAAACTTGGAAAAAAATTATTTATTACCGGAAAAGGAAGATGTAATTTAACTAACGCATGTGATATTTCCGATTTCTTTGATAACGTTGCTAGAAATTCTAAATTCCTTTTTAGTGCTGTGAATTCATTTACAAATGAAGACACATGCACTTTTTTTGAAGAAAATGGTTTGAGTTTAAAAGAAGAACGTGGAAAAAGAATTTTTCCTAAGTCTGATAAATCTTCTGATGTAATTAAAACTTTGGAAAAAGCTTTGGCAAAAAATAATGTTGAAGTAAGATTAAATTCGAAAATTAATAATTTAGATAATATTGATGCTGATAGTATTATTATTGCGACTGGTGGACTTTCGTATCCATCAACTGGATCAACAGGAGACGGTTACACTTTTGCAAAAAATCTAGGTCATGAAATTATTTATCCAATTCCTTCTTTGGTTCCTTTGATTTGTAAAGAAGATTTTATTAAAGATTTAGAGGGGCTTTCTCTTAAGAATGTAAGAGCCATCGTTAAAGAAAATGAAAATATTGTTCATGAAAATTTTGGCGAAATGCTTTTTACTAGCAAAGGAGTTAGTGGACCTTTAATTTTAACTATATCAAGTATTATTGGCAGAGACTTATGTGAGAAAAAAGTTAATTTCACATTACATCTAGATTTGAAATCTGCTTTAACTCATGAGCAGTTAGATGATAGAATATTAAGAGACTTTAAGGAAAATCAAAATAAAGATTTTAAGAATTCTATATCGAAACTATTACCTAATAAGTTAATTCCTGTTATTATTAAACTAAGTAAAATAGAATCATCTAAAAAAGTTAATTTAATTACAAAAGAAGAACGTGAAAGACTTGTATCATTACTTAAAGATTTAACCTTAAATATTGAAAGTCTAGCTGATTTTAATCAGGCGGTCATTACTAGCGGTGGAGTAAATATTAAAGAAATTAATCCAAAAACAATGGAATCAAAACTTAAAAAAGATATTTTCTTTGCAGGTGAAGTTTTAGATGTGGACGCCTTCACAGGAGGCTTTAATATTCAAATTGCAATTTCAACAGGAGTCGCGGCGGGTAAAGCTGCAGCACAATAAAATTTAGGAGAATACATATGAAACAAATAGCATTAGATGGTCCTGCAGGTGCAGGAAAAAGCACAATAGCAAAAGCAATTTCTGAACAATTGGGATTTATGTATGTTGATACAGGAGCTATGTATAGAACAATTGCTCTATATTGCATAAATAAAAATGCTAATTTAGAAGATGAAGAACTTATATCAAAACTTTGTAAAGAAGCTCCAATTAAAATCACATATGAGAATGGCTCGCAACATATGTATCTTGAGGGAGTTGATGTTAGCGGTGATATTAGAACTGAGCAAATAAGCAAAGCATCTTCTGATATTTCTAGATTTGGCGCTGTTAGAGAGCGTTTAGTTGCAATGCAAAGGCAACTAGGAGAAGAATATAATGTTATTATGGATGGAAGAGATATTGGAACAGTTGTCCTTCCTAATGCAACACTTAAAATTTTCCTTACTGCGTCTTCTGAAGTTAGAGCTTTAAGAAGATATAATGAATATATAGAAAAAGGCCAAGAAGCCAATTTAGAGGCTCTTAAGATAGATATTGAACAAAGAGACTATAATGATAGCCATAGGGCAATTGCGCCGCTAAAAAAGGCAGATGATGCTTTTGAATTAGATACCTCAAATATGTCTATAGAAGAGGTCGTAAAGGCGGTTTTGGACCTTTATGAAAAATGTTAAGGGTAATTTATGGAAGTAATTTTAGCTAATAAGGCTGGATTTTGCTTTGGTGTTGAAAGAGCAATTAATTTAGTCGAAGAAGAAATTAAAAAACAAGATGGTAAACATAAAATATATACGTACGGACCGATTATTCATAACGATCTAGTAGTTAAAGATTTTGAAAATAAAGGCGTTTTTAGCATTGAAGGTATTGAAAATATAAAAAATGTTAGAGGTAATGTGTTAGTTATTAGGTCACATGGCGCGGAAAAGAAAGTCTATGAAGAAGCAAAAAATAATGATGTTATTATTGTTGACGCTACATGTCCATTTGTAAGCAAAATTCACGATATAGTTGCCGAAGAAAGCTCTAAAGGTAAAGAAATAATTATTATTGGTGATAAAGAACATCCAGAGGTTCAGGGTATATTTGGATGGGTTAATGGAAAGGCCACAGTTATTAAAAACGAAGATGAGGCAAACAGTTTTGAAACTGACCCTTATTCGCCTATTTGTTTAGTATCTCAGACCACTTTTAACTTGCTGAAGTTTCAATCTTTAGTTGAAATAATACGCAAAAAAGGGTATGATATAAATGTTATTAATACTATATGTAGTGCTACACAGACGCGCCAAAAAGAAGCGGAGTCTGTTGCTAAACGTGTTGATAAAATGATTGTTATTGGAGATCCAAAAAGTTCAAATACACGTAAATTATTTGAAATCTGCAAACAGTATTGTAACGATACTTACTATATTCAGTCACTTAAGGATTTGGATATTGCCAATCTGCAAGAAACTCGTAGTGTAGGTATAACAGCAGGGGCTTCAACCCCAAATAATATTATCCAGGAGGTTTTTCTTAATGTCAGAAGAAAAAAGCTTTGAACAAATGATTGATGAATCAATCAAAACAATTCATACGGGGGAGATTGTAGATGGTACTGTTATATCGGTTAAACCAGATGAGATAGTTCTTAATATCGGATATAAATCTGATGGAATTATTACTAAATCAGAATATTCTAATGATCCTGATTTAGATCTTACTACTGTTGTTTCTGTCGGCGATCCACTCGAAGTAAAAATTTTGAAAGTTAATGATGGAGATGGCCAAGTTGCTCTTAGCTATAAACGTATTAGCGAAGAAAAAGCTAATAAGGCTGTTGAAGAAGCTTTCAACAATAAAGAAGTTATCACTGTTAAGGTTGATAAAATTACAACAGGAGGTCTTATTACCACATATCAATCAGCTAAGGTTTTCGTACCTGCTAGCTTGGTTTCAGATGTATTTGAAAAAGACTTAAATAAATATTTAGGTCAAGATATTGAAGTTATTATTACTGAATTTAATCCTCGTAAGAGAAGAGTTATTGGTAATAGAAGAAAACTCGTTTTAGCTTCTAAAAATGAAAGAGCAAAAGAACTTCTTGAAACACTTAGACCTAACGATATCGTTGAAGGTGAAGTAAAATCTGTTACTGCTTTTGGTGCATTTATTGATTTAGGTGGTGTTGATGGACTTCTTCACATTTCTGAGATGAGTTGGGGAAGAATTAATACTCCGAAGGATGCTTTTAAAAACGGTGACAAAGTTAGAGTATTTATTAAATCTATTGAAGATGGAAAAATTGCTTTAAGCTGTAAATTCCCAGATCAAAATCCTTGGGTTATTGCTAAAGAAAAATATACACCAGGTACAATCATTAAAGGTAAAATTGCAAGATTAGCTGATTTTGGTGCTTTTATTGAATTAGAGCCTGGTATAGATGCACTTCTTCATGTTTCACAAATTTCTAAAAAACATGTTAAGAAACCTTCTGATGTATTAAAAGTTGGTCAGGAAATTGATGCTAAAATTGATGATTTCAAAGAAGCAGAGAAGAAAATCAGCTTAACGCGTGTTGATTTTGAAGATGATTTAGTTCCTGATGATTATAATTCTGGAGAAGTTAAAGAAACTGTTAAGGAAAAAGTTAGTGAAGTAAAAGAAGCAGCCGAAGAAAAAATTGAAGAAGTAAAAGAAACAGTTCAAGAAAAAGTAGAAGAAGTCAAAGAAGCAGCTGAAGAAAAAATTGAAGAAGTAAAAGAAACTGTTCAAGAAAAAGTAGAAGAAATCAAAGAGGCTGCTGAAGAGAAATTAGAAGAAGTAAAAGAAGCTGCTGAAGAAAAAATCGAAGAAGTAAAAGAAGCAGTTCAAGAAAAAGTAGAAGAAATTAAAGAAACTATCGAAGAAGCTAAAGAAAACGAATGAGAGTTATTGCAGGCAAAGCCAGGAGATTGTTATTAAAGACAACTCCTGGCTTAGATACAAGACCTACAATTGATAGGATTAAAGAAACGTTGTTTAACATCATTAATCCATATATTCCCGGTTCTAAATTCCTTGATCTTTATAGTGGATCAGGCAGTATTGGAATTGAAGCATTAAGCAGAGGAGCCAAGGAATGTGTTTTTGTTGATAACAGCTTAAAGGCAATAAATTGCATTAAAGATAATTTAAGTTCCACTAAACTTTCTGATGACGCAATAGTTATTCATAAAAATGCTCTTAGTGCGATTAATGAATTATCAATCAAAAAACAAAAGTTTGATATTATTTATATCGACCCACCGTATGAAGCTGGTTTGGAAGAAGAAACACTAAAAGCTTTAGCTAATTCAAATATTATTGATGATGAAACATTAATAATTATTGAGGCTGATAAAAACACTAAACTAGATTTTTTAGATAGTTTGCCTTTTACTATTGAAAGAGAAAAAGATTATAAAACTAATAAACATTTTTTTATAAGATTCGGAGAATCTAATTAATGAAAACTAAAGCTATTTATCCAGGTTCATTTGACCCGATAACTTATGGACATCTAGATATAATTAAAAGAGCTTCTAAAATTGCTGATATTTTAGTAGTTGCTGTTTTAATCAATGAGAATAAAACCCCATTATTTTCAATTGATGAACGCATTAAAATGATTAAAGATTTAACTAAAGATATTTGCAATGTAAAGGTTGTTTCATTTGAAGGTTTGCTTGTTGATTTTTTCAAAGAACAAAAAGCAGATTTTATAATCAGGGGAATTAGAAACGCTAATGATTTTGATTATGAATCTCAAATGGAAATGATTAATAGAAAATTATATCCAGATATTGAATACTTATATATAACTGGCTCGGATAAATTTGGACATATCAGTTCGTCTTTAATTAAAGAATTAGCTAAATTTAATGCTGATATTTCAAAAATGCTTCCTAAGAATATTGCTAAAGAAGTAAAAAACAGGATTAACAAATAATTGGAGAAAATTTTATGAGCAAGATTGAAGAAATTATTGATGAAATAGAAGATTATATCGATAACTGTAAATTTCAGCCACTGTCAAATACAAAGATTATAGTTAACAGAGATGAAATCGATGAATTGATTGCTGATTTGCGTTCAAATATTCCTGACGAAATTAAAAAGTATCAAAGAATTATTGCTAATCGTGATGCTATTCTTAAAGACGCACAAGATAAATCTGACGAAATGGTTAGGAAAGCTAATGAGATGACATCTACATTAGTTTCTGAACATGAAGTTATGCAGCAAGCTTATATTGAAGCTGATAAAGTTATTGAAGAAGCTTCTAATAAAGCTCAAGAAATTCTTGATAATGCAACTAATGATGCTAACGCAGTTAAAGATGCTGCTATACAATATACAGATGATTCACTTGCTAAGATTCAAGAAATTCTTTCTAACTCAATTGAAGATATGACTGTTAAGTATGATGCAATAATTAGATCGCTTGAATCTAATTTAGATGTTACAACTCAAAACAGAAAATCACTTCATGAAACTCCTACTACAGGAAATGATCCTAGAGAAAGAAACGATTCTTACAATGAGTATGATGAGTATTATGAATCACCTTATGGAGATGAAGAACAACAAGATTTTTCTGAAATGACTATTGAAGATGCTATGAATGAAGGTAACATTGATTACGAAGCATATAATAGCCAAGTACAAGAATTATCTCCTGATGAAGGATTTCAAAGCTTCGACTTGAACATTAATGATTTTTAAGTTAAGCGCCAGGTTGAAAAATCTGGCGATTTTTATTTTATGAGAATAGAAAACATTGCTAGTGGCAGTACGGGAAACTGCACATATATTGGAACAGATAATACGCATGTGTTGATTGATACGGGCATAAGCAAAAAACGCATCTTAGAAGGATTAAAAGATGCTGATTTATGTCTAGATGATATTGATGCCATTTTGATTACACATGAACATATTGATCATATTTGTTCTCTTGGAGTTGTTTTAAGAGCAAAAGAGATTCCTGTTTATTCAACAAAAGGAACTATTGATGAAATTAAAAAATGTTCATCCTTGAAAAAATTTAATCATGATTTACTTGTTGAAATTAATAAAGACAAACCTTTCAAGATTAATGATTTAAGTTTTACTGCATTGAAAACATCACATGATGCGAAAGAAAGTGTTTGCTATAAATTCCAAGAAGGTAACAAGTGTGGAGCGATAGTTACTGACTTAGGCGTTTATGACGATTACTTAATTGGTAATCTTAAAGATTTAGATTTTTTAATGCTTGAAGCAAATCATGATATAAAAATGCTTGAAGTTGGACCTTATCCATATCCATTAAAACAAAGAATTTTAAGTGATATGGGGCATTTATCTAATGAAGCTTCTGGACAATTTTTAGACAAAATATTAAATGATAATATAAAAGGAATTATGCTCGGACACCTTAGTAAAGAAAATAATACGCAAGACCTTGCTAGATGGTCGGTTGAAAACGAGATTAATTCGTCAAACTCAAAATATAAAGCAGATGATTTTGAAATTAGAATAGCGCATCAGAGTATGCCATCGGAAATTATTGAATTCTAATAGAAAGGAATGTTATGAAAGTTACAGGAATTATTGCTGAATATAATCCGTTTCACAATGGTCACGAGTACCACTTAAGAGAAACAAGAAACAGACTTAAAAGTGATTACATTATAGTTGTAATGAGTGGTAACTATGTCCAAAGAGGAGCACCAACTATTATTGATAAGTATGCTAGAACGCAGATGGTTTTAGAAGCTGGTGCAGACCTTGTTCTTGAACTTCCTACATGTTTTGCTACAGCTAGCGCAGAATATTTTGCTTATGGTGGCGTAGCTATTTTAGACAAACTTGGAATAGTTAATGATTTGTGTTTCGGAACGGAAAGCCTTGATAAAGTTAATCCCGATGTTTCTAGTTCTGAACAAGATGTTGCAGCTGACGATATTACAGATCAATTTAGAAAAATTGCTGATCTTTTAGTAGATGAACCAGAAGAGTTTAAGACAGTATTAAGAGAAGCTCTTAAAGAAGGTCTTTCTCATGCTGCTGCTAGGAGCAAAGCTGTTGGAAAAATATTAGGAGAAGAGTATGTAACTGTTATGGAAACTTCAAATAATATTTTAGGTATTGAATATCTTAAGTCGCTTAGAAAATTAGGTAGTAAGATTAAGCCTGAACCAATTGCTAGAAGATTAAGCATTCATAATGATAAATCTATTAACGAAGGATTTTCTTCTGCTAGTGCTATTAGAAATGCTATTTACAACAAGTATGATATGAACTCACTTTCTAGCACAGTGCCGGGTTATTCTTTAGATATTTTAATGGATAGATATTTAGTAAGTTTTCCAATATTTAGAGATGATTTCTCATTAATTATTGGAGCTGAGTTATTAAAAACTAAAGAGCCTAGAGATTTACGTAAGTTTTTTGGAGTTTCTGAAGATCTTGCTAATAGAATTTTTAATTTAAGAAACGATTATAAAAATTTTGCTGAATTTAGAGATTTAATTGCTACAAAAAGCATTACAAAAGCAACGGTTTCAAGAGCTTTAATGCATATTGCTTTAGGAATTACTGAAAACGATATGAATGAACTTTATAGTGCTGATATGATAAAGTGCGTTAATGTTTTAGGTTTTAGAAAACAATCTGGTGATGTATTTACACAGATTAAGAAAAACTCTGACTTAAAGCTGGTTACAAAACTATCTGATGCTGTTAAATCTTTTGAAAGTGAACCAGATAAGATGCTTATGCAAAATATTGCAGCTGATGAAATGTATAGGATGGTTGCAATGAATAAATTTAATTCAGATTTAAAAAATCCATACAATCAAGGTGTTGTAATTATTTAAATAAAGATTATAATTTTTAAGGTATGTTATTTAATTTTTAATAAAGAAAAGAGGTAATTAAAATGGGTTTTATTGATAAGATGTTTGCACAGGCAAAGGCAGATAAAAAGACAATTGTTCTACCTGAACCTATGGACAAAAGAACTTTTGAAGCTGCTGAAAAGATTTTGAAACTTGATATTGCAAATCTTGTAATTATCGGAACTCCAGAAGAAATTGAAGAAAATTCTAAAGGCTTTGATATTACTGGTGCGAAGATAGTTGATCCTTTCAATGATCCTAATAAGCAAAAATATATTGATAAGTTTGTAGAACTTCGTGGCGCTAAAGGTGTAACACCTGAAAGTGCAAAAGAGCAAATGGAAAAAGATTATATGTATTACGCTTGCCTTATGTGCAAATGCGGTGATGCTGATGGTGCTGTAAGCGGTGCATGTCACTCTACAGGAAACACAATTCGTCCAGCTCTTCAACTTCTTAAAACAAAACCTGGTATTAGTGGTGTTTCTGGATTCTTCGTTGTTGAAGTACCTAATTGCGAATTAGGTGAAAACGGACTTTTCTTATTTGCTGACTGCGCAGTAAGCCCTGATAATGATGAAGATAAGATGGCTGAAACAGCTGGTCTTTCAGCAGAAAGTTTTGAAACTTTCGTTGGCGATAAAGCTAAAGTTGCACTTCTTAGTTTTTCAACTAAGGGAAGTGCTAAAAATGATAGAGTTACTATGGTTGCAAATGCTGCAATTAAAGCTAAAGAAAAATATCCGCAATATGATATTGATGGAGAACTTCAATTAGATGCAGCAATCGTTCCTGAAGTAGGCGAACTAAAAAGTCCAGGTAGCCAAGTTGCGGGACATGCTAACACACTTATTTTCCCTGATCTTGAATCTGGAAATATTGGTTATAAGTTAGTTCAAAGACTTGCTAAAGCAAATGCTTATGGACCTATTCTTCAAGGACTTTCTATGCCTGTAAATGATTTAAGTAGAGGTTGCTATGCTGATGATATCGTTGGTACTGTTGCTATCACAGCTGTACAGGCTCAAAACGCTAGTAAATAATATAAATATAGAGGAGTATTAAAATGAAAATTTTAGTTATTAATTGTGGTAGTTCGTCACTTAAATATCAACTTATCGATTCTGAAACTGAAAATGTTTTAGCAAAAGGTCTTTGCGAACGTATTGGAATTGATGGAATGTTTACATATCAAAAAACTGGCTGTGAAAAGCAAGTTAGCAATATTGACCAACCAACACATAAAAAGAGTGTTGAGCTTGTTATTAATGCTTTAACGGACCTAGAAAATGGTGTTATTAAAGAATTAAGCGAAATTGATGCTGTTGGACACAGAGTTGTTCATGGTGGTGAAAAATTTGCTAAATCTACTTTAATTACTGACGAAGTTTTAGAAGCTATCGAAGAATGCAACGATTTAGCACCTCTTCATAATCCTGCAAACCTAATTGGTATTAGAGCTTGCAAAGAACTTATGCCAGGCGTTCCTAATGTTGGTGCATTCGATACAGCTTTTCATCAAACTATGCCTGCAGAAGCTTTTGTGTACGGCATTCCTTATGAATATTATCAAAAATATGGTATTAGAAAATACGGTTTCCACGGTGTGAGTCATGATTTTGTATCTAAAAGAACGGCAGAAATTTTAGGCCTTGATTATAACAAAGCTAAAATTGTTGTTTGCCATTTAGGAAACGGTGCATCTATTTGTGCTGTCGATGGTGGTAAATCTGTGGATACTTCAATGGGACTTACTCCTTTAATGGGACTTATTATGGGAACACGTTCTGGCGAAGTTGATCCAGGTGCTATGGAGTTACTTGCTAAAAAAGAAGGTCTTGGATTAGACGAAGTTATGACTATTTTAAATAAGAAGAGTGGTGTTTTAGGACTTTCAGGCGTTTCTTCTGACTTTCGTGATATCGACAATGCGATAGCAGAAGGTAATGAGCAAGCTAAACTCGCGAAGGACGCTTTTATTCATAGAGTTGTTTCATACGTCGGCGCTTATGTTGCAATTATGAACGGCGTCAATGCTATCGTATTTACTGCAGGAATCGGCGAAAATGATAAGACTGTAAGAAGTGGAGTTTGCAAGAATTTAGGATATCTCGGAATCACTATTGATGAAGAGAAAAATAATATTCGTGGCGAAGAAACTATTATTTCAACTCCAGACTCAAAAGTTAAGGTTTTAGTAGTACCTACAAACGAAGAATTAATGATTGCAAGAGATACTAAAAAGTTAGCAAAATAGTTAAGTTTTTTGTTGACAATCCTTAATTAGACTAGTAAAATATCAAGGTCGACTGATTATAAGGGAGGTGCGTAAATATGAGTATTTGCCCAAAAAATAAAACTTCTAAAGCTAGAAGAGATAAAAGAAGAGCTAACTGGAAAATGTCAGTTCCTTCTCTTGCTAAATGTCCAACATGTGGTGAATTAGTAATGCCACATATGGTTTGCAAGAGCTGTGGTTCTTATAACAAACGTACTATCATAGCTAAAGAAGAAGCTTAAGTTTGATTAAAAACTTAAAGGCTCTGGTTATCACACCAGAGCCTTTTTTATTTTTTTATTATACTCGCGGACCGTACGAATTCGTTCCTGGCTCGGGTTCCAACTCGCCGATAACGAATCCGACGGCTCCGCTCGTTATTAATTGAGTGAGCATAGCCGTCACAACTTTTTTTAGCGCATATTTAAAGCGTCTAAAAAAAGTTCGTGCGGGATGCGAGCACTAAAAATTAACATACTCCTTGCCAGAGCATTGCGTCGGCTACTTTTAAGAAGCCGGCTACGTTAGCGCCTACGGCGAGGTTGCCTTTCTTTCCAGCTTCTTTAGCTGCTGCTTCGCATGATTTATATATATTAATCATTATTGAGTGGAGTTTTTCATCTACTTCTTCTTCAGACCAATAGATTCGTTCGCTATTTTGTGTCATTTCTAAGCCTGATGTTGCTACGCCGCCAGCATTAGCAGCTTTAGCAGGTCCGAAGAGTACGCCAGCTTTTTGAAGTGCGGCGATAGCTTCTGGAGTACAAGGCATATTTGCTCCTTCGCAAAGGCACATAACGCCGTTTTTAATTAATGCATTAGCGCTAGCTTCATTAATTTCGTTTTGTGTAGCGCATGGAAGGGCAATATCGCATTTAACTTTCCATATACCTGAACATCCATCTTTATATGTTGCACCTTTATGTACATTAACATATTCTTTAATTCTAGCTCTTCTTACCTCTTTAATGTCCTTAATTGTATCTAGTTTTATGCCATCTGGATCGTAAACATAACCGTTTGAATCGCACATCGCTATTACTTTTCCTCCAAGTGCGCTAGCTTTTTCAGCTGCATATATAGCAACGTTTCCAGCTCCGGATACAATTACTTTTTTGCCTTCGAATGAAGTGCCGTTAGCTTTAAGTACTTCGTTTGTGAAGTAACAAAGGCCATAGCCTGTAGCTTGTTTTCTAATAAGTGATCCGCCTGAGCCTACTTTTTTGCCAGTAAGAACTCCAGTAAATTCATTAGCTAAACGCTTATATTCACCAAAAAGATAACCAACTTCACGAGCGCCAACACCTATATCGCCAGCTGGTACGTCTGTGTCGGCACCTATATGTCTATAAAGTTCACTCATATAGCTTTGGCAAAAACGCATTACTTCATTATCAGATTTCCCTTTAGGGTCAAAATCAGACCCGCCTTTTCCACCACCCATAGGAAGGGTAGTAAGAGAATTCTTAAATATTTGTTCAAATCCTAGGAATTTCATTACTGAAAGATTTACACTTGGATGAAAACGAAGCCCACCTTTATATGGACCAATTGCAGAGTTAAATTGAACCCTATATCCGCGATTTACTCTAACTTTTCCACTATCATCAACCCAAGGAACTCTAAATAGAATAACTCTTTCAGGTTCGACTAAGCGCTCCATTATGCCATTTTCTTCGTATTCAGGGTGTTTTTTAACTACTGGTTCTAAGGATTCAAAAACTTCCTCTACTGCCTGCAGAAACTCTTTTTCATTAGCACATCTAGTTGCTAAATCATTATAAACTCTTTTTAAATATGCATTTTTTAAAGCCATATTTTTACCTTCTTTCATATGTTTACTTTATTACTTTAAAGTAATGTAATTATAATACACACATTTAGCTCTTTCAAGGTCAAAAATTGGCTTTTTTATTGAAAAATAGGGTATTTTTTAGTAAAATAAATAAAGTTTTTGGAGGATGATACATGAGTAATAATAATGAAACTGTCGTAGCGTTAGACGCTATGGGTGGAGATTTTGCACCAAAAGAGCAAGTAAAAGGTGCTGTCTTAGCAGTTAATGAAAACGAATATATTCGCGTTAAGTTATTTGGAAATGAAAGCTTATTAAAAGATGAGCTATCTAAATATAATTTTGATACAAATCGTATTGAAATAATTCATTGCGAAACAGTAATAGAAAACTCAGAAGCTCCTGTTGCAGCGATTAAAGCAAAAAAAGATTCATCAATGGTTAAGGGCCTTTATTCTGTTAAAAATGGTGAAGCTGATGCATTTGTATCATGTGGATCTACAGGGGCTTTATTAGTTGGTGGTCAAGTAATTATTGGTAGAATTACTGGTATTGAAAGGCCAGCTCTTTCTTTTATGGTGCCAACTCTTAAAGGACCGGCTCTTATTATTGATTGTGGAGCTAATGTTGACGCACGTTCTTCTATGCTATTACAATTTGCAAAAATGGGTTCTATTTATATGGAAAACGTTATTGGCGTTAAAAATCCGAGAGTTGGTCTTGTTAGTATAGGTGAAGAAGAAGAAAAAGGTAATGCGCTTACAAAGGAAACATATCCACTTCTTAAAGAAGCTAATCTTAATTTTGTTGGTAATGTTGAAAGTCGTGGTATTACTGAAGGTTTAGTTGATGTGGTCGTTTGTGATGCCTTCGTAGGAAATGTTATTCTTAAAACTTTTGAAGGCGTTGCACAGTCACTTATCACAAAGTTAAAAGGTGTTATGATGGGGTCTTTTAAAACAAAGATTGGCGCCTTGCTTATTAAAAAAGACTTGAAAGCGATGCTTAAAGAGTTTTCCGTTGATGAATACGGTGGCGCTCCATTCTTAGGACTTACAAATTTAGTTGTAAAGCCTCATGGAAGCTCTAAAGCTGCTGAAATAAAGAATTCAATTTTGCAATGTGCTTCTTTTAAGGAAGCTGATATTGCAAATAAAATTGAATCAAATATAAACAATAAGGAGTAAGTTATGGAATTTGAAAAATTACAAGAAATTATAGCGGGTGTTTTAAAAATCGAAAAAGATTCAATAACTGTTGAAACAAAATTTATTGATGATTTAGGAGCTGATTCGTTAGATATTTTCCAAATTATTCTTGAAATTGAAGATGCTTTTAATATTAGTATTGACGATAGCACAGCTGAAAAAATTCTCACTGTTGGTGATGCAGCTGAACAAATAAAAAATTCAATTAAGTAATTATGTTTGATTATACCGATTTAGAAAATAAAATCGGCTATAGCTTCATCAATAAAGATTTATTAACAACAGCACTTACTCATAGTTCTTTTGTTAACGAAAATAAAGGTAAAAATCTTGAAGGTTCGATTGATAACGAAAGATTAGAGTTTTTTGGTGATGCTATAATCGAATTTTATGTTAGTGATTATTTGTTTAGTAAATATGATTCTTTCCCTGAAGGAGATATGACTAAATTAAGAGCGGCTATGGTATGTGAGAAAAGTCTTGCTGAATGTGCAAAAGCGATTAATTTAGGTAAATATTTAAGAATGGGAAAAGGCGAAAAAAGTTCAGGTGGAGATAAAAGATCTTCTATAACATCTGATGCTTTTGAAGCTTTAGTTGCAGCTATTTACTTAGATTCTAATGATAATGCTATCGTTAAAAATTTCATCAATAAATTTTTAATTAAAGCTTTAGAAAATAAAACGCTATTTTTTGATGCCAAAACTAAATTACAGGAAATTGCTCAACAAGATGTAAGCAATACACTTCGTTATGAATTAGTAAGTGAAAAAGGTCCATCACATGATAAACTTTTTGAAATTGCAGTATTCCTAAATGATGAAGAAATTGGAAGAGGTACTGGCAAATCAAAAAAAGCAGCGCAACAATCCGCTGCGGAAGTTGCTATAAAGAAATTACAAAATAACAGAGGTTGATATGTATTTAAAAAATATTGAAATACAAGGCTTTAAAAGTTTTGCTAGAAAAATTGTATTTGATTTTCCGGATGGAATCACTGGAATTGTAGGTCCTAATGGTTCAGGTAAAAGTAATGTTGCTGATGCCGTTAGATGGGTTTTAGGCGAACAAAAAATTAAACAACTTCGTGGTTCAAAGATGGAAGATGTAATTTTTGCAGGTACTGCAAATAGAAAGCCTCTAGGGTTTGCTTTTGTATCTATTACATTAGACAATTCAGATCACAAATTAAAATTAGAATTTGATGAAGTTACAATTTCCAGACGAGTATATCGTTCTGGTGAGAGCGAATATATGATTAATGGCTCTGTTTGTAGACTTCGTGATGTGCAAGAACTTCTTTATGATACAGGTATTGGTAAAGAAGGATATTCTATTATTGGTCAGGGACAAATTGATAAGATTTTACAAGGAAAACCAGAAGAACGCAGAGAACTTTTTGACGAGGCAGTAGGTATTGTTAAGTACAAAAAGAGAAAAACTATTGCTCTTAGAAAACTTGAAAACGAGCGTCTAAATATTTCACGTGTAAAAGATATTTTAGGTGAATTAAATCGTCAAGTTGGTCCGCTTAAAAAACAAAGCGAAGCAGCTGATAAATATGTTAAGTTTAGAGATGAACTTAAAAAATATGATATTAACCTTTTTCTTTGTGAAAACGGAGATATCAAATCTAAAATTAAAGATTATAAAGAAAAAGAAGTTATTGCTGCTAAAGATTTAGAAGATGCTAAACAAGAATTTGAAAACGCTAAAGCTGAATATGAAAAGTTAAGCGAAAATATTCTTGAACTTGATAAGCAAATTGATGATATTAAATCACAAATTTCTCAAGGAGATATTGTCAAAGAAACTTTAGTAGGTCAAATTAAAGTATTAGAAGAACAAATCAATTCTGCTAATGATGCTGATGATAGATATAAAGAAAGAGCTAAAGAACTTACAGATGCTATTATTAATGCAACAGAAGAAAAGAATAAACTAGAAGAAGAAAAAAATAAAAATCAAAAAGCTCTTACTAATGCTATTTCACTTTCAAATGATCAAGATAGTAAAGTTTTAGAAATTCAAAATGAAAGTGAAGAAATAAGGAATAAGATTGAACAATGCAAAGAAAAACTTATTGCTCTTGTTAATTCAAAGGGTGAAATTATTGCCAGAAGAGAACGTCTTGATACTATCATGGAACAGATGGCAAAACGTAGAGAAGAATTAAATGAAGATTTAGAAAAATTTAATTCTGACAGAAGTCTTCAAGAAGAAAAATTAAAAGAATTAAACGAAGAATTCAATAATGCTCAGACTGATGTAGATGAGATTCAAAAAGAACTCGATGAAAAAAATAAAGCTTTTAATGCTGCTGATGCTGAAATTGCTAAATCTAATATGGAACTTTGGGTTGCAAAAGAACAAAAAGTTGCAAATGAAACTAAACTTGAATCTTTAAAAAATATCACAGAAAGATATGAAGGATATGGCAACTCGATAAGAGAGGTAATGAAGCTTAAAGAGACTAAACATGGAATTCATGGTGTAGTTGCAGATATCATTAAAGTAGATAAAAAATATGAGATTGCTATTGAAACTGCTCTAGGTGGAAATATTCAAAATATTGTTACTGATACAGAAAATACTGCAAAAGAAACTATTGAATATTTAAAGAAAAACAAATTAGGTAGAGCAACTTTCCTTCCACTTAAAGCTGTTACAGGTCGTGGTGAATTTAAAAATACTGAAGTATTAGATGAACGTGGCGTACTTGGACTTGCTAGTAGCCTTGTAAATGTTGATGAAAAGTATGAAGGCGTAGCAAAATATTTATTAGGAAGAATTATTGTTGTTGATACTATTGATAATGCACTTGTTTTAGCAAGAAAGAATAATTATTCATTAATTATCGTTACACTTGAAGGTGAATTGTTAAACAGAGGTGGTGCTATTTCAGGTGGTTCATTTAAAAATAAATCAAATCTTTTAGGAAGAAGACGTGAAATAGAAGAACTTGAAGCACTTCTTATTGACTTAACTAAGCAAGCTTCGGACCATGAAAAGAATATTGAACTTAAAACGTCGGATAAAGCTAAATATGAGGCCGAAATTAACGATTTAACGGCTGAAATTCAAGAAAAGAGAATTTACCTTAATACTGTAAGACTAAACCTTGAACAGGCAAATAAGAAAAACGAAGAATTATTAGGTAATTTTGAAAATATCAATAAAGAAAACGAAACCATTGATGAACAAACAACAATGGTTAACAATGAAAATAATTCTCTTAATGATGAGCTTGAAGCTAATGCAGGTGAAAACGAGAAAATTAAACAAGACATTGTTGATTTTGAACAAAAATTAGTTGAACTTAAAGAAGCAGAAGCACAACAAAGCTTAATTGCTCAAAATATGAAAGTTGAAAATTCTAAACTTACTGAGCAAAACAGTTATTTAGTAAATGCTATTATTCGTCTTGAAAACGATCTTAATAAACTTAATGCAGATTTAGAATCAGTTAAGTCTAACAGCGAAAATTCAATTAATAATGCAAATAGCAAAAAAGACGAAATTGAAGATATTAAGAGAGCTATTGAAGATGCTGATAAGCAAAAAGAAGAACTTTCAACTCAATTGGCTGCCGTTGAATCTGTTAAGAGTGAACAAAGTGGAAGCCATAAAGGATTTATTGATAAACGTGAAGAATATTCTGATAAAGTTGCAAGTTTAGACAAGGAATTATTTAGACTTATATCTACACGAGAAAAATTAGAAGAACGTTTTGAAAATAAATCTAGCTATATTTGGGAAGAATATGAGCTTACTTATAATAGTGCTTTAGGTTTAAGAGATGAATCTTTAACAGACACAAAAGACATGCGTGAAAAGATTACATCAATTAAAAATAGTATTAGAGGTCTTGGCGTTATTAATCTTGGAGCTATT
Source organism: Lachnospiraceae bacterium (assembly GCA_045598285.1). GTDB lineage: Bacteria > Bacillota > Clostridia > Lachnospirales > Lachnospiraceae > RGIG5612. The sequence continues at coordinate 2,890 of JAZLLU010000012.1, read as the reverse complement.
GAAGAATACAAAGAAGTTAGCGAAAGACATGAATTCTTATCTAATCAATATAACGATTTACTTAAAGCAGAGGCTGACCTTGTTAAGATTATTAAAGATTTAGATAAGCAAATGCGTAATCAGTTCAATATAGAATTTAAGAAGATTAAAGAAGAGTTTGGTAGAGTATTTGTTGAGATGTTCGGTGGTGGACATGGTACTATTGAACTTGAAGAAGATGTTGACGTTTTAGATGCAGGAATTTCTATTGTTGCTCAGCCTCCAGGAAAGAAACTTCAAAACATGATGCAACTTTCAGGTGGTGAGAAAGCTTTAACAGCTATTGCGGTATTGTTTGCAATTCAAAATCTTAAACCATCTCCGTTTTGTATATTAGACGAAATTGAAGCGGCCTTAGACGATGCAAATATTACTCGTTTTGCTGATTATTTACATAAGCTTTCAAAAGATGTTCAATTCATTGTAATTACTCACAGACGTGGAACTATGGAAGCTGCTGACAGATTATATGGAATTACTATGCAAGAAAAAGGTGTTTCAAGCCTTATAAGTGTAAACTTATCAGATATTAATGAGGAAAAAATTAGTTAATGAAATTTAATCTTGAGGATGAACTTAAAAGATTAGATGTGATGAAAGAATATGAGCGTAGCCATCAAAGCTGCGCTCTTATTTGCGGAATTGATGAAGCCGGAAGAGGACCTTTTGCTGGGCCTGTTGTAGCTGGAGCCGTTATATTAGATTGGCAAAATTCAGATAATGAAATTTTGTTCTTAAATGATTCAAAAAAATTGTCTGAAAAGAAGAGAGAAATAATTTATAAAGATATTTTGTCAAGAGCAGTCGCGGTTGGTGTAGGAATTGTTGGTGCTAAAATTATTGATGAAATAAATATTTTGCAAGCAACATATTTAGCTATGCATAAAGCTATTAATAATCTAGCAGATACGAAATCTTTAGATACATCTGTTGAAACACATGATCTTGTTAAATCTTTTACTGAATTTGATTTGGACGAAAATACAAATAGGATTAAGCCCGATTTTATTTTAGCTGATGCAGTTAAAATTCCTGAACTAATAATTCCTCAAGAAGGAATTATTAAAGGAGACGCTAAAAGCGTATCTATAGCAGCTGGTTCAATTATTGCAAAAGTTACTAGAGACCATATTATGTTTGAATATGATAAACTTCATCCAGAATATGGATTTGCATCAAATAAGGGTTATGGAACAAAAGCTCATATAGAAGCCATAAAAGAATATGGTATGCTTGATATTCACAGGAGATCTTTTATCCATTTTTAGTATGAACAAAAAAGAAGTTGGTAATTTTTACGAAGATATAGCTTGCGAATATTTCGTAAATTTAGGATATACAATTCTAGATAGAAATTATTATTTTAGACATCTTGAAATCGATATTATTGCACTTGATAGTGATACTAATGATTTAGTTTTTGCTGAGGTTAAATATCGAAAAGATGATAAGTTTGGTGGAGCTAATTTCGCTATTACTAAACAAAAGATTCAAAACTTAAGAAAAGCAGCTCTTGGATATATGAAAAAGAATGGATATAAGATAGATAGTTTTGTTAGATTTGATTGTATCTTAATTACAGGAGATAAAATCGAGCATATAAAAAATGCCTGGTAGATATATGAAGATAGATATTAAATACACACCACAAAAGAATAATGAAACTATATTAAATAAAAACGGAAAAGTTTATTATTTTACTTTTGATGCACTTAATAATTTCAAAAACCTAAAAAATGCTTTTTCAACAAAATTTGGTGGGGTTAGTAAAGGGTATTTTAAGAGCATGAATCTTGGTCTTTCAACGGCAGATTCTAAAGAAAATGTTATGTTAAATTATCAAGAGTTTACAAAAGCTATTAATATTAATCCCAACAATTTAGTAATTACAAATCAAATTCATTCGACTAATATTAGGGTTGTTAATGAAGATGATAAAGGCAAAGGATTTAATAGGGAACGCGATAAAGAAGGCGTTGATGGATTTGTAACTAATACTAAAGGTTTAGGTCTTTGTATTTTAGTTGCTGATTGTGTGCCAGTGTATTTTTATGACCCTGTTAAGGAAGCTATTGGGTTAGTACATTCTGGTTGGAAAGGGACTTTAGGTCAAATTAGTGCTAATGCTATTTCTTTGATGAATGAAAACTTTGGCTCAAATCCTGAAGATATTATATGCGTAATTGGGCCATCTATATGCCAAGACTGTTATGAGGTATCGAAAGATTTATTTGAACAGTTTAATTTTGTTTATAGTGAAAACGAAATGAAAAATATTTTTATTCAAGGTAAAGATAAGGATCATTATCAGCTTAGTCTTTGGAAAGCAATAGAATATACTTTGCTTAATAGTGGTATTTTGCCAGAAAATATTCATGTAACGGACATTTGTACAAATTGTAATCCAGATTTGTTATTCTCGCACAGATTCACTAATGGCAAGCGAGGAAATTTAGCTGCTGTTTTGATGCTTGGCCCCGAACCAAGGGATAAAATCTTTAGAATCAAATAAATTATTGACTATATTTTTTTAAGAGTTTATAATTAATAAGCCTTTTATGAGAAGAGTCCAAATTTGGAGGGAGGTTGGCTTTAAGCTTATGTCAAATGTTATCGTAAAAGAAGGCGAATCAATCGATAGCGCTCTTAGACGTTTTAAAAGAAATTGTGCTAAAGCTGGTATTCAACAAGAAATCAGAAAAAGAGAATTTTATGAGAAACCAGGAGTAAAGAGAAGAAAAAAATCAGAGGCAGCTCGCAAACACAAATATAGTTTTTAGAAATTATGCCCTATCAAAAACAGATAGGGCATATTTATTTTGGAGTTTAATGACAAAAGAAATAAGCATAG